>JALRGX010000148.1 GCA_023259635.1 Methylotenera sp. | reverse complement strand
AGATGGTGCTAGTAAGCTGAATGATGACTGGAAGATTCTTTACACCGCTGAATATGCGAAACAGCAGGATTACTCAGGCGGTGATAAAAATATTGATGCCCATTATTACAAGTTGGGTGGAGGAGTGGCTTATGGCAGCTTCACATTACGTGCCGACCAGGAGCTATTGAGCAGCAACGATGGTAAATACGCTTTCCAAACACCTTTTGGCACCAATCATTTGTTCCAGGGATGGACAGACAAGTTTCTGGTCACGCCCAAACAAGGTATGCGCGATTCATTTATTACCGCCACATACAAATACGGTGACTTTGCATTTTTTGCTGATTACCACTGGATGAACTCAGATGAAGACTTTAATAAAGTAGGCGGAGGTATCGCAGACCAATATGGCCGCGAGTGGAACGTCGCTACGAGTTACAGCTATAACAAGCAGCTGATGGCAAAAGTGGAATACGGCAAATATTCAGAGAGTGACCAAAACGCCGCAGGTCGTATTAGAGATACCGATAAGTTATGGCTGACACTGAACTACAACTTGTAAACGAAGCATCAATTTTTGTTGAAAAAGGCTGGATTAAACATGTCAGGTAAGGTTTTTTTGGTAGGTGCTGGCCCGGGTGACCCTGAGCTGATTACGCTCAAGGCTATAAAAGCCTTGAAACTTGCTGATGTAGTGCTTGTTGATGACCTTGTAAATATCGCCATTTTGGAGCATTGCCCACAGGCACGACTAGTTCATGTCGGCAAGAGAGGCGGCTGTAAATCTACGCCGCAGCATTTTATCAACCGCATGCTGATTGCATTGGCTGAGCAAGGGCAGCTGGTAGTGCGTTTAAAAGGCGGTGACCCATTCCTGTTCGGGCGCGGTGGCGAAGAAATGTTAGCCCTGTTGAATGCCGGTATCGAATATGAAGTGATTTCAGGCATTACTAGCGGAATTGCAGTACCAGCAAGCATGGGAATTCCGATAACACACAGGGAGTTTACACATGGCGTCACGATGTTCACCGGGCATACACAGGATGGTGAGCCTTTGAACTGGAGGGCGCTGGTTGCAAGTAAAACGACACTGGTGATTTACATGGGCATTAAAAAAGTGTCAGAAATCGTAAGCGATTTACTCGCAGCAGGGATGGAACATGACACGCCGGCCATCGCTATTCAGCACGGAACATTGCCTGAGGAATGCTGTGCAGCCGCACCGCTTGCCATGCTGCCTATGGCAGTACATGAGCATAAATTGGATAGCCCGGCCATCATTGTCATTGGTGATGTCGTTCACATGGCTAACAGTAAAAAATTATTGGCTACTTTCAATGTAGCTGCGTAGATGGAGAAATTGACATGAAAAAAATGAAATTGGTTGTGGTTGGGAACGGCATGGCCGGGATGCGTACTGTAGAGGAGTTATTAAAGATAGCGCCTGATATTTATGACATAACCGTGTTTGGGGATGAACCATACCCTAATTACAACCGCATTATGCTATCGCCGGTTTTAGCAAATGAGCAAACCATTGACGACATTATTTTGAACAGCCGTGAGTGGTATGCGGAAAACAATATTGCTCTATACACCAATGCCCGCATTAACAAAATCGACCGTAAAAATCGGGTGGTATATGCCGCTGACGGCACCAGTGCAGAATACGACCGGCTATTGATTGCAACAGGCTCCAAGCCATTTATATTGCCGGTTCCAGGCAAAGAGCTAGACGGCGTTCTTGGTTACCGTGACATCAAAGATACCAATGACATGATACAGGCAGCGAGTAAATACAAGCATGCGGTTGTAATTGGCGGTGGTTTGCTGGGCCTGGAAGCTGCCAATGGCCTGAAAATTCAGGGCATGGATGTAACGGTAGTACACAGGAATGAATGGTTGCTTGACCGTCAGCTAGACAAGACCGCAGGGTTAATGCTGAAAAATAATCTTGAAGCCAAAGGCCTGAAGTTTTTACTTGAAACCAATACCGAGCGTTTAGTTGGTGATGCCGATGGCCGTGTGAAAGCTGTGCAGTTTAGCGATGGCACTTATGTTCCAGCTGACCTTGTTGTGATGGCAGTAGGCATACGCCCTAATTTTGAACTGGCTCAATCTGCCGGTATCCACTGTGACCGCGGTATTGTGGTGAATGACACCATGCAGACCTTTGATCCACGTATTTATGCGGTAGGGGAGTGTGTCAGTCACCGCGGTATTTCCTACGGTCTGGTAGCGCCGCTGTTTGAAATGGCAAAGGTATGTGCAACGCACCTTGGTAATTTTGGTATCGGTTTGTACAAAGGTTCTGTTACCTCAACCAAATTAAAGGTTACAGGAATTGACCTGTTCAGCGCCGGTGAGTTTGAGGGCAATGAAGAAACGGAAGAAATTGTTTTGCACGATGCAGTTGGCGGGGTTTACAAAAAGCTCGTTATCAAAGATGACAAAATCATCGGCAGTGTGCTTTATGGGGATACCACGGACGGTTCGTGGTATTTTCAAATGCTCAGGGATAGCAAACCTATTCATGAGATTCGTGATTACCTGATGTTCGGACAGGACTCACTGGGAAATACCGGCCATCAGGGCCAGGATAAAGCTGCCGCCATGACCAATGAAATGGAAGTGTGCGGCTGTAACGGTGTATGTAAAGGCACCATCGTTAAAGCAATTCAGGATAAAGGACTGTTCACGATTGATGATGTAAAAAAACAAACCAAAGCTGGTTCCAGCTGTGGTTCATGTGTCGGATTAGTTGAGCAGATTCTTGCCAGTACCTTGGGCGGTGGCTATGCACCGCCATCTACCAGTAAAGCCATTTGCGGATGTACCGATAAAAACCATGAAGAAGTACGGGCAGAAATACGTACTCATAAATACCTCAATATTCCGGATGCGATCAAAGGTATGGAATGGCGCACGCCCAATGGCTGTGCAAGCTGTCGCCCGGCACTGAATTACTACCTGATCTCTACCTGGCCACATGAAGCTGTGGATGATCCGCAATCACGGTTTATCAATGAACGTGTACACGCCAACATCCAGAAAGACGGTACATATTCAGTTGTGCCGCGTATGTATGGCGGGGTCACCACGCCGGATCAGCTGCGCAAGATTGCTGATGTGGCCGATAAGTATGCGGTGCCGATGCTGAAAGTGACCGGCGGCCAGCGTATTGACTTGCTGGGCGTGAAAAAAGAAGACCTGGTTGGCATGTGGAAAGACCTGGATATGCCTTCCGGTTATGCCTATTCCAAAGGGATCCGTACGGTTAAAACCTGTGTGGGATCCGAGTTCTGTCGTTTCGGCACTCAAGACTCTACACAGATGGGGATTGATATAGAAAAGGCCTTTGATCATATGTGGGCACCACACAAGGTCAAATTCGCGGTTTCCGGCTGTCCGCGCAACTGTGCAGAATCAGGGATTAAAGATGTCGGCATTATTGGCGTGGATTCAGGCTGGGAAATCTACGTAGGCGGTAACGGCGGTATCAAGACCGAAGTTGCACAGTTCCTGTGCAAGGTAAAAACCCATGACGAAGTGCTTGAGTACTCAGGTGCATTTATCCAGATTTACCGTGAGGAAGCCAGATATCTGGATCGCACTGTGCATTGGCTGGAGCGGGTAGGCATGGACTATGTCAAGAAACGTGTAGTTGAAGATGCAGATGGCAGGAAGGCAGCTTACGAGCGCTTGCTATATGCACTGCAAGGAGCAGTTAATCCTTGGGCCGAGCGTGTTCAGAAACGCGATCAGTTCAAAGAGTTTGAAACCATTTCTGTTTGATTTTTTTGTTAATTTAGGGGAATACCATGAAAAGTAGCTTTTGGAAGGTTGGCCATAAACCAACATTATTTTCTGCGTTTTTATATTTTGATTTAAGTTTTATGGTGTGGGTGTTACTAGGGCCATTGGCTGTACAAATAGCCACAGACCTGCAATTATCACCTGCACAAAAAGGCTTGATGGTGGCAACACCGGTATTGGCAGGCGCATTGTTAAGAATTGTCATGGGCGTGCTGGTCGATCAGATCAAACCTAAAATGGCAGGAGTCGTCGGTCAGGTGATTGTAATTTTAAGTTTGTTTTTTGCATGGATGCACGGCATACACACCTTCCAGCAGGCATTGCTGCTAGGTTTGGGATTGGGCTTTGCAGGCGCCTCTTTTGCTGTGGCATTGCCATTGGCCTCACGCTGGTATCCGCCTGAGCATCAAGGCACAGCACTTGGCATTGCGGGTGCCGGTAACTCTGGTACAGTGTTTGCTGCGCTGTTCGCACCAGGGCTGGCTGTTGCTTATGGCTGGAATAATGTACTGGGCCTAGCTTTGATTCCGTTAATGATCGTACTGGTGTTTTATAGCTACTTTGCAAAAGACACAGCAGATGCGCCGCTGCCTAAATCACTGGGTCAGTATCTAACGATCCTGAAAGATAAAGACGCTTGGTGGTTTATGTTCTTCTACAGCGTGACGTTTGGCGGTTTTGTCGGCTTGGCATCATCATTAACGATTTACTTTAACGATTTATATAGCCTTGGTCCGGTAGCTGCAGGTTACTGTACCGCTGCATGTGTGTTTATCGGCTCATTGGTACGTCCTTTGGGTGGTGTAATTGCCGATAGAATCGGTGGTGTAAAAACATTGTTGGTAATGTACGCGTTAGCGGCAGTATTACTGCTGGTCATGAGCTTTGGTTTGTCAACCTATCAAGCTGCTTTGGCTGTTATTATGCCTGCCATGGCGATGTTGGGAATGGGCAATGGTGCTGTGTTCCAACTGGTACCACAACGTTTCCGTAAAGAAATCGGTGTGATGACTGGCCTGGTCGGTATGGCGGGTGGTGTTGGCGGTTTCTACCTGGCGGCAAGCCTGGGTTATTTCAAGCAAAACTTTGGCAGCTATCAAATGGGCTTGGTGATTTTCTCAGCATTGGCAATACTTGCCATGGGCGGCTTGATGGGCGTTAAAACCCGCTGGAGAACTACTTGGGGTTCAGCAACCACAGCTAAGGTTTAATGAGAGCAATTGCAAATGTCGCTAAAATTCACAACAGGCCAATCCAGTCTCACCGGCCCCAGACCACGTAATGAAGATTACGTGGGGGTCGCCACGCCGGCACAAGCGCAGCTAAATGTTAAGGGTGCTATTGTTGCTGTGGCAGATGGTGTCAGCGGGAATGCAGGCGGTGGCGAAGCAGCAGAAATGACGGTGAGAACTGTTACCTCCGACTATTATGCTACACCGGATACGTGGGAACCATTGACTGCACTGGACAAGGTCATTACGGCAGCTAATCGCTGGTTAATGGCCCAGGCCAATGCGAATCGCGATCTGGCAGGCATGGCAACGACGCTTTCTTTGCTGTTGTTACGTGGGCAGCGTTACTATGCCGCCCATGTAGGTGACACGCGCATTTATCTTTACCGTGACGGTGTGCTCAAACAGCTTACAACCGACCATGTGTGGGATAGGCCGGATATGCGTCATGTGCTGAAGCGCGCGGTTGGGTTGGATCAGCATTTGTTTGTGGATTTTATTGAAGGTGAGCTTGCCACGAATGATGTGTTTATTGTAATGAGCGATGGCGTCTGGGGGGCGCTTGATGAAAAGTACATACAGAAAGCATTAGAGCTCTATGATGACCCATCGCTGTTATGTAAACACCTAACTATATCCGCTTTGGAAAAAGGCAGTCAGGATAACTGTACTGCGGTTGCCGCCCAGGTGATACAGCCTGGCGAAGATACACTGTCAGAGCTGATTGCAAGTGGCCGGCATTTAATGGTTCCTGATAAATTAAATGTCAGCGACTTGTTGGATAATTTTGAAATTGTCGAACTGCTGCACGAGTCGCGTGCCAGCCTCTTATATAAGGTCCGGCATGTCAAAACGCGTCAGTTATTTGTACTAAAAACCTTGCAGCCACTATTGGCGGCAGATAAAGAAACATGTGCCGCTCTGTTAAATGAGGAGTGGCTGTCAAAACGGGTTGTCTCTCAACACTTGCCTCAAGTTTTTCCTGTATCGGTTGAACATCGCAGCAAGTTGTATTTTGTCATCAGCTGGCATGAGGGAGCTACTTTGCAGCAGAGGCTGGATGGCGGGCACCACTTTACAATTGCTGGCATCGCTAAAATCGGCATAGATATGATGCGTGGCATGGGTGCGCTCCATCGACTCAATATCATTCACCGTGATATTAAACCTGCCAATGTGCATCAGGGTAGCGACCAGCGCCTGCGCATTCTGGATCTGGGTATTGCGGTCAGCAGTGGTATTGGAAAGATAGAGTCTATGCAAAACCCGGGTACGCCGAGCTTCATGGCACCGGAATTATTTGAAGGAGAAATGGCGAGTGCCAGTACGGACATTTATGCAGCAGGGGTTACACTTTACCATTTGCTCACGCGTAAATATCCATACGGAGAAGTTGAGCCATTCCAACACCCAAAATTCAGCGACCCGGTTCCACCGTCCAGATACCGTCCAGATACACCGCTGTGGTTGGAAAACATTATTTTAAAAGCAGTTGCCCGTGATCCCGCAATGCGATTTGAAACAGCTGAAGAAATGATATTGGCACTTGAATCTGGTGAATCAAAACCTATTCTGGCACCGGCCAGGACACCGCTGGTTGCCAGGGCGCGGTTTGTTAAGTGGCAATGGATTGCGGCTTTTTCTTTAATCTTGAATTTTTTATTGATTTATTTATTAATCATTGTCTGAATTTAGACAGTAGGCATGATACAAAGGATTAAACAACATGAGTAATTGGGTAAAAGTGTTATTACTGGAAGATATTCCTAAACTGGGAGCGCGCGTTGTACGCGCAAAAGATCAGGAAATAGGGGTCTTTCGCCTGGAAAATGACAGCGTATATGCCATTAATAACAAATGCCCGCATAAAGGCGGGCCGCTATCACAGGGCATTGTGTATGGGGATAAAGTAGCTTGCCCATTGCATAGCTGGAAAATAAGCCTGATAGACGGCAAAGCGGAAGAACCGGATGTCGGTGAAACCGCATGTTTCAAGACTAAAGTTGAAGATGGATTTGTATTTTTAGAATTAAAAGAGTAATCAATTGATCAAACAAACAAAATCTACCTGTTGTTATTGCGGCGTTGGATGCGGCGTCATTATCCATTCTGAAAATAATGTGATAGTTGATGTCAAGGGAGATCCTGACCATCCAGCAAATTTTGGACGCCTGTGCACCAAAGGCTCTACGCTGCACCTTACTGCAAAACTGGATAATCGACTGCTTTACCCCGAAATGCGTATGCAACGCGAAGGGCATAGAGCAAAAGCAAGCTGGGATCAATCCCTCGATTTTGTTGCCGATAAATTTGCACAAACTATTAAGCAATATGGTCCAGACAGTGTGGCGTTTTATATATCCGGACAGTTGCTGACGGAAGATTATTATGTTTTTAACAAACTGTCTAAAGGCCTGATCGGTACCAATAATGTAGACTCAAACTCACGCCTTTGCATGTCATCTGCGGTTGCCGGCTACAAAGTCACACTGGGCTCTGATGCGCCACCGGCGTGTTATGAGGATATTGATCATACAGGCTGCTTATTGATTGCGGGGTCGAACACTGCATTTGCACATCCAATCATTTTCAGGCGTATCGAAGATGCCAAAAACAAGAATCCCGATTTAAAAATTATCGTAGTAGACCCGCGCAAAACTGACACAGCAACATCTTCAGACTTACATCTGGCAATCCAGCCAGGAACAGATGTAGCCCTGTTTAACGGCATGCTGCACGTGTTGTTATGGGAAGGGCTGCTGGATACTGAATTCATCAAATCACATACGGCCGGTTTTGAAGCACTAAAAGATACAGTGCGTGAATACACGCCTAAAATGGTTGCAGATATTTGCGGCATTCAAGAATCAGATATCGTAACCGCAGCCAAGTGGTTCGGTCATGGTCCAAGCTTGTCCATGTACTGCATGGGCCTGAATCAATCCATACACGGTACGGATAAAAATGCTGCGCTGATCAACCTGCATCTTGCAACAGGGCAGATCGGCAAACCAGGTGCCGGGCCATTCTCGCTTACTGGCCAGCCCAATGCCATGGGTGGGCGCGAAGTAGGGGGTATGGCCAACCTTATGTCGGGGCATCGTGATCTGGCCAATGCGGTGCATCGCTCCGAGATCGCCAAACTATGGGGCGTTGATTCCGTACCGGAGAAAGCCGGGAAAACGGCTGTAGAAATGTTTGAGGCAGTAAAAGCAGGGGAGATTAAAGCAATCTGGATTGCCTGCACCAATCCGGCACACTCCATGCCAGGCCTGAATAATGTACTGGATGCTCTGAATGCGGCTGAACTGGTTGTAGTGCAGGATGCTTTTAATAATACCAGCACTGCTAAATATGCCGACGTGCTCTTGCCGGCAAGCACTTGGGGAGAAAAAGAAGGCTCAGTCACAAATTCTGAACGCCGGATTACTCGCGTGAACCCGGCAATTATGCCGCCGGCAGAAGCACGTCATGACTGGGCAATTATGGTGGATTTTGCGCAGCGCCTGGAGAAAAAGCTAGGAAAAACTTCCGGTTTATTTCCTTATACCGCAACAGAAGAAATATTTAACGAACACCGTGAAACCACGCGCGGCCGCGATCTGGACATCACAGGGTTAAGCTATGCATTGCTGAATGAACAAGGCCCGCAACAGTGGCCTTTTAAGTCCGGAGATGGCACCGGCAGGGCGCGGCTGTATACTGACGGCGTATTTGCAACCGCAGATGGCAAAGCTAAATTCATCAATACTTCATACAAACCAACTACAGATAAAATTGATGCACGCCACCCACTGCATCTATTAACCGGGCGGTTGCGTGATCAATGGCACGGTATGAGCCGAACCGGCACGATAGCACAGCTGTTTAATCATGCAGAAGAGCCTTTGATCTACATGAACCAACAGGATATGTCACGCCGTCAAATCAAAGATGGTGACATCGTAAAAGTCAGCAACAAACGCGGCAGTTTGGTGGTGCAGGCCAGGGTTTCCAGTGATATTCAAGAAACACAGACCTTTATACCCATGCATTGGAACAACAACTTCATGAATGGCCTTGGTGTAAATGCCATGACGCCTTCAGCATTTGATAAAACCTCAAAACAACCGGAACTTAAACACACTGCAATTCGAGTCGAGAAATTAACCCTGCCATGGCGCATGACAATCATGCGCTCGATTAATGACCTGACTTTGCTGCAAAAACTTCGCAACATGCTATCGATGTTTGATTACGCCACATGCGGCTTATTTGGCCGTCAGCAGCATGGCCATGCCGGCATTCTCATATTTAAGGCGGCGCATCACGAAGCCCCGGATATGGCTCTAATATCCAAAATAGATGAAATTTTAGGCATGATGGATGACATGCCATTACTTAATTATCAAGATGATAAACGCGGCATTAGCAAGCGCATTCTGGTTGAGTCTTCTGGTTCTGAAACTTCCGATAAAAAAGTGACAGGCGTACGTCTGGTAGGTGAAACACTTGCAACTGAATGGTTGAAAGAAGTAATGACCACAGGCGAATTTACCAATGATCTCAGAAAATGGGCTTTAGCCCCTCTAAGTGCTCCGCCAGCATCTCAACCAAGCAGGGGGAAAATTATTTGCAACTGCCTGGATGTTTCAGAAAATGAAATTATCGACGCTGTATCCAGAGGCGCAGATCTAATTACGCTTCAAAATAAACTCAAATGTGGAACCCAATGTGGTTCTTGCGTACCTGAGCTGAAAAAGATCATTAGTGTTTTTAGTAAGGCATAACAAGCAGCATTTAGCATACCCAGCTAAATGCTGCTCCGATATTGATATTGTTAACTTCGTGTAATGTATAGTTGTACAAATTCAACTGTCTACTTTTGGAGCTAAATTTTTAAATTATCTACATTGGATATCAGCCAAAGAAAGATTTTCATACTCCCTTTTTTATTTTCTGATTAGGAAAGGGCGAACTATTCCAGCGTTTTTTAGGTACGACAGAACGGTCTTTAAAGTATTGAGAAGCAGGGCCACGAGTGCCAAGACGCACCCTGAACGGATAATCAATACGCCAAGCCCTTGACTGCTTGGTGCCGCTTAACACGCCAGTAGCCAGCATTTGCCGGATACGCCTTTCAGAAACGTACATTTTGGCGGCAGCATACGCCACAGAAACCGCTTCAATGTAACCAGCCGGCGCACTAAAAACCTGCAATTTTGAGACGGAACAGTTTTTTATCATGTTAAAAACCCCCAAAGCCTGTAAGCGTAAGGCTTACAGGTCTATTTAACGGCCTGCAAATAAGGCAACCCGTTGCCGAAACTTCGCTTATTATTAAGAAGCGAAGCAGACGAGAAATAGGGGAATACGCCAGGTTATCTAACAACAAATAACCATCCATCACGCTGCCGACGCGCTGCCGCGCTTCACACGCGCTCTGTCTGGTTATAACCCCTTTAAAACCGTCTACAGGGCGCGCAATGGCCTGAAGCAAACCGCTACCCTTAACCGCACGCGATAGACGCCGTATAAATGCGCTTTGTCGCTGTCTATATGGGGTCATGCCCCCATACGGCGCTAAAAGCCCTTTAAACATTGGCGCATTCATGCCTTGCCCCCTTTCAAGACCCGTAACAAGGGGCGGGCAGTGGGCGATTGAGCCCCTTGCCTTGTGGCATTTCGGCGTTCATAATCCGCTTGCCAATAGCGAGCCATAGTGAAGTAATGTGATAAATACGTAAGCTCATGTTGCCGGAACGGTCTACCCACGGGCGACCAAAGGGTGTCTCCTTTGATAGTCCAACCTTTCCAGACATCAGGCAGCAATTCACCATTGGCAAGGCAGCGCAGCAGCTTAAAAGCGGAATAGGGAATGCGGGTAACGCCGCTTTCCCAATGCGCTATCGTTCTACTGGTCACCTGTAACAGCTTGGCGACCTGCTCAATACTCATTCGGTTAATTTTCCTGATTTCCATAAACTGGTCTTTATCTATTGGCTTATATGGCTTGCGTTTGTACTTTTTCCGCTTCACCAGCGCTTTTGACTAGGCACAATCTTGGCGGGCGGGTAAATCCACCATTGCTTAGTCAATACATGCTTGCGAGCGCCTAAAATACGGCCTTGCAGGCAGTATGTGCGCAGTAAATCAAGGGATAAGCCCGTAAGCTCTGCAAAACGACGAAGGCTTACGGGTTCGGTTCTAATGGGTTTTGAATGGTCGATTAACATGATGCCAAACCCAAGTTATTAACCCAAGAAGCAAAGCGTTTTTGCTTTTCTGCTGGTGAAGGTTGCAGTTGTTCCCAAATCACGCGGGCAGTCTTTTTAAGAATTTGTGGGTGTGGGTGTGCATACCCAGACTCAAGAGTGGCAATTTCTTGGTCTAGCATTTTAGAAAGCAGCTCTAATTGTGAACGGGTGAGCTGAACATTAAAAACATTGTGCGGAAATTCTTTCATTTTTAGTCCTTTTGGAGTTGTCCAAAAGCAGAAGTGAAAATGAATAACTATTCCGCAAAATAATAATGCTTATTTCGTATAATGTATATTATGTAAAATTAATAATATCATTATTTAACTAAGTTATGGCAAATAGCTATTTTTTTCTCAATCAATCATCACTACTATTAATAAGCGCGTTTAGAGCGTTTTAAATTAGATAACTAAGGTCATACCATTACCTACCAATTTAAATGCTTGTAAAATTTACCGTTAATTTCATTTTTCAGAGGTTAACGGTAAATTTTGGAGGAATGGAAATTTATTGAAATATTATGATTTAACTTTGCAGGTTAAAAAGTAATCAAAGCTGAGTTTTCCAGCACCTTTAAATATTAAAGGTAAAAACATTATTATAAAAAGTAACGGCAGCTTGTAATTACCTAGTCCATCACCTTCTTCATCAATAATACGGTAACCACTGATTAAATCATTGAAGCTTGTTATTTCAGCTGGCCAATGTACAGAAAGAATTGCAACGATAGTAAGTATTACGAGAGAAATTGAAAAAAACCTTGTAGCAATGCCCAGCAATAAAGCGATTGCACCAAAGATTTCAAAATAAGTTGCGATATGCCAGCTAACATCTGGCGGTAACAGGTTAAATGGAAATGGAAATGCTATTTCATTAAACCAGTTGCTGCCATGAAGCTTTTCAACTCCTGATTCACCAAACTCAATAGCCAGGATTAAGCGTAAGAATAACGGTGGAATAAAATCGGCCATATTGTTCAATTGCGCGATAATTCTGCAATATAGGCTTGTTGCTGCTTGCGTTAATTTATTTGCCTTCATTTTGTGACTCCCGGATTAATGGATGATGCCGGTTAGTCGCATTAAGGGCTTATCACTTACATTTCCAAGGAGTTTTTTTATTAGATTTCGTATTTGAAAAATGATAATAAATCCTGGTCGCCAAGAGCAAGGCCAGTATTAATCCGTAAAAAACAGGTTCGCGCAGGTCTTTTTTTACCAGCCATAAAAAATGGATTACACCAAGAATGGCAATTATATAGACAAGATAATGCAGCTTTTTCCATCGCTCACGCAGCAGCCTGATCATTAGGTTATTCGAGGTTATAGCCAGTGGTAGCGTTAACAGGAAAGCTGCTGTACCGACCAGCACATAGTTGTGCTTAATAACATCGTTGATAATGTCAGTCCAATTAAACCCGTAATCCAGCCATAGATAGGTTGTAACGTGTAAACAGGCGTAAAAAAACATAAAAAGTCCCAGCATACGCCTGTATTGCAGTTGCCAGGTGCGCCCTGTCAGCAGCCTTATCGGACTTAAGCTCAGCGTTGCCAAGAGTATGAATAGTGTCCAGAAGCCCGTGGATCTTTCAATAAATTCTATCGGATTTGCTGACAAATCATCATTAATAGCTAGCCACAGCAAGCGTAGCGATGGCACAAGGCACAATAGAAATAAAGCAACTTTAATTTGAGCTATTAGCTTTTTACCGGGGACTTTGCTGAGATTACCTAACATAATATTTTTAAAAGTTTTTTCGCAAGTCCATGCCCGCATACATATGCCCTACTTGCTCTGTATAACCATTAAACATCAACGTTTTAATCCTTCCGGCAAATAGCCCTGCTCCGATTCTTTTTTCAGAAGTTTGCGTCCAGCGCGGGTGAGGAACCTGTGGATTAACATTGGAATAAAAACCATATTCACTTGGGATGGCTTTCATCCATGTTGTAATCGGCATTTCCTCTGTGAATCGAATCTTAACGATTGCTTTTGCACCTTTGATGCCATATTTCCATGGCACCACCAGACGCATTGGAGCACCATTTTGATTAGGCAGGGCCTCACCGTATAGACCTACCGCCATGATTGTCAGCGGGTTCATGGCTTCATCCATACGCAAGCCCTCAACATATGGCCAGTCTAGTACTGGCAGATTTACACCAGGCATCTGATGAGCATCAGCTAAAGAGGTAAATTCAACATACTTGGCATTGGCATTCGGTTCTGCCCATTTAATTAACTGCGCGAGCGGGAACCCTATCCACGGAATGACCATAGACCAGCCTTCAATACAGCGCATCCGGTATATACGCTCTTCTAAAGGTGCCAGCTTCAGAATATCTTCAATGCTGATTGTTTTATTCTTTTTCACCTGCCCTTCTATGCTTACAGTCCAGGGAACAGGCTTGAATAATTTTGAATGGATAGCTGGCTCGTCCTTGCTGGTGCCAAATTCGTAATAGTTGTTATAGGTGGTGACATCCTCATAGGGCGTTAATTTTTCACCGCCTCCATATTGGGATTTACTGAAAGGTGGCAGCTTTATTAATGAGTTGCTTACCCTGTGTAATGATGTTGATTTACCAAGAGCAGCATATGATGGGTTTGCAAGCAGTCCCGCTGCTGCCCCGGCCAGCAGGCCGAAGCCTGCCTGCTGTAGAAATTTACGCCTATTTTCAAAAACTTCTCTAGGTGTAATTTCAGATGGAATAATATCGGATTTTTTTTGAATAATCATGACGCATCCTTTAATTATGGAAACCCCTAAAGAGTTTCTACTAACACATTGATAACGCTAATTAGTCAAATATCCTGCCGATTCCTTACAGGGTAACGTAATTATTTAATTAAATTTTCTGTTTCCTTTGTAATTTCTGCATCCAGCGCTTTGTCATTGGTGTTTTTAGCAATCAATCTGGCTTTATCGATCAGTGTTTTGGCTGAGTCCATATCGCCTGCAGCAGCCTTAACCTGAGCCAGAACATAGCAGCCCTGGGCTTCATAATATGGACCGCCCTGCTCATTGGCATATTTAATAATCTTATTTAAAGTGTTTTCTGCACTGCTGTAGTTTTTTGTAGCGGCATAGTAACGCCCTAGCTCAATACTGGAGTGCGCAAACTGATCTGGTGTGCCGGATTTTTGATGCATGAAGTAAGCCTTGATCTGATATTCAAGCGCCTGGTCATGTTGATTCATCAAGTGATAAATTTCAGCTATATGTTCATAACTTTCACCACGCTCATTGTCATTAGCATCAAGTTCAGTCGCTGCTAAATAGGACTCCAGCGCTAATGGATACTGTTTGGTTTTAAAGAGCACATTACCGATACCAACATGAGATACACGCTGAAAACCTTTGCTTTTAGCGAGGCCTGCCTGCTTTAAACTTTCCTGGTAACTTGCAATGGCCTGCTCATACTGGTCTGCATTTTTATAGGCATGGCCGGTAACGAGCGCTACAATCGTTTTATCAAAAGCATTGCTGGAAAGGTCTCCTGCTGAATTAAAAGCGGTCAATGCTGACTTTAAATCCCCTTGTGCGCTATAAGTGCGCCCCTGACATATCAGTGCATCACGGTCATGGCTATCTGTATTCAGTGCTTTGGTTGCCAGTGTAGTTGCAGCAGAATAATCTCCCCGCTCATAAGCTTTGTTACAGGCGTAGGCATCATCAGAAACCGCATAAACATTATTAAAATACAATGCAGTAAAAAACGTTGTTAAAGTTAATTGTAGCTTCATAATTATCAAGATTCTTTAAGTTATATGCAGTCAATGCATGGTTGTTTTACAAAAACTCAGACCAATTAAATGATTTCTGAACGGTAGCAAAAAAATTAGGGTTTAATAGTGATTGCTTGGTGTTATAGCGCAGCTCCTTACCAGCCTCATCAACAATATCGCCGCCCGCCTCTTTCAGCACACAATGCGCTGCAGCAGTATCCCATTCTGAGGTTGGTCCCAATCTCGGGTACACATCAGCAGCACCCTGCGCTACTAAACAAATTTTTAGAGAACTTCCCATGCTGATAAGTTCAGGAATTGCACCAGTAGCAACATGAATATTGTTTATAAAACGCTGTAAGTTATGGTCACTATGAGACCGGCTGCCCGCGATAATCAGTTTTTCCATATTAAAAGGTCTGGTGTGAATTGAGGTGGCGGCATGATCTTTAACTTGTTTGAAAGCCCCATTCCCCAATGATGCAAAATACAACAGGTCTGTCGCCGGTGCGTAAACTACCCCCATTACTGATGAATGTTGATCTATCAAGGCAATATTCACCGTAAACTCACCGTTTCGCTTAACAAATTCGCGCGTACCATCCAGTGGATCAATCAGCCAGTACAACTGCCAGGAGTTACGTTCGCCGGCATCTATAGTTTCGGATTCTTCAGAAAGAATCGGGATATCAGGCGTTAGCTGCTTTAATGCGCTAGTAATCACATTATGCGCTGCCATATCTGCCTGTGTTAAAGGGGAGTTATCAGATTTATTTTCAACATCAAAATCCGTTCCATACACCTGCATAATTGCTGCGCCAGCATCTTTAGCAATATCGATTACGGCGTCTAAATATTGATGATAGTTCTTGTTTTCCATCGATTACTCCAACAATGCCAATAAACCAGCTTCATCCAGAATTGCAATACCAAGTTCCTGCGCCTTATCCAGTTTGCTTCCGGCTTCTGTGCCGGCAACTACATAATCTGTTTTTTTGGAAACACTACCGCTCACCTTGCCGCCTGCAGCTTCTATAAGTTCTTTTGCACTATCGCGTGACATTGTAGGCAACGTTCCGGTAAGTACCAATGTTTTACCTACCAGCTTACCATCCGAAAGCTGCCTGCCTTCTGTCTCCGGCCAGGTAATGCCCGCAGCAAGGAGTTCCGCAATCACGCTTTGGTTATGCGCTTCGGAGAAGAAATTGGTAATAGACTCGGCAACTATCGGGCCGACATCATTAACCGCCAATAGATCTTCCGTACTTGCATTTATCAATGCCGATAAATTACCAAAATGTTTAGCCAGGTCTTTGGCAGTGGCTTCACCGACGTTACGCATGCCCAGCGCATAAATAAAACGTGCCAGTGTCGTTTTTTTGCTGGTTTCTAGTGCATCCAGAATGTTCTGTGCTGATTTATTCGCCATGCGCTCAAGATTACTGAGCGTTGTTAAATCCAGCTTGTAAATATCTGCCAGTGTATGTACGAGGTTGGCCTCAACCAGTTGATCAACCAATTTATCGCCCAGGCCTTCAATGTCCATTGCCCGGCGTGATGCAAAGTGCGTGATGGCCTGTTTACGTTGTGCTGGGCAGAACAAACCGCCAGTACAGCGTGCTACAGCTTCATCTGCCGGCCTGAGGATGTGTGAGCCACATTCCGGGCAAACTGCAGGCATTTCAAAACGGCGCGCATTGGCAGGGCGTCTTTCAGTAAGTGCAAAAACGACTTCGGGAATCACATCCCCTGCCCTGCGTACACTGACGGTATCACCGATGTGGATATCCTTACGGCGAATCTCATCTTCGTTATGCAAGGTAGCATTGGTTACGGTAACACCGCCAACAAATACCGGCTTTAATCTCGCAACCGGGGTAATCGCACCGGTACGTCCGACCTGTACGGTAATATCCTCAACAACTGTCAGTGCTTCTTGCGCAGGAAATTTATGCGCAATTGCCCAACGTGGCGCACGTGACACGAACCCTAATTCACCCTGCTGGTTAAATTCATTTACTTTGTAAACCACGCCATCAATATCGTAAGGCAGCCGGTCGCGCATTTCACCTATTTTCTGGTAATACGACCTTAGTCCGGTAGCACCCTTTACTACACTTCGTTCATGACTCACCGGAAAATGCAGGCTGGCAAGATAATCCATCGCCATTGCATGATTGGTTAAGCTCGGAATACCTTCTGCCGCACCCAGCCCATAGGCAAAGAACGTTAATGGCCTTTGCGCCGTAATGCGTGCATCCAGTTGCCTCAGGCTGCCAGCAGCTGCATTACGTGGGTTGGCAAATAACTTTTCACCTTTACTCAGCTGCACTTGATTCAACTTGTCAAAATCACGTTTTAGCATCAGCACTTCGCCACGCACTTCCAAAAGCTTAGGTGGCTCAACACAGTTCAAACGCATGGGAATTGCCCGCAGAGTACGTAAATTGTGGGTTACATCTTCACCGCTATAACCATCACCGCGTGTAGCGCCTTGTGTGAAAATGCCATTTTCATAAGTCAATGTAATCGCGAGGCCGTCGAATTTAGGTTCTACGGCATAGGTTACTTCGGTGATGCCGAGCGCTTCACTGATCCGTTTGTCAAATGCCTGCAACTCATCGTCTTCAAAAGCATTATTCAGTGACAGCATGGCCTGGCGATGCGTAATGCTGTTGAAAGCATTAGCAGCAGAGCCGCTGACGCGCTGTGTTGGCGAGTCCGGTGTAATGAGAGATAGATGCTGCTGTTCCAGCGCCTGTAACTCACGGTAGACCCTGTCGTATTCGCTATCAGGCACGCTAGGTGCATCAAGCACATAATATTCGTAATCGTAACGAGCAATTAAATCACGCAGTTCCTGTATGCGTGATTGAGGATCTCGCTGATCCGCATTAAATAACATTGATTTCACACCCGAAATTAAGAGAATAATCTATGCGCAACATCTGAGCCGGGAATGATACCCCGCGTCAACATAGTAGCCTGGATTATTTTAAGTTGATGCCGAATTTTTTCGATCTGGGTATCGCCCAGCGGCCTGTTGTTATCATCAACCAGCTGCGCATGCAAGCCGGTTTCCATTTGTTTGGCAATCAGAACCATGTGATTATATGCTTCGGTTGCGTTGCTTACATGCGGAATATCCAACTGGAACGTAATGCCTTTTACTACTGATGATCTCAGCATTTCCGGACTAAAGGGATAATGTTCGCGATTGAACATCACAAAAGAAGGTGTTGGAGGATTTAAACCGGAAGTCGCTTGTTTTTTCGCAGCCTCATCAAAGTACTTAAACGTGCCATCGGCAGACAGGTCAAGACCCTGTGCCTCTGCCAGCCCCCTTAACTTGGTTCCGGTAAACGCCCCGTTATCACCATGCACCAAATGAAATCCCATGGTTTTATCAACATCAATACAAAATGCATCCAAAGCCTCAGCATCTGCTGCAGGGTCACCAGTGCTTAGCCACTCTACATGTGCATTGATGTCCAGTCCCAGGCTTTCAACAGCGAGCTGAAAGCGATTTATTGCACTGCGTGAAATCGCACCAGCTCTGTCTGCCAACTGTAAAGCACATGTGATTTTTGATATTTTTTGATCTGCAAACTCTGATTTTGATGAAACATCACTCAATAGAAGCCAGCGCAGATCAGGTGTCTGCACATGCATAAAAACAGGCTTATCGTAAGCATCAAGGTCATCTTTAAATGCTTTAACAATCTGATCTACAGTAGATTCAGTTGCCAAATGTAGCAGCGCTATCAAATCCACTTGCGCATGAAGCATGGCCGGCAAACTCTGCGCAGGTACTTCCGGCTTGACCTCATTAACCTGGCTTTGTTCTTTATTTGCATTAGTTTCTTGTGTGCCTGGGTTCAGGTTTTTATTAAACGCGTCCTGAAAAATAGCTTTAATGCCATCGTGGTTAGTGGATTTCGTTTCTGTATATGGGGTACTGGATTTTGTTGAAACATTATTGGCCGGAGGCTCCACCGCTGTAATCGTTTCGTCAGCCTCTGGAATGTGCGCTGTTTCTGGTTCAAAATCTGTTGCTTCATCAAAATCATCAGTAATTTCGATGGCTGGATCCTCAATAGCAACTGGAGTTTCTTCTATGAAATCATGGCTAATAGAGAAGTCATCATGTTCCAGCTCATTTTCAGCACTAACGTGATTTATGCTATCCAAAGACGGCTCTTCAAGCAATGCGTCACTTTTTATACTGGAAAAACTACTTTCCACCTGCTGATGAAAACGCCTTTCTTGCCACCAGTTAAATATCAGAACAGCGGCAATAATTACACCACCGATGACAATTAAAACTATCTGCAAATCACTCATTTCCATTAAACCTTCAACTATATTTCAACTGCCAGAAGCTTACGCCTCAGCCATTTTCACCGCAGCTTCCATATCAACATCGACGATACGTGAAACTCCAGACTCTTGCATAGTAACACCTATCAACTGCTGCGCCATTTCCATTGTGATTTTATTATGACTCACATATAAAAATTGTGTTCTTTCTGACATTTTTTTCACCATGGCACAGAAACGTTCAGTATTGCTATCATCCAGTGGTGCATCCACTTCATCCATCAGGCAGAACGGTGCCGGATTGAGCCTGAACAAAGCAAACACCAAAGCCAGTGCAGTCAATGCTTTTTCACCCCCGGACAACAGATGGATTGTACTGTTCTTCTTGCCGGGCGGCTGCGCAAACACCTGCATGCCAGTATCCAGAATTTCATCGCCAAGCAGCACCAACCTTGCCTGGCCACCACCAAACAGTGTGGTGAATAATTCATTGAAATGCATGTTCGCAGCATCAAAAGTAGCCTGTAAACGAGTTCTAGTCTCCCGGTCTATTTTACGGATTGCATCCTCCAGCGTTTGGCTTGCATCCGTCAAATCATGGCACTGACTATCCAGATATTGTTTGCGGGTTTGTTCCGCTTTCAATTCTTCAATAGCTGCCAGATTCACTGCACCTAACGCCTCAATATCTGCTTCCAGTTTAATTTTCTTATTTTCAAGCTGACTGATTTTCAGGTTGCCTTCATGCTGCTGAAGGCTGTTCGCAAGCACAGACTCTTCTATACTGAAAGATGCCAATTCCATTTGGCATTGTTCGAAATGCAACCGCGCCTCCTGTTCATTTAATCGGCTGGCTTCCAGCTTATCGCGCAATGGATGCAACAGCTGTTCATTCTGCAAACGTGTACGCTCCTGTTGCATCAAAGTTTCCTGAGATTCAGCCATTGCATTGCGCGCAGCGGCAAGTGCAGCTTCACGCTTCTGCTTCACATTTAGGGCAGTCTCCAGATTCGCTTTCAGCGTTTCCATTTTCGTGGCATTCAGTGCTGTTTCCACCTCGGTACTGCGGACTTTCAGACTTGTTTTTTCTTCATGCAAAGATTCAAGTTTAGAACTTAACTCTTTGATATTATTTTCTATTAACTTTATATTAAATACTTTTTCCTGATAGGCGCGCTCCAGCCCCTGCAGTTGGTTGCGCGCCTCATTAAGCCGGTTTTCTGCATCCTGTTTCTTTGCCTCATTACCCGCTCTTTCAGTCTGCATTTGCGTTAAGCCTGCTGTAATTTCGGTAACGGCTGTTTCTTTTTGCGTCTTTTCGGTTAATAACTTTTCCAGCTTCTGTTCAGTTAAAAGGCAATCTGCTTCCAGCTGATTTTTACGCTGCAAGGCACTTGCCTGTTGCTGTTTAAGCTGCTGCAGGCTTAAATTCAGCTGATGTGCCTGCTGCGTGATATTTTTTAATGACTGCTGGTCTGCATGCTGGCTAGTACGTAACTCTTGCAGTTCAGTTTCCGTTTGGCTTAACTGCTTATTAGCCGCTGTCAATTGTTCCTGCAATTGCGGCAACTGTAACTGCAATGATTCCAGCCTTGTCTGCCGCTCCAGCACACCATGCAGCAAAGATTGCGCTCCAAAATATGTCACACTGTTGCGTGTGTAAATGTCACCATGCCGGTTTACCAGGCACTCATTTTGAGCAAGACTTTGGCAAGCCGCCATCGGGTCTGCATCTTCCGTTAATACACACACACCAGCCAGCCAATCATTAAGCACGGCCTGATATGCAGGTTCTACACGCTCAATCAAAGAAAGAATGGTGGGAAAATTCGACGATTTAACCGCCGACTTGTCACTTGCATCATTGCTGAAAGCAACACTGAGCGCAGCCGGCGGCCTGGTTTCGGGCAGGGTTTTATGTGCTACTGCATTCAATCTGCTGCCTAACACGGCTTCCAAGGCGGTTTCCCAGCCTGATTTAATAGCAATCAGTTGCCAGATACGACAATTGTTATTCAATCCAGAGTTTTTTAGCCATGAACCCAGATTGGCCTCATTATTTGCATCGCGCATCGACTGTTGAATTTTATCCAGCGAGTTGATCTCAGCCTCGATGACATGCTGGCTGCGCTGCTGCTCATGAACGAGCTCGCGCACGGTTTTTATGGAGGTTTGTATTGCCGTTTCTTTCTCAAGTGTGCCGGCAATTCGTGCTTCTGTTGCTTTGATTTCCGCTTCCAGCGACTGTAATTGCGTTTGCTTGCCTGTCAATACATCATCCGCCGGAACCTGCAATGTCAATAAACTCTGCTGAAGTCGTTTTAGCTGCTCTGTAGCGTCATTGATCGTGCGTGCAATATGCCCGATATTAGCCTGCTCCAGTCGCATTCTCTGCTCTGCGTTTAGCCAGCTGGTCTGGCTGGCATTAAAGTCTGCAAGTGCGGCTTGATATTGCTGCGTATTGGCATTCAGCGTTTCACGAGCAGTTTGTAGCAGTGTTTCAGCGGTAGCAAAATCAGAGTTTGCCGCTGATAGATTATTATTTGCCTCCAGCAAGCTGTTTTCAACATTAGTCTGCTGCCCAGCATTTTTTTCTAATTGTGCAATTAATTGCTGTAACTGCATTTGCATGCGCTCCCGCGCATCTGCTGTATTTTTAACCTGGTTTTCAAGATTGGAGACGGCGGCATTTGCCTCATAGTAAGCTGCCTGCGCTGTATTTACCGTTTCCGTAGCAGCTACATGCTGCTGTTTGACAGTCTCCAGCACACTTTCACTGTTGCGCAAGCTTGCCATTTGCGCTTCCAGCTCGTTAACCAGCTTCTCTACTGTGCGCCCCGCTTTCTCCCAATTAGCACTCGCATCCTGCTTCTTGAGCAGCCATATCTGGCCTTTGGCAAGATTTAAGGCCTCATGCAGGCGATGATATTCTGCGGCCACAACAGCTTGCGACTGTAACCTTAAAATTTGTTTGTCCAGCTCACGCAATATGTCTTCTACCCGTATCAGGTTTTCACGGGTATCACGCAAGCGCAGTTCTGTTTCCCGTCTGCGTTCTTTATATTTGGTAATACCGGCCGCCTCTTCAAGGAAGACACGCATTTCTTCCGGTTTAGCTTCAACAATCCTGTTGATGGTGTTTTGCCCGATAATGGCATAGGCGCGTCCTCCCAAGCCAGTACCCAAAAACAGGTCGGCTACATCACGGCGGCGCACGGCGGTGTTATTGATATAGTATGTGGAGCCTTTGTCACGCTCAATAACGCGTTTAACTGAAATCTCGGCATATTGTGACCATTCTCCGCTAGCACCGCCTAAACTATTATCAAATATGAGCTCTACGCTGGCACGGGATATCGGTTTGCGATTGCCGGAGCCGTTAAAAATAACGGCATCCATCGCATCGGCACGCATTTCCTTGGCGGAAGATTCACCCAGCACCCAGCGTACAGACTCCATTACATTGGATTTACCGCAGCCATTAGGCCCGACCACGCCTACGCGCTGCCCGTGAATATTTAGCGTCGTTGGATCAACAAATGATTTAAATCCGGCTAATTTTAAGTGAGTTAAACGCAAAATAAGGTATAAAATTTTTGTTTGAATTGTTAAGCGTTATAATAACGTTTTTTAAGCAAAAAGCAGCATATCAATCATGAGCAACCAATCTTTAGGCGCAAAACCTACCGCACAACCAACTAAAACGCTGGAAACTTTTGAGAATCCGAACAAATCCCGTGATTTTCATATTCATATGGAAATTCCAGAGTTTACCTGCTTGTGCCCAAAGACAGGCCAGCCGGATTTTGCAGTCATCTACCTGGATTACATTCCTGACCAAGCCTGTGTGGAACTCAAAAGCCTGAAGCTATATATGTGGTCATTCCGTGATGAAGGCTGCTTCCACGAAGCTGTTACCAATCGCATCCTTGATGATCTGGTTGCTGCGACACAGCCTAGATTCATGCGCGTTACAGCCAAGTTTTTCGTGCGTGGCGGGATTTTTACCAATGTTATTGCCGAGCATCGTAAATCCGGATGGCAGCCACAGCCTCGTGTTGAATTAACCCAATTTGAGAGTCAATCCAACATTCGCGGTTAAGTTTTAAAATCAAAACGCTGGTGCAAATCTGCTCAGGTGCGAATTTTAAACAAATATAGAATGAAAGTGATTGACAAGGACGGCGGCCATCTTTATTATGGCGCCTCGCTGACACCGCAATAGTTTGAAAGCGGAAATGGTAGGTTTTGGGGGTATAGCTCAGCTGGGAGAGCGCTTGCATGGCATGCAAGAGGTCAGCGGTTCGATCCCGCTTACCTCCACCAAAAATGTTAAAAATCGCTTCGATTTATTAGCAAATATGTAGTAGAATGTCGCACTTGTAGTTAGGTAGTAAATTCGTAGTTAAGCAGTAAATTCTTAGGTCCCCATCGTCTAGAGGCCTAGGACACCTCCCTTTCACGGAGGCGACCGGGGTTCGAATCCCCGTGGGGACGCCAATACAACCTTAGCTGGTTGATTCGCAATCAAATATCACGCAATACAAAGACTTACAGTCACTTTTTTCGATACAAAACTGGATACATTCGACCGCAATCAGGTATGAATGATTTGTCTGTTCCATGTCTATTATTGCTCCGGTCTGATAATCTTGCATATAGCGCATGATTAGCTTTCTCCAGGGGGCAATTTATCACTTCATGAGGCAGCTAGCTATAGTGGGCGTTATGATATACTTTTTGTGGGATGGACTAAGTGTGTTATGGCTTGCCGGTAGGAAATCAGGCTAACGGCCATCATCTCTGATCTGAAAACAGACTCTGAAAAAAACAGATTGTTTTGCTACAATCACCTTAATTATTGGCTTACTAATATCAAAAATTGACCAAAACAATTAGAGGGGGAAGAGTCAATGATTCCATTAGAAAGTTTCTATGATTACAAGCTGGTACTGCTTTCGGTGCTGGTAATCATGGGTTCCTCCTATGTGGCGCTAGCAACAGCAACTCGCCTTAACAGTGCGCATTCCAAAATATCCAAATGGGCATGGTTGCTAGGTTTTGGTGTCAGCCTTGGTACTGGTATCTGGAGCATGCATTTCATCGCTTCGCTCGCCCTTACATTGCCAGTCACCGTTTATTACGACCCCTGGATTACCCTGCTCTCACTCTTGATTGTAATCGTGATAATAACAGTGGGTGCCAGTCCGATGCGGCGGGGGCGCAAACTTACGAACAAACAGATTATCAGTTCTGGCGCGACGATTGGCATGGGCATTGTAGCGACGCACTACATTGGCATGGCAGCCATGCGTATGTCTGCGAGAATGGAATACTCCCACACGATCATAATTATTGCAGCACTGATTACGTTTATAGTAGCCTGCGTTGCAGTGATAATAGTCAACCATTTCGCTGCCACCAAAATTACGCAATCAGGAAAATCAAAGATTGCAGCGTCTGCTGTCATCGGACTTGCGGCAAGCGTCATGCACTACACTGCAGTCTACGGCGTGACGTTTTTTTCGGCTGACCAAGCCGCAAATCAATCCAGGTTCGCCCTGAATCCATTTCTGTTAGCCGCCATGTTGATCCTGCTGACCACGATCATTCAGGGCTGGATTCTGACTATGGCGCTGCTGAGTGAATCCCGCTCCATGGAGAATCCGACTGATAGCCATGCAGTATCCATCAACGCATTGAGAGTGCGTTTCCTGATACCAATTATCGTCAGCGTATCCATCATCTTTGGTGCAGCTGTTGTAGGCATCGCTTACTACAATACGGAAGATAACAAGGACAGCTATATACAGACGCATCTGACCCAGATGCACTTGCTATATGAACATATGTTCATGTATAGCTTGAGAAATGACACTGAGGCCTTACGTGCACTTTTACACAGTGTATCCAGTGACCGTGAGCTGGAACGGCTTTTTGCTGCTCGTGACAGGGAGGGGTTGTTGGCGCATGGCAGCGGGCTCTACAGCAAATTGAACAAAGAGTTTGAGGTCACCCATTTTTATTTAACCCTTCCGGACCGAGTCAATTTATTACGTTTCCACACGCCAGCCAGATATGGTGACATCATTAACCGGCAAACTACCCTGCAGGCTGAACGCAATGATGCTATCAGTTGTGGTATTGAGTTGGGTGTTCTGGGCACACTGACCCAGCGTTGCGTTATGCCCTGGCATGATAGTCAGACCGGGAAGCTGATTGGGTACCTTGAATTGGGTAAGGAAATCGATCGCATTGTTGAGCAAATTCTGGCATCTACCGATATGATGGGCTTTACGTTGCTATATAAACGCTATCTAGACGAAAAGCAATGGGCAGACGGCATGAAGTCTCTGGGGCGGGAAAACAGCTGGCATAAATTGCCTGATGTGATACTGATTGGTGAAGCTGGTTCATTCCAGGAGTTACTCCAGCACCACAATCTAATCCACCAGGATCCACCTTACCAGATTCAAGTAGCAGGACGATCTTATCGCCCCTTGGCTTTACCCTTAACTGATATTCGGGGAGAGCAAGTCGGTGACCTGGTTATCATGATTGATGTGACCTATCAAGTTGAACTAGCACAACGTGCGCTGTTTTATATGATGGGTGCACTAATTCTGCTTGGTATTCCACTGATACTATTTCTTTCGGCACAGACACGGGGGATTAGCCAGATTTTGAGCCAAGATGAATTAGAGTTGAAAACACGCGCCTATATTGATCAACTGACGTCACTTATAAGCCGCCGCCGTTTTGATGAACTGCTGAGAACGGAAATGGAGCGTGCCCACCGATTCGGAGTGCATCTGAGCCTGCTGATGATTGATATTGACCACTTTAAAGAAGTAAATGACACCTATGGGCACCTGCAAGGGGATGTCGTATTGAGCAAAATCGGTCACCTGCTACGCGCTGAAGTCAGAAGCCTGGACATTCCTTGTCGCTATGGCGGAGAGGAACTGGTTGTCATCATGCCGGAAACGGACAAAGAGAGCTCAATGCTGATGGCCGAGCGTATTCGACAGGCCATCAGCGAAACCGACTTCAGGACGAATGGCAAAGGCCCTAAGTCAGTCACAGTAAGCATTGGTGTTGCCAGCTTCACAAGCGACAATGCAGAGGAACCCATGTCTTTGGTTCTGGCAGCGGATGAAGCACTCTACAAAGCCAAGAACAATGGACGGAACAGGGTGTGTGGGTGATAAGTGGCAAATACAATCACGCACATCGAACATGCCCGGGAAATCAAGATCAACATCATGGGTCTCCCTGGCTACAATATCCTACTTACAACACCCTACCTACAAAATTAGGCATTTTTCTGAAAATTCGGGTCTGCAAGGCCGCTGGCATGTGTGAAGATTGGCATTTGCAGTGATCGGAGATGGTCCTGCAAGTTTGATATTTCGAATAGATAAGCTATCGCTTAAAACCACCCTCACTGTCACTATGGATTTCTGTAACCAGATTTTCCTGTTATCAGAAGTTCATTGATCAGGTCGGTATGGGCTTTGATACGGCTATTTCCCTCTATACCGCATGGAGGCACCAAAATCTAGCAATTATGAAATAAAACGTCTGTTACATCTTTTAAAAGTAGTAATGATCCATGCTAATCCCGCCTCCGTACCGCAATGACGTTCGGTACCTGCTGAATCAGTGCCATCAGGCGATTAAGCTGCTGCGAGTTCGAAATCTCTACCGAAAACTGCATCAGCGCCAGATTGTTCCTGCTTATAGTGTTAGCCTTGGTGGCATTGATTTTTTCCCGGACGAATAAGTCACTGATATCACGAAGCAGGCCCTGGCGGTCTTGGGCTTCCACTTCAATATCAACATCTGTACTGAAGTTCTGGCTACTGCCCCATTGTGCGCTAAGAACACGGTCGCGCCGCTCCGCCGGTAGCCGCCCGATAAAGCCACAGCTGCTGCGATGGATCGTTACCCCGTGATCGCGTGTCAGGTAGCCAACAATGGTATCTGGCGGCATAGGTTTGCAGCATTTCGCTATGCCAGTCTGCAGATTGCCAACGCCTTCAATCACAACCCCGGTCTGGGATTGTAAAGCGGCATTACGTCTGGGAGAGACTGTTTTTACCGTTTCCTCTGTTTTAGGCGCGGCGTATTCCTGGATAGCCAGCATGATCTGATGCTCGCTAACATCGCCACGCCCGATGGCAGCCAGAAAATCTTCAAGTTTCTGGAAGTGCAGTTTCTGTGCGATTTTTTCCTGATTAACAGCACCGACACCGGCCCGATGCAGTTCACGGTCCAATTTTGCCCTGCCCTGTGCAACATTTTCATCAAAATGCTGGTGTTTGAACCATTGCCTTACCTTGGCACGTGCACTCGGGCTTTGCAGATATCCAAGTGAAGGACTTAGCCAGTCGCGACTGGGTGAACCATGCTTTGAAGTCAGAATTTCCACTCGCTGGCCATTTTGCAGCTTGGTACTAAGTGGCACGATACTTCCGTTTATCTTGGCGCCGCGTGTACGGTGCCCCAAATCGGTATGCAGTGTGTAGGCAAAATCTATCGGGGTAGACCCGTTAGGTAAATCAATGACTTTTCCCAACGGCGTAAGTACGTAGACCCTGTCTTGAAACAGTTCACTCTTGAATTGCTCCAACAGGTCACCACTATCTGAAACATCATCTTTCCATGCCAGTATCTGGCGCAGCCAGGCGATTTTCTCGTCAAATTTGGCATCAGATTTACCACCCTCTTTGTAGCGCCAGTGTGCGGCAACCCCCAATTCAGAGTGGTGGTGCATCTCGAAAGTGCGGATCTGGACCTCCACCGCCAGCCCGCGGGGGCCAGTAACTGCGGTATGCAGCGATCGGTAATTATTGCTCTTGGGACGGGCGATATAATCATCAAATTCACCGGGAATGGGTTGCCATAAGTTGTGAATCAGACCGAGCGCTGCGTAACAATCCTTGATATCGTCAACCAGAATCCGAACTGCACGCACATCATAGAGCTGGCTGAAATCCAGGCGCTTGTTTTTCATCTTTTTGATGATGCTGTAGATGTGCTTGGGTCGGCCTGTTACTTCCCCCTTAATACCCGCCTTGCTCAATTCAGATTTGAGCTCGGTCACGACGTCAATAATGTATTGCTCACGGTCAACACGACGTTCATCCAGCTTTTTCGCAACTTCCTTATAAAGCTGCGGTTCCAGGTAGCGTAGCGCAAGGTCTTCCAGCTCCCATTTGATCTGCCACACACCAAGGCGGTTAGCCAGCGGCGCAAAAATGCCCTGGCTTTCCTGCGCAATTTGTCTTTGGAGGCCGGGGGCCGCGCCAGACAAATGACGCAGGGTTTGTGTGCGTTCAGCCAGTTTTATCAGTACGACGCGGATATCCTGCACCATGGCCAACAGCATTTTGCGCAGGCTTTCAATCTGCTGCGCCTGATTGCCATTATTCCTGCCATGCTCGTGCATGCCCCCGATCTCGCTGAACTCCTGGATCTGTTCCATGCGGGAAATACCATCTACCAGGCCGGTAATATTAGCGCCGAAACGCGTTTCCAATGTTTCGCGCCAATCACCTAGATACTCCGGAACCGCATGCAGTATAGCGGCAGCGATTGTTTCCACATCCATATTCATATCGATGAGAATCGTCGCGGTACCTAATGCATGCTGTAACAGCGATGCGCCCGTCAATTCAGAATGACCTGAATAAAGCGGAATCACCAAATCGCAGGCTGTGCGCATCAATTCGATTTCGTCTGACGAGAAACGCTTCTCTGTAGACTCAAGCCATAAGGAAACATCGCTCCCATTTGAAGCGAGCAAAGCAGAAGTTGGACTATGAACTGAAACCATGGAATATTATTACATCAAATTATCTAGCAATCAGACTACTCAATGATATAGCCTCAAAACACCACCTCATGATGGCTAACCAGGCGCATCAGGTTATTACCAACAACAGGCTAACGTCATTCTTTTTATAAATTACTCTCTAACAATAACACTGAAATTTATACCGCGCACTATTAAAAACACACAACTTTACCAATCAAAAGTAGCCTGGCTTCCACTTTTCATATGCAAAACCCACAAAAATGTGCATTTAAAGGCTCCCGGGGCTTTTATATTAAAAAAACTTTGCTATAATGCCGCCTCGCTTGGATATGAGTATCTCTTCGAGATTGACATAGCTCTAAAGTATTTAAGCAACAATTCTTAGGTCCCCATCGTCTAGAGGCCTAGGACACCTCCCTTTCACGGAGGCGACCGGGGTTCGAATCCCCGTGGGGACGCCAGATTAACAGCCTGATCGGCTGTATGTACAGGTACACAGTAAACAGCATCAGGACTCTAGTTTTAGGCTATATCTCAATATTACTCAATAAAAAAGCAATGATTTGGCTCAGCTCAACTAAGCTCACGGGCATACAATCCTTTTTTCATAACCCAGTATTCATGAGCCCCTTCACCGTCGCTCATACCAATCCGTCCAACGATAAAATATATCTAATGCCTTTAATGTAATTGTTTTGAGTATTCTGACGTATCTTTTTAACTTCGCTTTCCAATACGACCGAATTCGATTGCAAATCAGCGGCAATGGTGCGCGTTTACGGGGGGGGGCTAATACTTTTAAATTTCGAGCAATGTCATGCTCTGCTTTACTTTACATGGTTACCGACCCCAAAAGAATAAAATTATAAATGTCTACCTAAGTCGAGATTTTTATATTTAAATTAATGTCCATTTTTACTAGCCCATTACCACCACATAATCTTCAAATTTTTCTATAGGTTAAAAATATGCATAGTTAATTTTTGAATGTTAAGGTTCACCGCTTTTACTTATACGGCTTGTATTAATCAATATTCGTTGAATACGCTCTGGAATTTCAAGTTGTTCCATAAACTTTTGAAACTGTACATTTGCATCCTCTATAGGATACCCGCTACCTTTTGGATGCACTACTTTTATAGATCTGTCAATCACGGCAATTAGTCCCCTCGAATATGCTGCCATTACAAACATCACCTCTATTCCGCGACCATATAGATTTTCATCATAATTAGCACGCCTCATTCTTGCAATCACTTGTGATGACAAATAAAAAATTATTCCGTCTGTGCGACCAACTGCAACTATGTTGCTATCAATGTGTGCTATGACCTGTCTCTCGACAATCCACGGTACCCAGTCAATTTCTGGTGCCCAAACACCAATAAATGGTAGTTTGGTAACTACATCATGACATCTTTTAATTAATTCTACCCAGTCCGAATATTCACAGTCAGCATGAATTATCAACATAGGACCATCTCCGCAAGCATCCAAGCAAGATTTAAACTTGTCTCCCCAGAATAATTTATCAGGCCTTCTAATTAATTGACAAGGTACGTTAAAAGAAAAGTCTGGATTGGGATCGGAATAAACGATGCATACATTTTTTGTAACAGCAAGAAGTTTATTAGCAATTAAAGCAGCGTTTTTGTGTTGACCTTTCCAAGAGATAATGAATATATGAATTGAATTCATATAATTAACCAACTTGATCTGGGAAAAGGTTGTTTTTACTACCAAACTTCTCATGATACAATGTTAGGTCGTCTGAAAAATATTCAGTTACCAATATTTTTGACATATCATCATATAAAGATCTGATATTTGGGGCATACCCAGTAAGTTTCATTTTTCTCAAATCTCTAATACTTGTATCAGAGTAGGCACCTTCTACAGATAGTAGTCTTGAAGTGTGATGACCAATCCTTTCGCGCGTATCATGAGTTATGAATCCGATCTCGTCATAAAGTTGTTTTTGTGTGCAATCGAACTCCTCAAAAGAAAACCAACGGTCATACTCCTCAAAAACAAGAAAATCAACTTGATGTCGAAAATGTTCATCTAGTCTTTCATGTGGAAGAGAGATTATGGATTTTACGAAGGAGGAAAATGACATGTTGTTTGCAAAATCAATCATTGCTTCATGAGAGTTTATAGATGGATTAATTGCTTTACATTGCTTTAAAAAAGGAACTTTTAAATCTACAGCCTTGTCGAGAAAAGCGGATGCCAATCTTTTATAAGGACAACGTAAAATCACAAAAGTATACTTTGACGTTATAAGGTTAAAATCACTTACCAAAAATAACTTGCTACTGTAATTAATGTTTTTATGAATCCAATTCGGATCTGTATTTTCATCTATAAATCCATTAGCTACTGCTAGTGAAAAGCGCATTGTTGAACAAGCAACTTTTGGAATAAAAGTATATATCACATCAGAAGGATAGATATGTAGAGCGTATCTACGTGAGAATGAGTATCGCTCGTTCTCGTTAAGCGCCAAGTTTGAATGTTTTGCGTATCTTATTTTATTTATTTTCATTTGGCCCAGCATATAGGATCGAGTTTATGAAATATGACAATTTTCTTCTGCTTACAAAACTAGATCAAAGTATATATTGAATCGCCACTAATTTTGTAGACGCCTTACAGCAATTTTTGACTACCCACGTTTTAGTAGACATTTAGCCTTGTTTGCGCAAAACCTTTTCAAAGGCTTCAGTGCTAATTCCGTTTTAGGTGTGAATGACGTCTGGCCCTGTTATAAAACACTTCGATATAATCAAAAATATCAGCACGTGCTTTATCCCTCGTATGATACACATGGTTGTGGATTTTTTCTTTTTAAAGACTGCTAAAAAATGATTCCGCCACCGCATTGTCATAACAATTACCTCTGCGACTCATACTTGCTTGCAACTGATATTGCTCAGAATAGCCCCTCCATTCATCACTACTGTATTGAGATACTTGGTCTGAATGAATAATGAGCGATTTTGCTGGCTTATGATGCCACACGGCCATCAATATCGCATCTAATACGATCTCTTTTGCCAACGTGGTCTACACCGCAAGTTTCACCCACTTCTCTAAGGTCGCAAAAGACACGTCTGCTGCCATAGATACCCTGGCTGGCCTCGAACGATTGTGTGATCAAATCGAGAAGGTCGCTATCTTCTTTACTCCGATTCGATTTCAGGTGATGGCGTCATGCGTAAAACCCACTTGGGTGCACTCCTAGCAATCGACACATTTGCTAACCTTGTATTTGATTCCGGCACCTTCAATAAAGGCTTACTTCACTCGGGCTGTCTTGTAAAGTACGCTGCGGCCTTTTTTAGAATGTCACGCTCTTCCTATGCTCGCACCTACTCTGCACGTAACCGGAGATTCTCACGTTTTACTTCGATGAGTTCGACTTTGTCTTTCTCTTTATCTGTTGGGCTCGATGCTTTTACCCACTTGTAGAGATTTTGCGCTGATTAGCAACATCTGTAACCAAATAACCACGTTAAACCACCTGTCTTACTGCTTCAGATTTGAATTCCTCAGCAAATCGTTACCTTGCCATAACTTCCTCCGTTTAGTTTATTTAAACTATAACGTTTTCTAACAAAGTTTGGGTAGTGCAACCTGATGCAATTAGGTGGCCAGTAATGACCTCTAAATATAGATATTTTATTGCCATCAGTTTCTTATTTGCTTAATATCCTACTAATTTAGTAAACATTATTCAAAAATGAACCCCCCTGCACATTTAAAAGCAGAACTATCTGGCTTCAAGTTCGACAATAGTTATGCAAAATTGGCTTCAGCGCTGTACCAAAAGCAACAGCCAGAAAATACAAAGAACCCCAGCCTTTTATTACTCAATCATCAGCTTGCAAAAACCTTGGGTTTAAATCCTGAAGTTCTTGAAAAAGAAGGTGCTGAATTCCTTGGCGGTAATGCAGTATTTACCACGGCGACCCCTATTGCTCAGGCTTATGCCGGCCATCAATTTGGCGGATTTAATATGCTGGGCGATGGTCGCGCGATACTGTTGGGTGAGCATATCACGCCAGAAAACAATCGATTCGATATACAACTAAAAGGCGCGGGAAGAACGGTATATTCACGCTCAGGTGACGGACGCGCAGCACTAGGCCCAATGCTGCGCGAATACGTTATCAGTGAAGCGATGTGTGCCTTGGGAATCCCCACCACAAGAAGCCTGGCGGTAGTTACGACCGGTGAAACTGTTTATCGGGATGATGCATATCCGGGCGCGGTTTTAACCCGTGTTGCATCCAGCCATATTCGTGTCGGGACTTTTCAGTATGCTGCTACCACTCAAAATCACGAGGTACTTGCTGAGTTAGCTGACTATACAATTCATCGACATTTTCCGGAAATTGCAGAAGCAGAAAATAAATACGCTCTACTTCTTGAAAAGGTTATCGATTTACAAGCATCGCTAATAGCCAAATGGATGCATGTCGGGTTTATTCATGGCGTGATGAATACTGACAATGTGAGCATATGCGGAGAAACCATTGATTATGGCCCGTGTGCTTTTATGAACAGCTATGATCCGGCCACCGTGTTCAGCTCCATAGATAGCAATGGTCGCTACGCCTTCGGCAATCAGGCGCCAATCGCCCACTGGAACTTGTTCAGGTTTGCTGAAACTCTGCTGCCCTTGCTGCAAGCTGATGAAGTTCAATCTATCGCTATTGCAAAAGGGTTATTGGAAAAGTTTCCTGCGATATTCCTGGAATACTGGCTTGACGGTATGCGAAAAAAACTGGGCCTGTTTAACCAGGAAGCTGATGATTTAAAACTTGTAGAAGATCTGTTGATGTATATGCAGAAAAACAAGGCTGACTATACCAATACATTCAAGACATTAGGAAAAGATGCAATAAAAGCAATGCAAATTTATCATGATGCTGGCTTTCAGAGCTGGATGCGGCATTGGGAGGCACGGCTATCCAGGCAAGCTGAAACCGCTGCCCAGAGCCTGGCATTGATGGATCAATCCAATCCGGCGATTATCCCGCGCAACCATTTGGTTGAAGAAGCGTTAAAAGCAGCGGTTGACCACAACAACCTGAAACCGTTAGAAAGGCTTCTAAGCGCAATTTCAGACCCATACAACGCTAGAGAAGATTATGCTGAATTCATGCAGGCCCCAGAACCAGCATTTGACACCTACTACAAAACGTTTTGCGGTACCTGAGGCTTATCGGTGGCCAGATGATACATCAGCCTGCTTTAGGTAACGCCGATATCCTCATTCCACAGCTGCGGCTTTGCTTTAATAAAGCTACGCATTAATTCTATGCAGCTTTCGTCCTGCAAAACAACAACTTCTACGCCCCTGGACTTCAGCAACTCCTCTTCACCCATAAACGTTTGGTTCTCGCCGATAATCACTTTCGGAATTCCATAAAGCAGAATGGCTCCAGTACACATCGAGCAAGGCGAGAGCGTGGTGTACAACACAGACTCTTCATAAACCTTGGCTGGTTGACGGCCTGCATTCTCAAATGCTGCCATTTCCCCATGCAAAATAGCACTGCCACGCTGTACACGCTGGTTATGTCCCCTGCCAATAATGCGCCCTTGATGCACAATTACCGAACCAATAGGAATGCCGCCTTCAGCCAAACCCATTCGCGCTTCTTCAATCGCCGCCTGCATGAACTTATCCATATTTACCTTACAATTCTTTTAAATAATTCAAACAAATGATTACTAACAAAAAAAATAACATGAATTCTGGCATCAACACTGATCTGGATATTCAAATATATCAATATATATGGCACCACTTAACTACAGTATAAAAGTATAATTGCGTTAAATGCGTAAACACTTCAATATTATCATTATCGGCGGGGGTCCCAGCGGATTGTCAGCCGCAACCCGTGCTGCCGAGCAGGCAGCAGATTATTTGCTGCTTGAAGCTGCTCCTGCTGCTGCTGATACAATTCGCCACTATCAACGCCGTAAACTGGTCATGGCGGAACCGCGTGCCCTGCCGTTACGTAGCGCCCTTCCGTTCAGGGCATCGCTACGTGAAAACATACTGGAAACCTGGGAAAGAACAATAGCGGATCACAAAATCAACATACGCTATAACGCTAAAGTTACCGGCATTTCACGCACAGCAAAACATCTTAAGGTGCAACTGGAAGATGGCGAAAAACTTACTGCTGACCATGTGATTCTGGCAATCGGCGTACAAGGCAATCTGCGCAAACTGGAAATCCCGGGCGGCGACCTGCCTCAGGTTCAGTATCACCTGGACGACCCTGATGCCTATCAGAACGAAACAATCGTAGTTATCGGCGGCGGTGATACCGGCGTAGAAAATGCGTTGGCGCTTACCGGCCGCAACCAGGTCATTATTCTTAATCGTGCTGAAGATTTCAGCAATCTTAAAGACAGCAACCTTAACCTCTTGACCGAGGCCAGACAAAAAAACACTGTAGACTGGTTACTGCAGACTAAACCGCAGTCCATTGAAGAAAACAGTAGCGGTGACTTTCCTATTACACTGTTTGCGACAACGCCCAATGGGGTTGAGCGCATCCCTTGTCACAGGGTAATTGCCCGTCTTGGCGCACTACCCTCACGCCCCGTGTTGGAAAATTTCGGTGTTGCCTTCCCAACCGAGGATGCTGGCGCCCAGCCCCTGCTCTCCTCAAGTTACGAATCCAATGTGCCCGGTCTTTATATTATCGGTGCACTTGCCGGTTACCCTCTGATTAAACAGGGTATCAACCAGGGCTATGAGGTTATTGAGCACATTCTTGGCAACCCGGTGGAATCCGCAGACACAGAATTGCTGCGCGCAAAGTTCTCCAGCTTTTGCGATGATCGCGGTGTAGATGATGTTCTGGTAAAAATACAGAAAAACGTGCCGTTACTAGCCATGCTCAGTACCCTGCAGTTGCGTGAGCTTGTGATGGAAAGCAATATATTGCTGCCTGAACCCGGTGATTATATTTTCAAGCGTAATGATTACAGCACAACTTTCTTTTTTATCGTTGAAGGTGAACTGGATGTTTTAATCGACGACGATGAAATCCCCGACGACGAACTGAAAACCGGTGACTTTTTCGGCGAAATGGCACTGGTTTCCGGTCGCCGCAGGCCTGGAACTGTACGCGCCCGCACCAGATGTGTACTGATTGAAACTCCGCGCCGACTCATGCAAAAGCTGATTAACTCGGTGCAGTCTATGCGCCGCGTTCTGAATGAGGTTGCAATCAAGACTGTTGTACAAATATGCATAGGCCTTTCATTGAGCGAAGAAGAACTTAATGATGTAGCTAGCCATGCCACACTGAAAAGCTTTGCTGCGGGTGAGGAAATTTTTCATGAGGGTGATGATGCTGACGGCCTTTACCTGATTCAAAGCGGTTCAGTCACAGTTTCGCGCATGATCGCTGGCCGGGAGGTCGTGTTGTTCTATGTGGCAGCAGGCAATTATGTAGGCGAGATGTCGCTGGTTTCAGGTGACCCGCGCTATGCTACGGTTCGCGCTGCAGTGGCAACAGAAGCCGTGCTGATTAAAGCAGATCGCATGCGCGAAATCATTGCACGCAACCCTGAAATACGCAGCGCGCTCGACGCACGCTATCTCCAACACCTGCAGGATCAGGAAAAACGCGAGCAACTGGAGAATGCACCTAGCGGCGGCGGATCACTCACCAGCCAGTCTACACAATCCAACCTGATCTCGTTCCTGATCCAGCAAGGTGTGGGTGAAGCGACTGATGTGCTGTTGATAGATGAATCTCTATGTGTACGCTGCAACCATTGTGAAGAGGCTTGCGCCAGCACCCATGGCGGCGCATCGCGCCTGGACCGAGAAACAGGGCCGATCTTTGCCAACATTCGTGTGCCCACCTCATGCCGGCATTGCGAACATCCGCACTGCATGAAAGACTGCCCGCCCGATGCTATCCATCGCGCTCCGCATGGTGAGGTTTATATCGACGATAGCTGTATCGGCTGCGGAAACTGTCAGCAGAACTGTCCTTATGATGTTATCCAGATGGCGGTCATTCATGAGCAGCAGGAGCGCAGCCTGTGGCAAATGCTGTTGGGCATTACCCCCAGAATACCCAATGATAAGGAAGGCACTAAAGTCGCCGTTAAATGTGATATGTGCAAGGACATTGAAGAAGGTCCTGTGTGCGTACGCGCTTGCCCGGTCGGGGCCGCGCTTCGTGTAAACCCTGAAGGGCTTTTGGGCTATGCAAGCGGTACGGCAGGTGAAGTCAACTTATTGGGCTCTGATGAAGAATAGAAAGATCAGCTAATGCAGCGTGGCAATATTTTCGATTATAAAAATTACCGCTATTTCAAAATTGCAGTCGTTGTAATTCTGATCGCCTTCGCCGCCTATCTGATCTTTGAACCGGCAGTAGGCCATTATGGCGGCAGCGTTCTGGGGTATGGTTTGGGTACGGTTTCTGCACTGATGGTGTTATGGATGGCGTGGTACGGCGTTCGTAAGAGACGTTACCGCAGCAGCGGTTCTACACAGAGCTGGTTATCCGCCCACATTTACCTGGGCACCGCCATGACAGTACTGGTTACCCTGCATAGTGGGTTTCACTACGGTTTTAATATCCATACCCTTGCTTATGGTCTATTACTGGTGGTGGTGGCCAGCGGTTTTTTTGGTAACTACACCTACATGATTTATCCGCGCCAGATGAGTGAAAACATGGGCGAGGATAGCCTGGATAGTTTATTACTGCGTATAGCCGAAGCGGATAAACTCGCGCGCCAGATTGCTTTAGTTATGCCTGATGCCATTAACAACACAGTTTCACGTGCCTGCCGCGAAACATCCATAGGCTTGGGCTTGATTGACCAGCTACGCGGCTACCAACCCAACTGCCCTTCTGCACAGGCTGTAGATGACCTGACAGCCATGGCCAACTCATTGACACCTGACCAACGCAAATTACACCGCGAGTTATACACGATCATGGTGCGCCGTTTATCACTCGTGAAACGCGCCCGCCAGGATTTAATGTATCGTGCAAGATTAGGTATCTGGCTTTACCTGCATGTTCCTTTTACGATTGCACTGCTGGTCGCCATGACGGCTCACATTATCGCCGTATTTGTTTATTGGTAAAAAAATCACATGTTTAATTGCCTTTTAATAAAAATTACCTATAACTCACGCGGCCTACCGGTTAGAAGCTACCGTACCATTGCAGCTCACGAGCTTACACTTGGCCGCGGTGCTGAATGTAATGTACACCTTCCTGACCCACGCTTGTCTATGCACCATGCTGTTATCAAGCAAAATGATGAAGGCCTGTTTGTGGTACAGGCATTAAATGGCGAGCTGGAGATCGATGGCGCCATCGTACCGGGGAGTGTACTTACCCATGGCAGCAAGGTCATGGTGGGACCGTATGAACTAAAAGTTGAACCTGCACCGCCGGATGTCAACCTTGCCATTTCACTGGTATTGGCACATCGTCTGCCGGATGATTTTCAGGACCTGAAAGCACGCACGCATCAACCGCTTACAGGCGCATCATCTTTTAAAAGACGCTTATCGTTATTGCTTGCTGTATTGATTGCCTTGATTGCCTTGGCCTTGCCTCTGGCACAAAACCTGATACCCTCTGTTCACAAGGCTGTGGCAGAGTTACCGATTGGATTTGATCGCGTATGGAGCCCAGGGCGCATATCAGCTTCACATATGCATTTTGGCTCGCAGTGCTTTAACTGCCATCAGGTTCCGTTACAGAAAGTATCAGATAAAGCCTGCATGACCTGTCATCAGGACATCGGACCGCACATAGCCAACCCTGTATTACAGAAAAGCGCCTTCAATGCAAAACATCGCTATATCGGCACTACGCGTTGTGCTGAATGCCACGAAGAACATAAAGCGCCGCATCCACTGGCAAAACAAGATAATGGTATGTGCATAAAATGCCATGGCAATATTAAAGCGATTAATACAAAATCAACGCTCGCCAACGTTCACGACTTTGACCGCGACCATCCCGAGTTTAAATTAACATTTAAAACCGGTCCCAAGTCTACGGATATTGAAAGGATCCTGCAGTCTGATAAAGCACGTTTAGTTGAGAAATCCGGGCTCAAATTCCCGCATTACCAGCACACAGGCAAGGTGCAGGGGCCAAACGGGATATGGGACGTGCGTGAACTCTCCTGCACCAATTGTCACGCACCTGAAGGTAAGGAGATGCGTTTCAAACCGCTCACTTTTAAAAACAATTGTGTCTCCTGCCACGCCAAAGAACTGGAGCTAGGTCCTAAAGAACTTAAAATAACCGTACCACACGGTAACGAACAAAACGTATTTAACGCATTAAAGCTATACGCACCTAAACAGTTTTCAAGCTATTCTGATAGTTTAAAGAAAAATGGCTGTGCCTATTGCCATGAAATAATCGAAAATGAAAGCGCTGCCCAGCCTTGGCGTGTAGCCCCCCTGTATATCAACCAGGACTGGTTCAGTATGGCGCAATTTAACCATGGCGCCCATCGCACGCAACAATGTGTTAGCTGCCACAAAGTGGAAGAATCGGAAAGCAGCGCGGATGTAGCAATACCGGACCGCCAATCATGCCTGCAGTGCCACTCGGGCAGCAAGCCCAAACATAAGCGTATCGCAAGTAATTGTATGACTTGCCACAATTTCCACCATTCGCATTTTGCTGAAGGGCTTAACCCTACAGCTAAACTGGATAACAATGACGTTGAAGTCTTGCTGTCCATCGCGAATAAGCAAAATCAATAATTTGACTTAACCTTTGCCATATGAATAATCAAAAAGTAGATGTGCTATTAGTCGGTAGCGGTGTGATGAGTGCAACTTTGGCCACATTGTTATCGGAACTGGATTCCTCATTAAATATCATGATGGTAGAACGCCAATCTGGCGCAGCTACCGAAAGTACAGATGCCTGGAACAATGCCGGTACCGGCCATGCCGGTTACTGTGAATTAAATTACACCCCGATGGATGCGGCCGGGAACGTTGAAATCAACCGTGCGTTAGCGATTAATGCTTCCTTTGAAGTTTCTTTGCAGCTTTGGTCATCATTAGTCGAAAAGAATATATTGCCAACTCCGCAAAACTTCATTAATGCCGTACCGCATCTGAGTTTTGTCTGGGGCGATGCTGATGTCGATTTTTTACGTAAGCGCCATGCTGCGCTTAAAGCGCATCACTTGTTTCAGGATATGGAATTTAGCGATGATGAAGCAACCTTGAAAGCATGGATGCCGCTGATAATGCAACAAAGAGATAGCAACAAGCTACCGCTTGCTGCCACTCGTGTTGCTTATGGCAGCGATGTGAATTTTGGCGCCCTGACCCGTAGCCTGATTAGCTCCCTGCAGGCCAGAAATAATTTCACGCTCTCCCTTGATACCGAAGTAACTGCATTAAAACAAAACAATAACGGCCGCTGGCTGGTTGAATTGAAGAATATAAATAATAACGCAACATCAAGCATTGATGCTGGCTTTGTATTTCTTGGTGCAGGTGGCGGTGCATTGAAACTGTTACAAAAATCAGGCATACCGGAAAGTAAGGGCTATGGAGGGTTTCCTGTCAGCGGTCAATGGCTGGTGTGCAGCGACCCTGAGGTTATCAAGCAGCACCACAGTAAAGTCTATGGCAAGGCCGCGCTCGGCGCGCCGCCAATGTCAGTGCCGCATCTAGACACAAGAATCATCAATGGTCAGCCGTCCTTGCTATTTGGCCCATATGCAGGTTTTACCACTAAATTCTTAAAGCAAGGTTCATATCTGGATTTATTCAAGTCTATCAGACTAGACAATTTGAAACCCTTGCTGAGCGTTGCCTGGCATAGTTTTGACCTGACACGTTATCTGATAGGTGAAGCACTGCAGACACATGCGTCACGTATGAAAACTCTGCGTAACTTTTATCCGCAAGCTAAAGATAGCAACTGGCACCTGCAAGATGCCGGCAAGCGTGTGCAAATCATTAAGAAGTGCGACACTAAGGGTGGCAAGCTTGAATTCGGCACCGAAATCGTAAGCGCGCAAGACGGTAGTATTGCCGCGCTGTTAGGCGCTTCACCCGGCGCCTCTGTTTCAGTACAGGCAATGATCGATGTAATTGAACGTTGCTTTAGAACCGAGTTAAAAAATCCGGAATGGCAGCAAAAATTAAAAGCATTGGTACCAAGCTATGGCGAATCATTGGTTGATGATGCCAGCCTGCTAAAACGGGTACGCGAACGAACGTTGCAAACCTTGAAGCTGGCTAAATAATCGGCAAGAAAAAACGACTATAAAGCCGTTTTAAAGAGACAGCACTGACTTGTTCCGTCATAGCGAAGGACAAAGCAACGGCAATTCATAACATGCTGACACATATATGGATTGCTTCATTTCGTTCACAATGACCAGGTAAAAAATAAACCAACATTTCCTTGTGTGTTATTTTTTCTGGACTGCCACGGGCTAACGCTACCGCAGCGACAATATTCAGTCATTGCGAGGATCAAAGCGACGCGGCAATCCATAAGGCATTGATTGCTACAAATGCATGAATTGCTTCACCTTGCTCACAATGACCCAATGAAAATAAATCAGAAATTCCTTAACAATTAAATTGCTGACCGCTGGCGACGTATTTCATACAGGCAAATACCGCTGGCTACACTCACATTCAGGCTTTCTACCGAGCCATACATCGGAATTGTAATAAGCGCATCACAAGCCTCTGTTGTTAAACGGCGCATGCCATCACCCTCAGCACCTAACACAAGTGCAATCGGACCATCCAGTTTGGTATTGTGTAAGTTACTTGGGGCATCCATTGTGGTGCCTACCACGAACACCCCTGCCTCTTTCAACTCACGAATGGTTCTGGCTAGGTTGGTCACAGCAATAAACGGTACGGTTTCTGCCGCACCGCAAGCTACTTTACGTACGGTGGCATTGAGGCCTACCGCTCTATCTTTAGGCGCAATTACCGCATGCACACCCATGGCATCAGCTACACGCAGGCAAGCGCCCAAGTTGTGCGGGTCTTCAACACCATCAAGAATCAGGAAAAACGGCGGCTCTGTAAGATCGGATTCCAGGATGTCATGAATATCCTTGTACGGGATTGGCGTATCTACCACGCGAGCAATAACGCCCTGGTGACGGCCATTTATGCCGGCAATTCCGTCAAGACGCGAACGCTCAACCTGCATGACACGCACATCGGCAGACTCAGCCATGTTTAGAAGGTCTTTCATACGCGCATCTACACGATCACGATCAATTAAAATCTCCTGCACACTCGCACTATGTTGGCGTAAACGGCTCAATACAGCATGAAAGCCAAACAGGATACGTGCATCACTCATTTTCTCACCTTACGTTTAGTGGTTTTTTTAATCACTTTTTTAGATTTAATAGAATTATTATCAGACTTGGGTTTTGTTGAAGTATTACCTGCAGCTACAGGGCGTTTAGTTGACCTACGTGCCGGCTTGGCACCCAATGCCAGTTCAGATCTACTGCTTTCAAATTTAGGCGTGGATTTTACCGCAGTTTTGCTTTTAACGCTTGTTTTAACTTGTGCAACACCTTTTGCAGATTCAACATTACGATTAACTTCCAACTCATTGGTTTTATTCACTAAAGTGAAATCAATTTTTGTGGTTTCCAAATCAACACGCACCAATTTTACCGTTAAGCGGTCACCTAAACGGTAGCGCACACCAGTGCGCTCCCCCGCCATTTCATGGCGAGCTTTGTCATAGTGGAAATAATCATTGCCAAGCTCGGTTACGTGCAGCAATCCCTCAACATATACGCCATCCAATGCAACGAACAAACCAAAGCTGGTAACGCCGGCAACCGTACCTTCAAACACTTCACCGATACGATCCTGCATATAAAAGCATTTCAGCCAATTGGTGACATCGCGGGTTGCATCATCGGCACGACGCTCGGTCATTGAGCAATGGATGCCCAATTCATTCCAATCACCCGCTTTGTATTTATCGCCATTCAATACAGCCTTGATCGCCCGATGTATCAGCAAATCAGGATAACGCCGTATCGGGGAGGTAAAGTGTGCGTATGCCTCATATGCCAGACCAAAGTGCCCTACGTTATCCGGGCTATAGACTGCCTGCTGCATGGAGCGCAACAATACGGTTTGCAGCAACTGGGCGTCGGGGCGGTCTTTAATAAGATCAAGCAGCTTGCAATAATCTTTGGCCTGTGGAGAATCGCCACCGCCTACGCCAAAGCCAAATTCAGCCATGAATGTACGTAAAAGTTCGAGTTTCTCTGGCGTTGGCCCTTCATGGATGCGATACAAGGCCGGATGCTCATGTTTTTTCAGGAATTCTGACGCACAAACGTTGGCGGCAAGCATGCACTCTTCAATCAGTCGATGTGCTTCATTACGCAAACTTGGTTCAATGCGTTCAATCTTGCCGTCTTCATTGAACAGCATGATCGTTTCTGATGATTCAAACTCAATGGCACCACGTTTTTCACGTTGCTTGATCAGCAACTGATAAACACTGTACAAGTTCTGTAAATGCGGGTTCAGCCATTCATATTCTTTAGCCAGTTCACCCTCAGGATTTTGCAGAATGTCATAGACTTTGCTGTATGTCATACGCGCTTTAGAGCGCATGACCGAGGGGTAAAACTTGTATTGCTTGACGATGCCATGGCCATCGATCTGCATGTCGCAAATCATGCATAAACGCTCAACATCAGGGTTCAGCGAGCATAACCCATTCGATAAAGCCTCTGGCAGCATTGGTATTACACGGCGTGGAAAATAGACTGAATTACCACGGTCATAAGCTTCTTTATCCAGAGCGTCTTTTGGTTTTACGTAAAAACTCACATCAGCAATTGCCACAACCAGACGCCAGCCCTTACCCTGGGGCTCCGCATATACAGCATCATCAAAATCACGCGCTGTTTCTCCGTCAATCGTGATCAGCGGCATTTCACGGCTATCTATCCGTCCTTTAAAATCATCCTCACGTACCAGCTTGGGATAGGATTCAGCCAGTTTTATCGCATCAGCGCTGAACTGATGCGGCAGATTATGTTTGCGTAAAGCAATTTCAATCTCCATGCCGCTATCTGCATAATTGCCTAAAATCTCGGTGATTTTCCCCATTGGCTGCGCGTGAGCTGATGGCTGCTCAGTTAATTCCACCATCACCACCTGGCCTGATTTTGCTCCCATATCCAGATGGTATGGAATCAAAACATCCTGGTTAATACGTTTGTCTTCTGCTGCAACAATTGTCACACCGCTGGATTGAATCACACGTCCCACCAGTCTTTGGGTGCGGCGCTCCAGCACCTCAACGATTTTACCTTCCGGCCGCCCTCTTCTATCCAAGCCGCTCATGCGCACCATGGCGCGGTCGCCATGCATCACCTGAGACATTTCCTTAGGGCTTAAGAATAAATCCTCACCATTGGTCTTGGTTTTGTCATCAGGAATCAGGAAGCCGAATCCATCCGGGTGCCCCTGTACCACACCTGCTATTAAATCCAGCTTATCGGTAATGCAGAGGGCACCTTTCCTGTTCCGCATGATCTGGCCTTCGCGCTCCATTGCACCAAGGCGTCGGTTGAATATTTCACGCTCGTTGTCACTGATATCCAGCAATATATAAAGCTGCTCTACGCTTAGCGGAACCCCTTGTTCTGTCATTGTGGCTAGAATAAATTCGCGGCTCGGCAGCGGCGTTTCATAACGGCTTGCTTCACGAGCTGCATGAGGATCATTATTTCTTCTTTTACTTTTATTTTTGTGTTTTGTCATTGACAAAGCCTGCCTTTAATATAAAATTGCGTCTCTTTGCTGCAGTATAGTTATTTCGCAGAAAAAAGCCCAGATGGCGGAATTGGTAGACGCGCTAGTTTCAGGTACTAGTATCGAAAGATGTGGAGGTTCGAGTCCTCTTTTGGGCACCATCAAATTGAGTTCCATCAAAAATTCAAACAGTCAAAAACCCCGTTTAAAGTTACTGAACATTCTCTTTAGTGGGCATTTCTCAGAACGAGACTCATTGTACTACGAAAAGCAGACGGCAACTTTTTAAAAGTCACCGAAAGCCATTGATAGGATTTAAGGTTAAAAAATATTCGTACAAATGGCCGTTTGCAATAGAAATATTCAGGAAAGACTGAATTTCGTTAATACCAATATTTTCTGTCTGGTCTAAAATAACATGTAGATTAATGTTTGGCTAAGAGCGCCACAGCCTGCGCACGCTTAGTCACATTTAATTTTTGATAAATTCTTTTGAGATGACTTTTTACTGTGTTTTGAGTGATGCTTAAAATTATCGCAGCTTCCTGATTGGTTTTACCCGCCTTGATCCATTCAATCACTTCCAACTCTCTCTCAGTCAAACATGACATGTTTAACGACAATCTTATTTTAGATAGAGTTTTAATTGGCCCCAGATGTTGTATTTTTCTTAGTGAATGATCAATGTGCGGCATTATGAAATCCATTACTGAACTTTTAGTCTGAAACTTATTATATTTACTAAAAAATACATACAGACAATCATTGCCGCCACGCAGGTCACTTATTCCATACACTAGCAATGAATTAAGTTCTTGTGGTAAATCAGGGAATATCATCCGGAACTTGCAATCAAACTCGCTTGTCCCAAAACTGTTGAGCACAAAGAAATGACGGTTATTATCCAGCCATAGCTCATATAGATAAGCCAAACACTGATTTACCTCTTTAGAGGCTCCCATCATTGCCTTGGTATTAAATCCATCTACATTGGAAGCTACATCATACTGAAGCTTTGCATTATCTGCGCCATCCTTAAAGTTCCCCCAAACTGCCAGGAGTGCGTCGTGCGGAATAAATTCTGAAACAGAATTCTGCATCCAAGCAAAAAAATCGATATGTTTTTTTATTTGTTTGGAACACTGGATAGTTGAAAACAATTTATCCAGATAGTAACTTTTAACTTCTATCTCCATATTTGATCCTCCACTCGATAGGCATGAAAGCATATTGAATTAGCGTACGCAAAAGAGAGGCCAGAACTAAAAGCACATTATTAACAATAATTTACATAAATTATTGCCGCAAAAAAGCATATGGGAGTGTTCATAAATTAACTTTTACGTCAATTTTATGACAGGGCCCCAGATAATAAAAGTGCCAATGATATATTCAGAACTATATTGATTTTAAGGCATAGATAGCAGGTAAATTACGCCACCACCCATATGCGTCCATACCATAACCAAAAACGTAACGATTTGGTACTTCCAGCCCAACAAAGTCAGCAGCAATTGGCTTTGCCTGATTGAGCAGTTTTTCTACCAGTACCGCACAGAATACTTTTGCTGCACCTAACTCAAAACACTTATTCTGAATAGCTTTTAACGTAATGCCTTCGTCAAGAATATCATCCACAAGCAATATAGTACGGTTGTTCATATCCAGTCGCGGCAATGCTTCCCAGGTCAGCATGCTGCCTACCGTTGCAGTATGATAACGGCTGGCATGTACGTAGTCTAATTCCAGGGGGAAGTCCAACCGTGTTAATAACTGTCCGGAAAAAACGATACCGCCGCTTACTACACATAAAACTATCGGGTTTGTATTTTTCAGCACACTTGATATTTCCTCGCCCAGCCGACTGATTGCAGCTGCAATTACTTCTGTGGAGTGAATAAGTTCTGCTTGTTCTAGTATTTGCTGTGGTGTACTCAATTTATCGTCTGCCAAAGATATTGTTCAATTTATAAACACGCTTGTTAATGAAGCGTAATCTGTTCAAGCTGAATCGATTTAATTGGCTTACTATCTAGCTGCATTTGCGGGCTATATTCCTCTACCCAAATTGCCAGTTCCGTTTTCAAAAGATTTTCATCTGCTCCAGAAGAACCTTCTATCCATTTCATAAGCTTTTTCACCCAAACTGCATCAGACTGCCTTGCTTTTGCTATACGGAGTTTCTCATGCGGAGTCGGCATTGTATGCTCATCATCGGCCAGCAGCTCTTCATAGAGCTTTTCGCCCGGGCGCAAACCTACATATTCAATTTTGATCTCATCCTGCTGCAAACCTGATAGTCTGATCATATCCGCAGCTAATGCCGCAATCTTGACTGGCTCCCCCATATCAAGCACAAAAATCTCCCCCCCTTTACCCATCAATCCAGCCTGCATCACCAACTGCGCTGCCTCTGGGATCGACATGAAATAACGCGTAATCTCAGGATGTGTAATTGTAACCGGACCTCCTTTAGCGATCTGCTCACGAAATTTCGGTATAACGCTGCCACTGCTACCTAATACATTACCGAAACGCACCATAACAAAACGCGTGCCTACTGCGTCATCTGTAAGATCATCCTGCAATCCCTGACAAACCATTTCTGCAAGGCGCTTACTTGCCCCCATCACATTGGTAGGATTGACCGCCTTATCTGTTGAAATTAGAACAAACTTTGCCACGCCGGCTTCTTTACATGCCTGAGCTAAGGTATGCGTGCCTATTACATTATTCGACAGTGCTTCCCAGACGTTACCATTTTCCATCATCGGCACGTGCTTATAGGCTGCCGCATGAAACACGACTGAAGGCTTGTACTGTGCAATTAAATTATCAAGTCTAACTTTATTCTTAACATCTGTAGTTACATATATAAGCTTGGTTGGTAGCTGCCTGGAACTAAGCTCCTGTTCGAGCTGATAAAGTGAAAATTCAGAGATGTCCAAACAAATTAATGTTACAGGATTGAACTTTACTATCTGCCGGCAAAGCTCCGAACCAATGGACCCACCTGCACCGCTTACAAGCACTACCTGATGATTGATTAATTTTTGTAATCCTGAACAATCAAGTCTTACTGCATCCCGACCAAGCAGATCCTCAACATCTACTTTGCGAATCTGCGAAACACTGACCTTACCGCTAATCAAATCATCGATTGCCGGTACTATCAATACCTCTAAACCGAGTTGGTTAGCCAACTCAATTGCTATTCTGCGGTTTTGATGTTGTGCAGATGGCATAGCAACAATCACATGATTAACATTTAAACGCTTGCTCACTGCGCTCAAGTCATTAATTGCACCGCACACCCTTACACCGAAAACCTCACGGCCAAGCACGCTCCTATCATCATCTAAAAGCCCTACAACGCGCCATTGTGGACTTCGCGTCAAATCTTTAACCAAAGCAACTGCAGCCTCACCTGCACCCAAAACAACCACTGGGCTACCTTGCTTCAGGGTAATACCGTAATACCGATACTCTTTCCAAGCGCGGTAAGCGAAACGGCTACCTCCCATCATTAAAATCAGCAGTAACGGATCCAGAATAATTACCGAACGTGGAATCACAATGTTAGCTTGCATCATGAATAACCCGACAATAATCAGGGCTGTTGCCGACGTAATTGCGAGAAAAATACGCTTAAGATCGGAAACACTCGCAAATCGCCATACGCCACGATAAAGTCCAAAGCTAACAAATACAAAAACTTGTAAAGTCACTACCCATATTACCGAATCCATCATACTGAACGTAAATTCAGCAGGAATTTCAAAATTAAAACGTAGCAGATAAGCGCCAAACCACGCAATGATTGCTACGATGACATCATGCAGCAATGCAATAAATGCGCGAATATTAATCGGTATTTTATTCATTATAATTTTTTATATTCAGATTAACCTTAATTACCTATCCATTCTAATGCTGTATGCCTTCTCTTCTCAAAACCTTTACAAAAGTGAGAAAAATAATTTTAATATCCATCAAAAAAGACTGCTGTTGCATATATTCCACTTCCAGCTTAACTTTTTCCGGTATCGGCAATTCATCACGTCCATTAATCTGGGCCCACCCTGTTAAACCAGGCATCACCTTATGTACGCCATACTGCGTTCTAAGTGCAATCAGGTCACCCTGATTAAACAGCGCAGGACGCGGGCCTACAAAACTCATATCTCCATGCACAATACTCCATAATTGCGGCAATTCATCCAAACTTGATTTACGTAAAAAAGACCCTATAGGCGTTAAAAACTGATCAGGATTAGCCAATAAATGTGTTGCTACTGCCGGAGTATCGGCCCGCATCGTGCGAAACTTTGGCATTCTAAAAATTTTATTATTGCGCCCTACCCGGTCAGACCAGTAAATCACGGGGCCGTCTGAAGTAATGCGCACCATCAGCGCCACAAGTAGTATCGGCACCAACAAAAATAGAAATAGAAATAGCGACAAACATAAATCAAAAAAGCGCTTCATTACTTATTCATCTCTATCAAACCAAGAGCAGTTAACTTCAATCCATCTGCAACTGAAACTGGTGGCGTCCAACCAAGCATTGTACGCGCCTTGGTAATATCCACCTGTAAATTTCCACATAATCGCTGCGCTACAGCTCGCCTGCCTAACAAAGCGGCACCCATCTCAATCAGTCTTTGTGGAACTGGAAGTAATCTTGCCTTTACCCCTAATGCCAGCGCACAGTTACGCAATAATTCGGTAGTAGATAGATCATGCCCATCAGAAACCAGAAACACTTGATTCGCCGCTGCCGGATGATCAATACAGCACTTGATCAAGCTTACCAGATTACCCAAATACACAAAGCTGCGCTTATTATGAATGGCACCCAGCGGCAAAGGAACACCTCGCTTAATGTAGTTAAGCATGCTTGCAAAATTTGCTTTTACCCCAGCACCATATATCAGAGGTGGCCTGATAATCACTACTTCCATACCGGTTTGCCTTGCAATTAACATAAGGCCCTGCTCAGCTTCATATTTTGATTGGCCGTAAGCATCTTGCGGGTTTACTGCATGCTCTTCAGTAAATGGTTGATCATATTCTGTTTCTTCACCATTCACCTTAATCGAACTTATAAAAATAAAACGCTTTATTCCAGCCTTTGCGGCTTGCTGGGCAAGGTTAAGAGTTCCTTCTACATTAATTTTTCTAAATTCGGCTAGTGGGTCTAAAGTACTATCATTCATCACATGTACGCGAGCAGCAAGATGGATTACCAAGCCACACCCAGTTAATGCATCAACCCAATCAGTACTGCCATCAATCGAAGGTAAAATAATTTTTTTATCTACCTTATTATCAAGTGTTACCTTTGAACGAATGACGCAACTGATTGATAATCCGTCATTAGCTAGATGATGCGTTAAATAACGCCCGACAAATCCATTTGCACCTGTAATTAAAATCTTGGATCTATTCACTTTTGACGTTTTCCTAAAACACCTAAAAGCAGGCAAGAAAATAAGAAAAACATTTTATCTCTACGGCGTCTGCG
>JALRGX010000099.1 GCA_023259635.1 Methylotenera sp. | reverse complement strand
TACATGGCACTCTCCTGGAATGAAATAAAATCGCGCGCCACCGCTTTTTCAAAAGAATGGCAAGATGCTGCTAACGAAGATAGCCAGGCAAAACCCTTTCTAATCGGCTTTTTTGAGGTGTTTGGTATTACCAACAAACGTGTAGCAACGTTTGAGCATGCAGTTAAAAAGCATGGAGGTAAAGACGGTTATGTAGACCTGTTCTGGCCTGGTATATTGCTGGTCGAAATGAAATCCAGCGGTAAGGATTTAGACCGCGCTTACGGCCAAGCCATTGATTATTTCTCCGGTATTAAAGAACGTGATATCCCCCGCTATGTACTGGTATGTGATTTTCAGCGCTTTCGCCTGCATGATTTGCAAGCGGATACCGTTACCGAGTTCCACCTGAGCGAGCTGTATCAAAATGTTAAGTCGTTTGGCTTTATGGCTGGCTACCAAACGCAGGTGATCAAGGCGCAAGACCCGATTAATATCAAAGCTGCCGAGCGCATGGGTAAGCTGCACGATGCGCTCAAAGCCGTGGGTTATACCGGGCATGAGCTTGAAGTTTACCTGGTCAGGCTGTTGTTCTGCCTGTTTGCGGAAGACACCACTATCTTTGATAAACGCCTGTTCCAGGATTACATAGAAACCAAAACCAATGCCGATGGTAGTGACCTGGCGCATCACCTTGCCAGCTTGTTTTATGTGCTGAATCAGGCGCCGGATAAACGCCTGAAAAATCTGGATGAAAGCCTGGCGGCTTTTCCTTACGTAAATGGCAAACTGTTTGCCGAGCCGCTGCCACCGGCGCAGTTTGATAGCAAAATGCGTGAGGCGCTGCTGGATTTGTGCGCGCTGGACTGGAGCCTGATCTCCCCTGCTATCTTTGGCAGCCTGTTCCAGAGCATTATGGATAGTAATGCCCGGCGCAACCTCGGTGCGCATTACACCAGCGAAGAGAATATACTCAAACTTATTAAGCCCCTGTTTCTGGATGCACTATGGGCAGAATTTGAAAAAATCAAAGGCAATAAAAACCGCCTGTTTGAATTCCACAAAAAGCTGCGCAGCCTCACATTTCTAGACCCCGCCTGCGGTTGCGGCAACTTCCTGGTCATTACCTACCGCGAGCTGCGCCTGCTGGAGCTGGAGGTGCTTAGGGCCAGCAGGGAAAGCGGCCAGCAGGTGCTGGACGTGCAAACGTTGATTAACATTGATGTAGACCAGTTTTATGGCATCGAGATCGAAGAATTCCCGGCGCAGATTGCACAGGTGGCGCTGTGGCTGACAGACCACCAGATGAACATGAAAATCTCGGAAGAATTTGGCGCCTACTTCGCGCGTATTCCGCTCAAAGCCACGCCACATATTGTGTGTGCTAATGCCCTGCAAACCGATTGGGCTAGTGTGCTGCCGCCAGAGCGCTGCAGTTATGTGTTGGGTAATCCGCCGTTTTTAGGTAAAAGTAATCAATCGACCGCACAAAAAGCGGATATGCAGTTGGTATGCGGTGACATTAAGAACGCAGGCTTGCTGGATTTTGTTGCGGCTTGGTATATCAAAGCGGCGCGGTATATGCAGGCAAAGCCGGATATTCGCTGTGCCTTTGTTTCCACCAACAGCATTACGCAAGGCGAACAAGTTGGTGTGTTGTGGGGCTGGATGCTGGCGCAAGGCATCAAGATTCATTTTGCACACCGTACCTTTAGCTGGAGTAATGAAGCACGCGGTAAAGCTGCTGTACATTGTGTGATTGTCGGTTTTGGCTTGCAGGATGTTGTAAATAAAATTATTTATGAGTATGCGGATATAAAAGCGGAACCACATGCTGTTAAAGTTGGTAATATTAATCCATATCTTGCTGACGCCCCCAATCTGGTCATCATGCCGCGCACCAACCCTATTTGCCAAGTCTCACTTATGGTTAATGGAAGTAAGCCAACGGATGGCGGAAACCTTATATTGTCGACGAAAGAAAAAAATGAGTTGATAGCTAAGGAGTTGGCAGCTGCTGAATGGATCAAGCCGTTTGCGATGGGAGATGAGTTTATTAATGGCATAGCGCGTTACTGTCTGTGGTTGATAGATTGCCCGCCCCAAACTTTACGCGCAATGCCAGAGGTTATGAAGCGTGTTGAAGCAGTTAAAGCTATGCGGCTGCTTAGTACTGACGCAACCACTAGAAAAGATGCAGCAACCCCTACTATATTTCAAAAAATTCGACAGCCTAAAAACAATTATTTGGCTTTACCCAGAGTATCCTCAGAGCGACGTTTATATATTCCTATAGCTTTTGCTAGTGTAAATTTGATCGCAGGTGATAAATTACAAACAATCCCTGATGCAAGTTTGTATGAATTTGGTGTAGTTACCAGTGCCATGCACATGGCATGGATGCGCACTACTGCAGGTAGGTTGAAAAGCGATTTTCAATATTCGGCGAAAATTACATATAACAATTACCCATGGCCGGAGCCAACTAACAAGCAGCGTGAAAGTATGGAGGCTGCCGCACAAGCGGTACTCGACGCGCGTGCTATGCATCCGCAGGCTTCGCTTGCCGATTTGTATGACCCGCTGACCATGCCCCCCAACCTGCTAAAGGCGCACCAGGCTCTGGATAAGGCGGTTGATGCTGCTTATGGTTATAAGGGTGCGGCTACTGATGCGGCGCGTGTGGCATTTCTGTTTGAACGTTACCAGGCCATCACCAGCTTGCTCCCTGCGGTTAAGAGCAAGAAGGCTGTAAAAGTTAAATCGTAAAATCTGGTAATGGATGGGTATAAAAAAAGCAGTGTTTCACGTGAAACACTGCTTTA
>JALRGX010000036.1 GCA_023259635.1 Methylotenera sp. | reverse complement strand
TCACCGAGCGCATTTAAAGACATTTCGTGCCCCATATTCCAGTCCTGCCCATAATTCAGCCTGATGTAATTCGTAAATTTTATTTGCGCAGAAAATATAGGTCCCGGAGCAATACTGATACCGTCCACAATTGCCCGCTTATGTAACTCTAAAGCATCCACACCATCGGATAACTTGACCCATAAGAAATATCCGCCCTGCGGTGCAGTTAAACACGTTCCCACAGGAAAATAACGCTCAATAGCTTCTATGAATTTGATCTGGTTTACCAATAATGTCTGGCGCAAATTGCGCAGGTATTTATCATAGCCGCCTTTTTGCAGATATCTCGCGATTGCCACCTGTGGTGGCACAGATGTGCCTAAAGTAGTGGTTAACTTCAATCGCTCCACCGCTTTGAGATAACGGCCTGGTGCCACCCAACCTATCCGGTAACCAGGTGCAAGACTTTTGGAGAACGATGAACAATGCATCACCAAACCTTCGCTATCAAAAGCCTTTGCTGCAACTTGACGCTTATCCCCTAAATATAATTCACCGAACACATCATCCTCTATCAGTGGCACCTGATGTTTGGTAATGAGTGCTACCAGTGCTTTCTTTTTAGCCTCATCAAGCGAACTGCCCGTAGGGCTCTGGAAATTTGTCATCAAGCAACAGGCTTTAGGTTTGTGACGCACTATTGCCTGTTCCATTGCTGCAAGATCAATACCATCTCTTGGATGGGTTGGCACCTCAACTGCACATAAACCGATGCGCTCAATAGACTGCAGCAGGCCGCAAAAAGTAGGGGCCTCAATCAATATCGCATCCCCGGGACGGGTAACCGCTGAGAGGCACAGGTTTAACGCTTCAAGCGCACCATTGGTAATGATGATTTCATCGGCACTCACGCTTAAACCGCCGATCATGTAACGCAGTGCTATCTGCCGCCTGAGCTCTGCATCACCACGACTCGGACTATTCATCACCGACCATGAATCCATAGCCTGCAAACTGGAGGCCATACATTTCGCCAAATGCTCTAAAGGAAAAAACTGGGGACTGGCAAAAACCGACCCTAATGGAACCACGTTATGTCGGATGATTGATTCCATCACCTCAAAAACCAATTCACTTACATCCACCTGCGTTAATTCTGCACAAGACCTTGGAATTGGTTCGGGCGCCGGAGGAATTCCAACTGCCCCGCCGGTTACAAAATAACCTGATCGCACACGGGCAGTAATCAGTCCCCTGGCTTCTAAGAGATAATAAGCCTGAAATACTGTTGCAGGACTTACACCGCGACTTTCACTTGCCTAACGCACTGACGGTAGCTTATCGCCGCGGCTAAGTACGCCCTCTTGAATGGACTGGGCAATCGAATTGGCGAGCTGTTCGTAAAGCTTCATAAGTGAAAATCATGGCCATATTTATCAGGGGAGCAACCCTGTTATTTTTATAAGATATTTACTTATTGTCTCATGGGACTTTATAGATATTTAAACAGCACTGTCAAGGAATCAGTAAACCATACGCGCTGTTGTTATACGAGCTAATTTTAGACCACTGAAGGCGTTACAGTCACCTGATATTACTCTTGGAAATATAAAATAATCAATCACAAACTCTATTGATTACTTTTTATAAAGTGGGCTATCCTCAGGAATGTAGCCTGATTTCCAAACCGTAAAAGGCACTATCGTGGCGGGGAATCCATTGTCATAAAACCAGCTATCCACGGCAAATTTTGTCCCATTTGCTATTTCATGAATCACCGCGGTTGAGTGCGGCCAGCCCGTGAAAAAGAAATTACGGGTACGCATGTCTTCAATCTCATGCAGTTTAATCAGGCCATTCTGGCGCATCAGCCGCATGTAGGTGGTGCTGTTAATTGCTTCATCATTACAGTCCAGCTGACCTGGGTAGTCTGAATTATCAAATGTGCCTGCGCGGTCTGTTGAGGTGCCGGTTTTAATGCCCACAATTTTTTCAAATTCGCCTATAGCCAATGCAATCAAGCCACGTTCCTGCTCGGCATTAACAACCTCATCGGCATCTGCAAACACACTGGTGATGGTCTGCCATTCTTCATCGGTGAGTGACACATGTGTAATCTCGGCACAACCGCCACCTGCACACACATCAAACCCATGCAGCGCGGGGATTTCATGATAAATGCGGTTAATATCGCTTAAGGCAGCGTTTACATTCAATGAAAAAGTTAGAAAGCAAAGTGGTAGTAATTTAGATAATAACTGGCGCATTCGGTAATTCATTTGGGTTATTAGTCGTTGCCGGGTAATGTTGAGCCAGCAGTATACCGATTTGGGTAATGCCGTGTAACACACCTGCTTCAAACTGCCCCTGCTTAAACAGTGTTTCCATTTCATGGCTGATGTGCGTCCACATCTGCTCCCCCACGTGCTGGTGAATACCGCGATCTGCCAGTATTTCAAAATCATGGTCTGCAAGCAGAAGATAAATCAGCACCCCATTATTCTGTTCGGTATCCCATACCTGCAATTGGGAGAAAATTTCTACCGCACGCTGCCGACCGCTTTTCTTCCCCAGAATATCCAGCAATGGTAGGTTGAGTTCAACGGCAAACCTGATTTCGCCCATATGCGCTTGCTCGCTCTCGGCAATGGTCTGCTCAATGCGCTGCATGACTGCTTTGGGAAAGCGTTTTTTCAAGCTCAGCGGTGAAATAAAAAGGTGCCGGCATGCACGTTTGAAAAGATTAGCCATCATCACCAGCTCCCCGATGCCCCACCGCCGCCAAAGCCGCCTCCGCCGCCGCGAAAACCGCCGCCCCCACTAAAGCCGCCTCCACCACTGAAACCACCATCGCCATAGCCTCCACCGTGACCACC
>JALRGX010000018.1 GCA_023259635.1 Methylotenera sp. | reverse complement strand
GATGAAATTCAGAAAGCAACTGACAGGGCGGTTGCTGAGGTAGATAAAATGCTGCAGGTTAAAGAAGCAGATTTGATGGCAGTGTAAGTAGGGTGCTGTTTTGAAAGTGATGATTCGTTATTCATCCAATACTTCAACATATCAAGATATGGAGTATTGATTGGCTTTATTCTCAAGTGCAACACAGCGCGTTCCTGAAGTTTCCGCTGTTCCTAAGCACATCGCTGTGATTATGGACGGTAACGGGCGCTGGGCACGCAAGCGTTTTTTGCCCAGGATTGCCGGACATAAACGCGGCGTAGATACCGTGCGGGAGTTGGTCAAGCAATGCGTGAGACTTGATGTCAAGTTTTTAACTTTGTTTGCGTTTAGCAGTGAAAACTGGCGTCGCCCTGCTGAAGAGGTGTCGTTTCTGATGAGCTTGTTCATTGATGCACTCGAACGAGAAGTTGTTAAATTGCATCAGAACAATATCAAACTGGTGATGATAGGTGATCGTAGCCGGTTTGACGTCAAGCTGGTTGCGCAAATCGAGGCTTCAGAAAGTTTAACGGCTAATAATACTGGTCTGATACTGACGATTGCGGCAAATTATGGCGGCCGTTGGGATATATTACAGGCCGTCAATAAAATGCAAATTAATCAGCCAGAATTAACTGGGCATTATCGGGAAGAAAATCTGCTACCTTACTTGTCAATGAATTACGCGCCAGAGCCTGATTTGTTTATCCGTACCGGAGGCGAGATGCGTATCAGTAATTTTTTACTTTGGCAGCTCGCATACACGGAACTATATTTCACCGACACGCTATGGCCTGATTTCGATGAGGATGCTTTCAATCTCGCGATTGAATCTTATGGGAAACGTGAACGTCGTTTTGGCAGAACAAGTGAGCAATTGCAAAAGCCTAAGCCATAGGCCTTGTAAATAAATTATCTGTTCTATTTTTATTAAGGTTAACACTCCCCCTCAATTATGCTTAAAACTCGTATTTTTACCGCTGCGGCCTTGTTACTAGGCTTATTAATCGTTGTGTTTTCTGCTACAACCCAAATTTGGGCATTGATAACTTTAGGTGTTGTTTTACTGGCTACTGCAGAATGGTCAAATTTGATTGGGCTGAAAAAAAATCAGCGAATTTTCATTCTTGCCGCAGCTTTGTTTTTCGGATTGTTTATTGCTTACATGCACGTAACGCCATTTTCGCAGTATCAAAGCTATACCATATTGGCATTGCTAGGGATAGCCAGCCTGTTCTGGGTTGTAATTGCACCGCTTTGGTTAATTACCAGAAAAACCTGCACCAATACCTTGGTGATGAGTGTTTTGGGGGTGTTCCTGATCCTTGCCACTTGGGCTGGTTCGGTTGGATTGCATGCTATTAATCCTTTATTGTTATTAGGGGTGGTTGCTACGGTAAGTATTGCGGATAGCGCTGCTTATTTTTCCGGTAAAAAGTTCGGTCGACACAAGCTGGCGCCTGAAATTAGCCCCGGTAAAACCTGGGAGGGTGTTTGGGGGGCATTGGCTGCTGTTACTGTTTATGGAATTGCGCTTTGTTACTATAAGAATTTCAGCCTATGGTTAATTGTTTTTCTATGGTTACTTGTAGTGATGAGTATTATGGGGGACTTGGTTGAGTCGCTTTTGAAACGAAAAGCTGATTTAAAGGATAGTGGCCAGTTGTTACCGGGGCATGGAGGTGTGCTGGATAGAATCGATGGGTTTATTCCAACGTTACCTATCGTATTGTTTTTTATCTACCTCCAACTTTTAATCGGATTTTAGTCGGCATGGATCACACATTGATAGATAGTAAACCTGTAATGTCCAATCTGGCTTTTGAAACTGTTCAGAATGTAGCAATCCTGGGAGCCACCGGTACCATTGGTATACAAACTCTGGATGTTATATCGCAGCATCCGGAGCGCTTTAATGTATTTGCATTAACAGCAAATAACAATGTCAAAAGCATGATCAGTTTGTGTCAGCAATACACGCCAAAATATGCTGTTATGTTGCAGGAACAGGCAGCTTTAGCTCTGCATGCGGCGCTGAAAGCAGTTAATGCAAGCACTATAGTGCTGCACGGTGAACAGGCCTTGGCAGAAATTGCCGGGCATATTGAAGTCGATACCGTAATGGCTGCTATTGTAGGCGCTGCGGGTTTACATCCAGCAATGGCCGCTGCTAGATCAGGAAAGCGAATATTGCTTGCCAATAAAGAAACGCTGGTGATGGCTGGCAGTCTGTTTATGCGTGCTGTAGAAGAAGGTGGAGCAACGCTGTTACCTATAGATAGTGAACATAATGCCATTTTTCAGGTGATGCCGCGTCAGCGTGCAAAAAACTTGGTGGATATGGGTATTAAACGCGTGTTACTGACTGCATCGGGAGGTCCGTTCCGAAATGCCAGTCTGGATGATATGCGCGCCGTGACGCCTGAACAGGCATTAAATCATCCAAACTGGGTGATGGGGCCTAAGATTACAATTGATTCAGCAACAATGATGAATAAAGGGCTTGAAGTAATAGAGGCGCACTGGCTGTTTAATGCTTCTGCTGACCAGATTGATGTAGTGGTGCATCCGCAAAGCGTCATTCATTCTATGGTTGAATACAGTGATGGCAGCGTACTGGCGCAATTGGGTAATCCGGATATGCGTACACCTATTGCTTATGGTTTGGGTTTTCCGAATCGCTTGGAAAGCGGTGTAAGCAGTCTGGATCTGATAAAAATTGGCCGTTTGGATTTCAGTGCACCGGACTTTTCGCGGTTTCCATGTTTACGCTTAGCGTATGACGCGCTTAAAGCTGGTGGGACCGCCCCTGCCATTCTGAATGCTGTAAATGAAATCGCGGTTGAAGCATTCTTGGCAGAACGAATTGGTTTTATGGATATTCCTATAATGATAGAGTCAGTGTTAACAACCTCTGGCATTGAAGATGTTGCTTCAATTGCGCAGCTTGCTGAAGTGGATGCAGAGGCAAGGCGCGCGGCTAATATATGGCTTAAAAATCATGCATAAATCTCATGTTTTGATTAATAGTGACTATTGTTTATGTTAACTATTCTCGCTTTTATTCTAACACTAGGCATTCTGGTCACAGTTCATGAGTATGGTCATTTCCAAGTGGCCAAATGGTGCGGCGTCAAGGTGCTTAAATTTTCTGTTGGTTTTGGGAACCCCCTCTGGAGTAAAAAGATAGGTCGTGACCAGACGGAGTTTGTTATTGCTGCAATCCCTCTAGGTGGCTATGTCAAAATGTTGGGGGAAGAGCCATTTTCTGAAGAGGGAAGCCTGGCTGATCAGGACAAGTCACGAGCTCTTAATCAACAGAGCGTTATCAAGAGAATGGCAATTGTGCTTGCCGGGCCATTCGCCAATTTATTGCTTGCAATTATTTTGTATTGGGCATTATTCATGACGGACGTCATCGGTATTAAACCTATTATAGGGAGTGTTATAGATAACAGCCCGGCTGCTGTTAGCCAGATCCAATCGGGAGATATGATTCAGAAGATTAATGGTAAAGACGTTGCAACCTGGCAGGATGTTCGCTGGCTTTTGTTAAATGAGTCATTGAAAAGCAGTAGTGTTGAAATTCAGGTGATTGATAGTAATAATGAAGTTCATGTTTATCACATGACTATTTCTAATCTTAATTATGATGATGCAAATATTGATGTTCTGGATGTTTTAGGTTTAACTGCATACCAACTCAAAGTGCCGGCTCGCATTGGGGAAATCATTAAAGGTAGCCCTGCAGATTCAGCTGGTTTAAAAGTCGGCGATTTGGTTCTGGCGATAAATAACAAAGGAATCGTTGATTGGGAGGCATTTGTTCATGAAATAAAGCTGTATCCGGCAAAAAAAATAGAGATGCTGATTCAGCGTGATGCTGATGAGCTGCGCTTGGAGATTATTCCCGACGAGGTTAACGAAAAAGGTAAAGTCATTGGCCGAATAGGCGCTGGATATAAAGTTGAACAAGCGCAGCTGGATCAATATTTAATTACCCAGCACTTTTCTTTAGCAGAAGCGCTTGTAAAAAGTGTAGGGAAAACCTGGGAGACAGCTATTTTTAGTTTGAAAATGCTGGGTAATATGTTGCTGGGTAATGTGTCATGGAAAGGGATGAGTGGTCCTGTGACGATTGCCAGCTATGCAGGGCAAAGCGCCAATATGGGATTAAAGGCTTTTATTGGCTTTTTAGCGCTTGTAAGTATTAGTATCGGTATATTAAATCTATTGCCAATACCGATACTAGATGGCGGACATTTCATGTATTATATGATTGAATTTTTTACAGGGAAACCTGTATCGGAAGCGGTAATAAATACAGGGCAAAGGATAGGATTTTTTATTCTTGGCTGGATGATGGTTTTAGCGCTATATAATGATATGAACAGATTGATAACAGGCTAATTTAATGGCTATTCAAAACTTGAAGCACAAAAATATTAAACTCAAGTCTATTTTGCTGCTGGTTTCGGGCTTATATGCAAGCTCTGCCGCAGCACTCGAACCATTCGTGGTGAAAGATATTCGAGTCGAAGGGATTCAGCGAACAGAAGCCGGTACAGTTTTTAGTTACCTGCCGGTAAAAGTCGGTGAGACTATGGATGACGATTTGGCATCCCAGGCAATTAAATCTCTTTATGGCACTGGTTTTTTTAAAGATGTTCGAATTGAGGCCGAAGATAATGTGCTGATTGTTACCGTGCAAGAGCGTTCTGCTATTGCCCAGATTGATTTTAGCGGTAACAAATCATTCCCGACCGATAAAATGAAAGAGGGTCTGAAGCAGATTGGCATCTCAGAAGGTCAGATTTTCGATAAGTCTCAATTAGACCGAGCGGAGCAAGAAATTAAACGCCAGTATTTATCTCAAGGTAAATATGGTGCAACAGTTAAAGCAATAGTGTCACCTCTGGAGCGTAATCGTGTAGCCGTTCGTTTTGATATTGAAGAGGGCGTGGTTTCCAAAATACGTGACATCAATATTGTCGGTAATCAGGCTTACACTACTGATGATCTACGTGCGGAATTTTTATTGACCACACCTAACTGGATGAGTTGGTGGAATAAAGACGATCAGTATTCAAAACAGAAGCTCAATGCCGATTTGGAAACGCTGCGTTCTTTTTATATGAACAAAGGTTATCTTGAGTTTAATATCGACTCGACCCAGGTATCAATAACGCCAGATAAAAAAGATATTTACATTACCATCAATATTACAGAGGGTGAGAAATATACGATTTCCGAAGTGAAATTAGCCGGTGAAACATTGGTGCCCGAAGATGAATTGCGCCAGTTGCTGCAAGTTCAGGCTGGCGATACTTTCAGCCGAGAAAATGTGACACAAACCAGCAAGGCCATTAGTGACCGGCTCAGTAATGACGGTTACGCTTTTGCAAACGTCAATCCCGTACCAGAGCTTAATAAAGAAGAGCATACCGCGGCTTTTACCTTTTTTGTTGACCCAGGCAAGCGCGTCTACGTGCGCCGCATCAACATTGCAGGCAATACGCGTACACGTGATGAAGTAATTCGCCGTGAAGTTCGGCAACTGGAATCTGCCTGGTATGCTTCAGACAAAATCAATCGCTCAAAAGAGCGAGTTAGGCGTACCGATTACTTCTCAGACGTGAATATTGAAACGCCTGCTGTCCCCGGTACTTCAGACCAGGTTGATTTGAATATCAGTGTGGTTGAGAAATCTACAGGCAGTGTACAGTTTGGTGCTGGCTTATCAAGTAACCAAGGTGTTGTCTTTGGCGTTACTGTAAACCAGAATAATTTCCTGGGTACGGGTAACCGTGTTAGCGCCCAGATTAATACTGGTAAAGTCAACACAACTTATTCTTTATCATATACCGATCCTTACTTTACTCCAGATGGCGTAAGTCGAGGTATAGATTTATATCGCAGGGATGTAAATACAGGTTCGCTAAATAATGTTGGTTCCTACAACTCCTCATCCTATGGTGCAGGTTTGCGTTTTGGCATTCCATTAAATGAGCGCGACGGCATTAGTTTTGGTATTGCAGGTGATCTTACTAGTATTGATTTAAATAGCGATAGCCCTCAACGATACATTGATTATTGCGGCGGAGTTAGTAGCAGTTGCACTAGTAACTCTGTGGTGCTCTCTGCCGGATGGTCACATGACTCAAGAGATACAGTTTTCTTCCCCTCAAAAGGCGTGCTGCAGCGTTTGACTGCAGAAGTTTCGTTGCCGGTATTAGACTTGCAGTACTATAAGCTTGAATACAAGCAGGCCTGGTATAAAGAGGTATTCAAAGGCTACACATTTATGCTGAATGGCGAGATAGGTTATGCCGATGCTTATGGTAGTGCAAAGTATCCATTCTTTAAAAATTACTATATGGGGGGCGTTGGTTCCGTTCGTGGATATCAGAACGGCACTCTTGGTCCAAAAGATATAGATAGCGCTACAAAAACTCAATATTCAGTAGGCGGTACAAAACGCTTACTTGGCAATGCGGAGTTATTTTTCCCTATTCCCGGCTTGAAAGATTCAAACCAATTTAAAATGAGCGCTTTTATAGATGCCGGCAACGTATTTGGTGTCAGCGAATCTTATAGCTTGGGAGATCTTAGATATTCAGCAGGTATCGGTGCAAGCTGGATTTCACCGTTCGGCCCTTTAAAGGTGGTTTATGCCAAGGCATTTAATAGCAGCCCTGATGATCAAACACAGACTATACAATTCCAGATGGGGCAGCAATTCTGATTTAAATAAAGGCCGCAGTGGCTTGTGGTCAGCTATTTTATATGGCTTGTGGCATAATATAGCTAATGTAGAAGTGTAGGTTTTAGGAGAATTTAATTGGATAAAATTATAAAAAGTTTAGTAATGGCTAGCTTGGTAACGTTTGCTGTCAATGTGCAATCTGCAGAACTGAAAGTGGGCTACGTCCAGGTTGATAAAATTCTGCAAGAGGCCCCGCAAACAGCTGAAAGTGGTAAGAAGCTTGAACGTGAATTTGGCCCCCGTTCTCAAGAGCTGGATCGTATGGCTAAACAGATTAAAGATCTTGAAGCTTCCTTGGATAAGGATGGGCTAACTATTTCTGAATCTGAGCGACGTAATAAGGAGCGTGATGTTCAAAATATTAAAATTGAATTTCAACGCAAACAGAGAGAGCTGAGAGAAGATATCAATTTACGTAAAAACGAAGAGCTGGGCGCTTTGCAAGATCGGGTAAACAAGGCTGTGCAATCTGTTTCTGAAGCGGAAGGATATGACCTGGTTGTTTACAGTGGTGTAGCATATGCAAGTAAAAAGATTGATATTACTGACAAAGTATTAAAGTCGCTAGGTAAAAGATAGTTGGGAAGCAAGTTCAGATTGAAGTGCGTTTATATAAATGAGTAATCAATACTCACTTGATGAGATTGTCAAAGCATTAGGCGGGCTCGTTGTTGGAGATGGCAGTACATTAATTCGGCGAGTATCGTCGCTAGCTAATGCCAAAGCAGGTGATATCAGCTTTGTTAGCGACTCTAAATATCAAGGGGCAGTTGCTACAAGTAAAGCAACTGCTTTTATACTAAAACAAGAACATGCCGACTTAACTGCTGGCCCAAGGATTATCGTCGATAATCCTTATGCTTATTTTGCTAAAGTCTCAGCGTTCTTAAATCCGGTATCTATTCCCATTGCTGGTATTGCATCTACAGCCGTAGTAGCAGCCTCTGCTAAAATCCCCGTAACATGCAGTATTGGAGAGTTGGTAGTAATCGGCGAAAATGTTGTTTTGGGGGAAAATGTAGTCATAGGAAGCGGCTGCATCATAGAAAATGATGTTTTTATCGCAGATAAGACCCGTCTGGAACCGGCTGTTACGGTCAAACACCATTGTGAAATAGGTAAGAACTGCCATATATTTTCTGGTGCTATTATCGGGTCGGACGGTTTTGGCTACGCTGAAGAAAATGGGCGGTGGATTAAAATTCCACAGGTAGGTCGCACAATTTTGCAAGATTATGTAGATGTTGGTGCCAATACGACGATAGACCGTGGTGCACTGGATGATACGATAGTTGAGGAAGGTGTTAAGCTTGATAATCTGATCCAAATCGGCCATAACTGTATCATAGGCGCACATACAGTAATTGCAGGATGTGTTGGTATTGCTGGTAGTGCCCGTATTGGCAGGCATTGTAAAATTGGTGGTGCAGCCATGGTATTAGGGCATTTGGAAATTGCGGATAACGTCACAATTTCACCAGGCAGTATGATTACACGCTCTCTTACCGCTGCAGATACTTATACAGCCTTAATGCCCTTCCAATCACATAAGGCATGGCTTAATACTGCTGCAAAAATCCGTCATCTAGATGATTACGCAGATAGAATTAAGCAGTTGGAAAAAGAGATTGCATTATTAAAGTCTCGATCATAATTTTTTTAAAAAAAACTAATAAATCACATATTTAAGAGCAGGTTGAAATTATCATGACAAATACAGTAGACACTACCGGCATGGATATACATGAAATTCTGGAACATTTACCGCATCGTTATCCATTTGTACTGGTTGATCGTGTAGTGTCTTTGGAATTAGGTAAAGAGATTGTTGCAATTAAGAATGTTAGCGTTAATGAACCTTATTTCCCAGGTCATTTCCCATATCATCCAGTCATGCCAGGGGTATTAATTGTTGAGGCAATGGCCCAGGCTGCAGCCATCCTGTCATTTAAAACAATGGATACCAAACCTAGTGATGACTCAGTTTATTACTTTGCGGGTATTGATAGCGCCCGCTTTAAAAAACCTGTTTCTCCCGGCGATCAAATCGTACTCAATGTGAAAATTGACCGTATCCTGAAAGGAATCTGGAAATATTCAGGTGTTGCTACTGTTGATGGCTCTGTTGTCGCTGAAGCACAAATGATGTGTATATTAAAGGCTATTGAAAAATAACTGGCTTTCAGGTTAGTAATAATAGTAAATGAAAATTAAGTGAAGCAATAATGCAGACCGCCAAAATCCACCCGACCGCAATCGTAGATACATCAGCACAGTTAGATTCAAGTGTGGAAGTAGGTGCTTATTCTATTATTGGCCCAAATGTCAGCATCGATGCAGGCACGCGTATTGGCAGCCATGTTTCCATAAATGGATTTACTACTATTGGTAAAAACAATCAGATTTTTCAGTTTTCTTCTCTTGGAGAGGTACCGCAGGACAAGAAATACAAAGACGAGCCAACCTTGCTGGAAATTGGTGACAACAACACCATTCGTGAGTTCTGTACATTCAACCGCGGTACGGTTCAGGACAAAGGCACCACAAAAATCGGTAATGACAACTGGATCATGGCCTATGTCCATATTGCACATGATTGCCAAGTCGGTAATAACACTATTTTTGCAAATAATTCATCTTTGGCCGGTCATGTAGATGTTTACGATTATGCGATTTTGGGTGGTTTCACACTCATACACCAGTTCTGCAAAATTGGTTCTCATGTTATTACAGCAGTTGGTTCAGTCGTTTTTAAGGATATCCCGCCATACATTACCGCTGCCGGTTACGATGCCAAGCCCCATGGTATTAATGCCGAAGGATTGAAGCGTCGCGGCTTTTCAGCAGATAGCATCTTACAGATTAAGCGTGCGTACAAAACTTTATATCGCAAAAATTTAACGCTGGATGAGGCGAAATCTGAGCTATTAGCCATGCAATTACAAGCACCGGAAATAGCATTGCTGACAGACTTTTTGAATGCCTCTACCCGTGGCATAGTTCGCTAGTATAGTTACTGCTATGGTTAGAATTGGTATTGTAGCGGGCGAGGCTTCGGGCGATCTGCTTGGAAGCCATCTTATCCAGGCTCTAAAACAACAACGTCCAGACATTGAGTTTATCGGCATCGCCGGTCCTAAAATGATACGGGGGGGTGCACAGTCGCTTTTTCCTATCGAATGCTTATCAGTACGCGGATACTTTGAAGTGATCAAGCACCTATGGGGATTGTTGAAACTCAGGCGTCAGTTATTAAATCATTTTCTGGATAATCCACCGGATTTATTTATTGGCATAGATGCTCCTGATTTTAATTTCTGGTTAGAAAAAAAATTAAAAAATAAAGGGATCAAGACGATTCATTATGTCAGCCCATCTATTTGGGCGTGGCGTAAAAACCGTATAAAAAAAATCAAGCATGCGGTTACAGAAATGCTTGCATTATTCCCGTTTGAACCTGTTCTGTATCAGAATGAAGGCATACCGGTCAGTTATGTAGGTCATCCCTTGGCTGATATGTTACCTTTGGAACCTGACGTATCTGGGGCGCGGGATACGTTAAAACTGGATAATTCGACATTGGTTATTGCAATGTTGCCTGGTAGTCGCCAGAGTGAAGTGCGGCAACATGCAGATTTATTTGTACAAACTGCGAAGCGTATCTATGCAGAAAGACCGAATGTTAAATTTCTGGTGCCATTAATAACACGTGAAACACGCCAGATTTTTGAACTGGTGATTTTTAATGAGCCGGAAAAGTTACCGATTGAATTACTGTTCGGGCATGCGCACGATGCAATGGAAGCAGCTGATGTAGTGATAGTTGCATCCGGTACAGCGACTCTGGAAGCTGCGTTGCTAAAAAAACCCATGATCATCACATACCGTATGCCCAAACTTAGCTGGCAATTGTTAAAGCGTATGCAATTACAGCCTTATGTCGGATTGCCCAATATATTGGCAGGAAAGTTTGTGGTGCCTGAACTGTTGCAAGATGATGCTACACCGGAAAAGTTAGCAGAGGCTGCACTAGAGCTGGTTGGCAATAAGGATAAACTGGTGGAGATTCAGGAAGAGTTTACCCGGATTCACCATAGCCTACGTCAAAATACTGCTGAAAAAGCGGCAACAGCGGTGCTGGCTTATTTGAAATGAATGACTTATGTTGATCTGCGGTGTAGATGAGGCCGGACGTGGGCCGTTGGCTGGCAGTGTATATGCTGCAGCTGTCATTCTCGATGAAAGTCAACCAATAATCGGTCTCGCTGATTCCAAAAAACTTTCCGAGAAGAAGCGTGATTATTTAGCGGCTGAGATTAAAAAAAAATCATTAGCCTGGGCTGTTGCCAGTTGTACGGCAGAAGAAATTGATGAAATCAATATTTTGCAGGCGAGTTTGCTAGCCATGAAGCGTGCGATTGAAATGCTGGAAGTATTGCCTGATCTGGTACAGGTGGATGGTAATAAATGCCCAAAAACTGCACTGCCATGCGAGGCGATTGTAAAAGGAGATAGTAAAGTACAGGCAATTTCCGCTGCATCTATCCTTGCTAAAACGGCACGTGATGCTGAGCTTTATGCGTTAGATGTTAAATATCCGCAGTATGGCTTTGCCAAACACAAGGGCTATCCGACACCTTACCACCTGGAAATGCTAAGCGTGCATGGCGTATCAGACGTGCACAGGCGCAGTTATGCACCGGTGAAAATACTGCTCGCTAATTCCTAGGTACTGCTAAGCTAATAACAAGAAAACAGCCGGCTTCTTATGCAGGTCAGGCAAAGGCTGTTGTTTCCATACCTTAACGTAGCGGCTGATGATCAATTCATCTTCCAAGCTGATATTACACGCAACGCAGAGTTGTGTGTCAGGATGGCAATGTGCCAGAATATCCGCTAGTAAGTGCTGGTTACGATACGGGGTTTCAATAAATATCTGCGTCTCGTTGTGCTTCTGCGAGTATTTCTCGATCTCTTTCAGGCGGTGTACACGGGCTGCTTTATCAGCAGGCAGGTACCCAAGAAAGGTAAATCGCTGGCCGTTAAAACCAGATGCCATTAGGCTTAATAAAATAGAGCTTGGGCCTACCAGCGGTGTAACGCGGATGCCTTTCTTATGTGCCAGCGCAGCGAGCTTTGCACCGGGGTCGGCAATGCCTGGGCAGCCAGCTTCACTCATTACGCCAACATCTTTGCCTGCAAGCAGCGGTGTAAGTAAGGCCGGGATTGCCTTCTCTTCAGTATGCTCGTTTAACGTTAGCAAAGTCAGCTCGCGTACTGGCCTGAAGGTTTTCATCAGCCCTAAAAAATGACGCGCTGTCTTTTCATTTTCCACCACGAACACTTCCAGCTTCTGTGCAATGCGGATGACATCAGGTGGCAATGTGCGCTCAAGATTGTCATCGCCAAGTGTTACGGGAATAAAATAGAGTGTGCCCGGTTTTATGGAAGTCGTCATTAATCAATACTTTACTTGTACACGGTAGTTTAAAATGGTTTTACTTTCAGCGGGTATTTCTATTTTCCATGCTGCAGTATTACTTGTGGCCTTCTGGCTTATATGATTTTCTTTAAGTATTTTCCAGTCACCTGGTATCGGTTCTTGAACTACCACTGTTACCCGTTCTTTTTTTGCATTTTTGAGTACGATCTCATACGCACTTTCAAATAAACTGTTTCCTTTAACGGGGCGCGGTAGCGCCTTGAAATCCGTTTGTTTTTTGTCAGCGGTTACGTCAAAGGAGTCGCCAAGTTTCAAACGTACAGTTTCATTTTTTGGGGTATGGTCGATCTTATCCTCACCTACGAACTGGGCATTACCCTGACTATCTTTCTTATAGACTCGCATAATGCCTTTAGGCAAAGGCATTCCGAGTTTTGCAGCTTCCTTATTATCAAACTCAATAAAGGTACCGACTTTCATTTTTTGGCCTAAATCACCATAACTTGCGCCGTAATAATAGTCTGCACCACGCAGAACAAGCTCTTTACGTGCAGGTATGTTGGAAGCAGACAATAATGCCACTTGTTTGGTTTGGTTCTCTGCGATCGTGGTTGGGCGCTCCAGTGAATATAAATGATATTCAAGTAAAGACTCCTCGGCCATGCCGGCACTATCTTCAGCGATCATTGCCATATTCTTGCGTATTGCCACTGGTCTGGGGTAACTCTCTCGCACCGTATTTACATCGCCGGCAACGAGCTGCAGTTTTGCGTTGTTATAACTGGTGCCGCTGGTGTTGGTTAGCGTAACCCAGCCTGATAAATCTATGCTGTCCTCTTTAGGACTTAACTCGGCTACGTAATCTGCCCTCCAGCCCAAGCCTCCAGTTAAATAGCTGAGTTCCACAGTTTGCATGGAAGCTGTTTTGTTGTTAAGTTTAGTCACTAGAGTAGGGCGGTCGCGAAGGTTGTCGGGTACGTCATCGTAAATAATACGACCCGGTATTCCGGTTTCAATGCGATTGCCAATTTTCAGTACTACTCCATTATTGGCTGAGAGAACAACTGCCTGCTCGCTGGTTTCAGCACCTGTGGCCGGGTTAACTCTGACAATGGATACATTTTTACCAACATATTTTTCAAGCAGTTTTTGCGGTGTGAGCAAATCGAAATCGAAATTCTGCTCTAGTGTGGTAAAACTTCCATCATGGCTCAAGCTGCGCAATAATGCTGTTTCAGGCCTTATCTGGGCGCTGACATCCCGTAATGCCAGGCTATTGAGGCCGCTATTCAGATTTACTTTGCGCTGGTCTTTTACTAAAGCCAGATTGTTATTGTAAATAGTAACTGCTACAGTTTGCTGGTCATTTAACGTGCTATGTATTTCATTCAGTTCGGCCGGGATTGCAACAGTAGAAAATGCTGAAAGAATGGCAGATGTAATTAATATGTGTCGGGCAGACATGGCATATTCCTTTTAAATGGATTTGTACTGTATCTACTTGGTTACACTCAGCGTCTATATTACTGCCAAACCTTCATTCTGTAGCATATTAACCAGTGCAATTAATGGTAATCCAATGAGTGCATTAGGATCGTCACCCGTCATTTTCTCAATAATAGCAATGCCAAGGCCTTCAGATTTTGCACTGCCGGCACAATGGTACGGCTGTTCTTTATTTAGATAACTTTCAATTTGAGTATCAGTCAGATTCCTGAATTTCACGACAAAAGGTACCACTTCTGCTTGCATGCTTTGTGTAGCTGCATTGTAAAGACAAAGTGCGCTATGAAAAATGACTTCCCTGCCACGCATCAAACGTAGTTGCCTGGTAGCATTTTCGTGTGTTAACGGTTTACCCAATTGCTGGTTATCTAAAGTTGCAACCTGGTCGCAGCCGATAATTAGTGCGTCCGTGTGCGATGCGCCTATCTTTCTTGCTTTTACCTGTGCCAGCCTCAGCGCGGTTTCTTGAGGTAATTCGTTGGGTAAGGGTGTCTCATCTACATCCGGTGATACGCATGAAAAGGGGATTTGTAAACGTGTAAGCAGTTCACGCCGAAAGGGAGAAGAAGAGGCAAGAATGAGGTTTTTGTTCATAAATTTATACTGAGAATAAAAAAGCCGACAGTAGGATTCTGTCGGCTTTAGCGTTAAAAAACAAATTGATTACTCTGGTTGGATTTCAAGCAAAGCTTCATCAGGTGTTACTGTATCGCCTTTGCTTACATTGACAGCGACAACAACGCCTGAAGTGGCGGCCTGGATTTCATTTTCCATTTTCATGGCTTCAATCACAAGCACGCCATCACCAGCCTTCACTTTATCACCAACTTTTACCTTTACCGCAACGATGGTGCCTGGCATTGACGTGGTAACGTGTCCGGCATGTGTTGCGCGCGGGCGGCCGCTTTCTGTATTGCTGGCAGTTTTTTTCTTGCTGCCGCCTGATGTAACGCCGCTATCAGAGACTTCAATTTCACTCAAGGTTTCAACGATGACTTCTTCAGCAATGCCATCAATAGTGACATAGTACGGGCGATGTTCTTCACCGGCATGACCGCTTCCGGTCAGGTTGATATGGAATGTTTCTCCATGCAAGGTAACTTTGAACTCATTAGGCGCAAAACGGGACGAACCAGATTGTGCTGCTGCTTTTTCCAGCAGCGCTTCAGGTGCGGCCGAGCCGGCATTACGTTCTTGTAAAAAGGTTTGGCCGATATCCGGGAACATGGCATATGTCAGCACATCTTCTTGGGATTTTGCGAAGAGCTCGGCTTCTATAGTGAGTTTTTCCATTTCTGGCTCTAATAAATCGGCCGGACGACAGGTAATGACTTCACTATCGCCAACAGCTTTTGTCTTTACGCTTTCATCAACCGGGGCTGGGGATTTCCCATAATGGCCGAGGAAGTAATTTTTCACTTCGTTGGTGATTGATTTGTAACGCTCACCAGTCATGACATTAAGCACAGCCTGTGTGCCCACGATTTGCGAGGTAGGCGTTACCAGTGGAGGATAGCCCAAATCCTGACGGACGCGTGGAATCTCGGCTAACACTTCGTCCATGCGATTAAGTGAACCTTGCTCTTTTAACTGGTTTGATAGGTTTGAAATCATGCCGCCTGGTACCTGATTGACCAGTACACGGGTATCTACGCCAGTAAAATCACTTTCAAATTGCCAGTATTTTTTACGTACATCACGGAAGTAGGCAGTGATTTCCTGTAATGCGGCCAAATCTAAACCAGTGTCATATTCGGTATCTTTTAATGCCGCGACTAAACTTTCTGTAGAGGTGTGGCTTGCACCTTCGCCAAAAGAAGAGTTACAGGTGTCAACAATCGATGTCCCTGCTTCAATGCCCCTGAGCATGCACATTGCAGACAAGCCTGAAGTTGCATGGCTGTGCAGGTGAATAGGCAGGTTAACATTCGCACTTAGCGCCTTTACCAAATCGCTCGTAGCCTGCGGTGTGAGCAGGCCTGCCATATCTTTTATGGCAATTGTATCTGAGCCCATTGCTTCAAGTTCTTTTGCAAGACTGACGAAGTAGTCAACATTGTGAACCGGGCTGGTGGTATAGCTAATTGTACCTTCAGCGTGTTTTCCAACTTTTTTTACAGCTTCGATCGATGTTTTCAAATTACGTAGATCATTCATTGCATCAAATATACGGAATACATCTACACCGTTATTTGCTGATTTCTGTACGAATGCGCGTACCACATCATCAGAGTAATGACGGTAGCCTAATAAGTTCTGGCCACGTAGCAGCATTTGAATGCGGCTATTTGGCAAAGCTTTACGCAGTTTTGCCAAACGCTCCCAAGGGTCTTCTTTCAAAAAACGCACGCATGCATCAAATGTTGCACCACCCCAGGCTTCCAGTGACCAAAAGCCAATAGAATCAAGCTTTGAACAGATGGGAAGCATGTCATCGGTACGCAGGCGCGTCGCAATGAGTGATTGGTGACCATCACGTAAAACTAATTCAGAAACATGTACTTTTGCCATTTTTTAATCTATCGCTTTAAGGTTATAAGTTAATCTTGGTAAGTGTTAACGAGGGCAATTAAATGCCTTCGTGCGCTGCAATCGCTGCAGAAATAGCCGCGGCAATCAATTCCGGCGGAATCTCGTTAGCGTAGTTTGCCAGTTCCGGATGTGATTCCACAAAGCTGGTGTTGAATTCTGCTTTTCTAAAATCCTGATGTTTTAGAATTTGTTGATAATAAGGAATGGTTGTTTTTACACCATAAATCAACATGTCATCCAAAGCACGGCGTCCCCGTTCAATGACGCTGTTCCAATCCAGTGCCCACACCGTAAGTTTTGCACACATGGAATCGTAATAGGGCGGAATAACATAGTCACTGTAGATTGCCGCATCCATCCTTACGCCAGGGCCGCCTGGTGCGTAATAACGTGTAATTTTACCAAAACTTGGTAAAAAGCCATTTTTTGGATCTTCCGCATTAATACGGAACTCCATGGCATAACCGCGGAATTGCACTTCATTTTGTTTGTATTGTAATGGCAAACCATATGCAATGCGGATTTGCTCTTGCACGATATCAATGCCGGTAATGGTTTCTGTAACCGTGTGCTCAACCTGCAAGCGAGTATTCATTTCCATGAAATAGAAAGTGTTGTCTGAGTCCAGCAGGAACTCGACGGTGCCGGCATTCTCATATCCAACCGCTTTTGCCGCTTTAACAGCTAGGCCACCGATATAATCACGCTGCGCCTGGCTTAATTGCGGGGAAGGTGCAATTTCAATCAGCTTCTGGTTGCGGCGCTGAATGGAACAGTCACGTTCAAACAAGTGAATCGCATGGCCTTGCGAGTCCGCTAACACCTGCACTTCAATGTGACGTGGGGATATGACGCATTTTTCCAGAAACACTTCAGGCTTGCCGAAAGCTTTGCTAGCCTCACTGATTACCCTATCATAATTACTCAGTAATTCTTTTTCACTGTCACATCGGCGAATGCCGCGTCCACCGCCACCGTTGGTAGCCTTAAGCATCACTGGATAGCCAATCTTGCTTGCAAGTGCCACGGCTTCATCAAGGTTTTTCAAGTTACCATTACTGCCAGGTGTGCAGGGGATGCCGGCATTGGTCATTGCATTGCGGGCTTGGATTTTATCACCCATCTGGCGAATTACATGCGCACTAGGGCCAATGAATTTGATGCCGCGGCGCTCGCATATTTCTGCTAATTCCGGATTTTCAGATAAGAAACCGTATCCGGGATGCAGTGCATCGCAACCTGTTGCTACTGCGAGATTTACAATATTGTGTGCATTCAGATATCCAGACACAGGGTCTGTGCCGATATGATAGGCCTCGTCAGCTTTTTTTACATGCAAAGCCTGACGATCCGCATCTGAATAAATTGCAACGGATTTGATGCCCATTTCTGAGCAAGCGCGTACAATACGCACTGCGATTTCACCGCGGTTAGCAACTAGAATTTTTTTGAACACGTAGTAAACCTTAAATTTAATACAAAAACCGCATAATTGTAGCATGTGCTGGCTGATAGCCAAATCCCCAGCACTAAATTTAAGTGCAATAATTTACATTTTAATTCACAGTGAGCATTGAAAATGAGTACCCATCCATTGCTGATAGATAACGTAGCCTTTGCCAAAAGAAACGAGCATCTTGCAGGCGCATTGTCTCTTGCAGAATGCCCCAGGCTTGCTGAGCTGCTAGCATCGCAAGCGCCGCATGACGATTTGTCTGCCAGCAATAAAAATTCCTTGCAAGATGGCAATGTTATTAATTTTTCCCTGAATGGTGAAACCAATGTACTTGGGCAGCATTTTTTACATCTCACATTAAATGCAGACCTGACCACTTATTGCCAGCGCTGCCTGGAACAAATGCCACTTAATTTAAGTCTGGATTTTAATTATTTGATCAGTGATGCAGGTGTAAGTGATGTTGATGCTGAAGCGCTTGAAGATGATGACGGGTACGACCTGCAGGAGGCCAGTCAAGCTATGGATTTGCTGGCGCTCATTGAGGATGAAATCATTATGGCAATGCCAATTGCCCCGGCCCATGAAGGGGATTGTACACAAGCGCCCATGCAAAGCGGGGAGAAACCTAATCCGTTTGCGGTGTTGAAGGGTTTGATCAAATCATAAAAAGCTTTAATTTAGGCTGACAAAAGCTTTGTTTTATATTATTATTGCGGATTAGTTATTTTTGTATCTTAAATTAGTGATGCGCTATTCATTTAACTGCATCGGTTTGTAAGTAATTGAGATGATGTTTTAATCATTTTATTGGAGTTTTATTATGGCAGTTCAACAAAACAAAAAGACACCTTCAAAACGTGGCATGCACCGTTCACATGACTTTTTGACAAATCCACCATTAGCGGTTGAGCCAACCACTGGCGAAACACACTTGCGTCATCACGTTAGCCCAAACGGCTACTACCGTGGTCGTAAAGTAATGCCATCAAAAGGCGAGTAATTTAATTTAGCCTGTAAATTCAATACTTAAGCAACTGTTTAGATTGAATTCATCCGGCAGTTAAGAAATCATTTAGCGCCGCTCCAAATACTTGGAGCGGCGCTAGTGTTTTAACGGCACAATTTTTTCACGGTATAGTTATTATTATCTCGTAGTCATACTGCCAGTTTTTGGCTTATAGTATTTCGACTAAACCTTACCATTCAGTGAGTATGGAGCTACATGGATATTACAATCGCAATTGATGCAATGGGCGGCGATCATGGTCCGCATGTTACTGTTCCTGCCGCACTAAAAGCGCTGGAGGCTGATGACCAGCTCAATATCGTATTGGTTGGCTTGCAAGACGCTATTGAATCAGAGTTAAAAACACGAAAAACAACAACAAGCCCACGCTTGCGCATCCATCATGCAAGCGAAGTCGTGACGATGGATGAATCTCCCCAGAGCGCGCTTAAAAACAAAAAAGATTCATCTATGCGCGTGGCTATTAACCTGGTTAAAAACGGAGAGGCTAATGCCTGCGTCAGTGCCGGCAATACCGGAGCGCTAATGGCTACAGCACGATTTGTGCTCAAAACTTTGCCAGGCATTGATCGCCCAGCGATTGCTTCGGTTCTGCCGAGTGAAAAGGGTAATACTTACATGATGGATTTAGGTGCCAATGCTGACTGCACACCTGAACATCTTTACCAGTTCGCGATCATGGGGGCAATGCTGGTAAGCTGTGTTGAGCATAAAGAACGTCCAACCGTAGGCTTGCTTAATATTGGTTCAGAAGACATTAAGGGTAATGAAGTTGTAAAACAAGCTGGCGAGTTGTTAAAAACAAGCCACTTGAATTTTTACGGCAATGTCGAAGGCGATGATATTTTCAAAGGCACTACTGATTTAGTTGTGTGTGACGGTTTTGTTGGTAATGTTTCATTGAAAACAACCGAAGGCCTGGCACATATGATGGGTAAATTTCTAACGCAGGAATTCAAGCGCAGTTGGCTAACCAAGTTGATGGCACTTTGTGCTTTACCTGTACTTAAATCCTTCAAAAAACGTTTAGACCCTCGCCGTTATAATGGTGCCAGCTTTCTGGGGTTGCGCGGTATTGTTGTAAAAAGCCATGGCGGAGCTGACCAACTGGCTTATCTTTCTGCAATTCATGTCGCCACCGAGGAGGCGCGTAGCGGTGTGTTGCGTCGCATCAGTGAACAGCTGGAAATCGAACATATACGTACAACTCCTATTGTAAAAACTTCACAGGATACACAATGATATTCTCCAGAATTGCTGGCACAGGTAGTTATTTGCCCGCTAAAATCCTTACCAATGCTGAGTTGGAGCGCATGGTAGACACTACCGATGAATGGATCTTTGCACGTACGGGCATTCGTGAGCGCCACATCGCCGCAAGTAATGAATTTACTAGTGATTTAGGAATTGCTGCAGCAAAAAAAGCAATAGAAGCTGCCGATATTGATCCGCAGCACATTGATTTGCTCATTGTTGCAACGACGACACCTGACCGCTTCTTTCCAAGTACAGCCTGCCTGATACAAGGTCAGCTTGGTATCAAAAACAACAGCCCAGCCTTTGATGTGCAGGCTGTTTGCAGCGGCTTTGTATATGCATTGAGCATTGCTGATAGTATGATTAAAAGCGGTGCGGCTAAAACCGCCTTGGTAATCGGCGCTGAAACTATGTCACGAATTACGGACTGGACCGATCGCAGCAATTGCATTTTATGGGGTGATGGAGCAGGTGCTGTTATCTTGCAGGCTTCGGATGAGGCTGGCATTATTACTACGCATCTGCATGCTGACGGTAGCTATGAAAAATTATTGAATGTACCCGCTGGCGTTTCAAAGCAGGATGGTGACAAAACAGTCAAGATGGAAGGTAATGCTGTTTTTAAAATGGCAGTGAATACGCTGGACCAGATTGTAGATGAGACGCTGCATGCGAACGGTATGCAGAAAAGTGATATCGACTGGCTGGTTCCGCATCAGGCCAATATTCGCATATTGCAGGCTACAGCTAAAAAACTGGATATGGATCTTGATAAAGTGGTCGTAACTGTAGACGGTCATGGCAACACCTCGGCAGCCTCAATCCCTTTGGCGCTTGATACGGCAGTGCGCGATGGCCGCATCAAGCGTGGTGATGTTATCTTGATGGAAGCATTTGGTGGCGGCTTCACATGGGGTTCTGCGTTAATTAAATATTGATTATTCAAATAGTTATATAACTTATATAAAGTAATTTATGAAAAATATTGCATTCTTATTTCCGGGCCAGGGTTCGCAATCAGTAGGCATGATGAGCGGCTTTGGTGATTCAAATATCATCCGGGACACTTTTACCGAAGCTTCGGATATTTTAGGTGTTGATTTATGGGTAATGGCTACAGAAGCCAATGACAGCATCAACGAAACTACCAACACGCAACCGATTATGCTGGCGGCAGGTGTGGCAACCTGGCGTGCCTGGCATGCAACATCAGATCGATTGCCAATCGTTCTTGCCGGACATAGCCTGGGTGAATACACTGCATTGGTGGCATCTGGCGCTCTATCTTTTAAAGACGCCTTGCCACTGGTGCGCTACCGTGCTGAAGTAATGCAGAATGCGGTGCCAGCGGGTGTTGGCGCTATGGCCGCTATATTGGGTCTGGATGATGAGACAGTACGTGCTGTCTGTACAGAAGCTGCGCAAAGCGAAGTGCTGGAAGCTGTTAACCTGAATTCACCAGGACAAGTCGTGATTGCCGGTAATAAAGCCGCGGTAGAACGGGGCATGGAATTGGCAAAGGCCAAGGGTGCCAAACGTGCGCTACCTCTACCTGTAAGCGTACCTTCTCATTGCGCCCTGATGAAACCGGCGGCACTGCAACTTGCCGAATACCTCAAAAATGTAACGGTCAATACACCGCAGATACCTGTGCTGCATAATGCTGATGTAGCGGCATATAGTGACAGTGAGAAAATCAAGGATGCTTTAGTTCGTCAGTTGTATAGTCCTGTGCGCTGGGTTGAAACAGTGCAGGCGATTGCCGCCCAAGGTGTAACGCAAACCGCTGAATGTGGCCCAGGCAAAGTGCTGGCGGGCCTCACGAAACGTATTGTGGCTGAGTTACCATGCGTAGCATTAACCAGCAATGATGCTTTGCTTGAATTAAAGAACTCCATTTAATTACTAAATATTCAGAGGATTAAATATGTTAACTGGACAAATTGTTTTAGTTACCGGCGCTAGTCGTGGTATTGGCGCTGCCATTGCAACCGAACTAGGCAAACAAGGCGCAACAGTGATTGGAACAGCCACGTCAGAAAATGGCGCATCTTCTATTTCCTCTGCGTTGGCTGCTGCAGGCATCAAAGGCGAGGGCATGGCTTTGGATGTAAATGATGCTGCACAAATTGATGCCACATTAAAATCCATCAGTGAAAAATATGGTGATGTTAGCGTGCTGGTAAATAATGCCGGTATTACACGCGATACATTACTGATGCGCATGAAAGATGAAGACTGGGATGCGGTATTAAGCACCAATCTGACATCAGTTTACCGCATGAGCCAGGCAGTGTTGCGCCCGATGATGAAAGCGCGTACAGGGCGCATTATCAGCATTTCATCGGTAGTAGGTCACATGGGCAATGCTGGCCAAACAAATTATGCAGCAGCCAAAGCGGGTATGACCGGCTTTACCAAATCCCTGGCAGCAGAGGTGGGTAGTCGTGGCATTACCGTTAACTGCGTGGCACCAGGCTTTATTGAAACGGATATGACTGCGGAACTGCCTGAAGATATCACCACAAAAATGCTGGCGCGTATTCCGGTAGGCCGCCTGGGCTCAGTAAAGGAAATTGCAGCTACAGTAGCATTCCTGGCTTCACCAGGGGCAGCCTATATTACGGGTGAAACCATACACGTCAATGGTGGCATGTTAATGGTGTAGCATTATTCAGCTTTAAAATGGGCTGAATATGGTTTAAAGTAGTGATTAAGTTTTTTGTATTATTGTTTAGTTTTGGTAGAATACTGACTTAGCTGAACCAAGCTATTTTTTATAAAAGGGGTAATTAGATGTCTGACATCGAACAACGCGTTAAAAAAATTGTTGCTGAACAACTAGGTGCAAATGAAGCTGATGTAAAAAACACATCATCATTTGTAGATGATTTGGGAGCTGACTCATTGGATACAGTAGAGTTGGTAATGGCGCTAGAAGAAGAATTTGACTGCGAAATTCCTGATGAAGAAGCAGAAAAAATTACTACAGTTCAATTAGCGATTGATTACATCAATACTAACCTCAAATAAATCCAAATTTAAGCAGTAAACCCGATTACGGGTTTACTGCTTTTTCCTTTTTGTTTCTTAATCTTGTCTTCGAGACTTTATCTTATGTCCAAACGTAGAGTTGTCGTTACTGGCCTTGGCGTTGTTTCACCTGTTGGAATCGGTGTAAAAACAGCTTGGGACAATCTTATTGCTGGTAAATCCGGCATCACACAAATTACAAAGTTCGATGCAAGTGCATTTACTTCTACCATTGCTGGTGAAGTGAAAGACTTTAATGCTGAAGATTTCATTCCTGCTAAAGACGCCAGGCGGATGGATACATTCATTCAATACGGTCTGGCTGCAGCTATCGAAGCAGTTAAAGATTCCGGTATCGTCGCAACAGAAGAAAATGCAGAGCGCATTGGCGTTTCTATCGGTTCTGGTATTGGCGGTATGCAGTTTATTGAGGATACTGACTTGCTTTATCAGGCATCAGGCCCACGCAAGATTTCACCATTCTTTATTCCCGGCACTATTATCAACATGATTTCCGGTAATTTATCAATCATGTTTGGTTTTAAAGGCCCGAATGTTGCGATAGTGACCGCTTGTACAACGGGCACACACTCTATTGGCGATGCATCACGCATGATTGAGTACGGTGATGCAGATGTGATGGTTGCCGGCGGCGCAGAAGCTGCGATTACACGCTTGAGTGTTGGTGGTTTTGCTGCTTCACGCGCATTGTCAACGCGAAACGATGACCCGGCTACAGCGAGTCGTCCATGGGATAAAGACCGTGATGGTTTTGTTATAGGTGAGGGTGCAGGTGTTCTAGTGCTTGAAGAGTATGAGCATGCAAAAAAACGTGGTGCAAAAATCTATGCGGAACTCAGCGGCTACGGCATGAGTGCTGATGCATATCATATGACCGCACCTAATATGGATGGGCCACGCCGCTCCATGCGCAATGCCATGCAGAATGCAGGCGTTAATCCTGATCAAGTCCAGTTTGTGAATGCTCATGGCACATCTACTCCATTAGGAGATGCCAATGAAACCAATGCAATCAAAGCTGCATTTGGTGAACATTCATATAACCTGGTTGTGAATTCCACAAAATCCATGACTGGTCACTTGCTTGGCGGTGCTGGTGGTTTAGAGTCTGTATTTACAGTACTTTCTGTACATAACCAGATTTCGCCACCAACCATTAATATATTCAATCAGGATCCTGAATGTGACCTGGATTTCTGTGCGAATACTGCGCGTGACATGAAAATTGAATATGCGCTGAAAAACAACTTTGGCTTTGGCGGTACTAATGGCAGCCTGGTATTTAAAAAAATATAAATACAGCTTCGCTGATATATAACTTTTAAAAGCCCGCACCTCATTGTAAGCGGGCTTTTTTCTTTATAACTACTGGCGCTTTCAGTAGTTAATTCGAAGATGCTATGGTTTAATTATGGCTATGATACGTAATCATTCCTATCTCGTAAATGGAAGCTTCGAGCAGACAATTTCTGTTTCTGACCGTGGTTTTACATATGGTGACGGTGTTTTTCGCACCATGAAGATGCACAACGGATTACCCGTAAACTGGCCATTTCATTACCAGAAACTGGTAGCTGATTGTGCCGCTATTGGTATCGTCTGCCCAAGTGCAGAATTACTGATGGGCGACCTACAGAAATTGTTTAAAAAAGAGCTTTTTTCTGACGATTTAATTCAGGTTGCCAAAATCGTTATTACCCGGGGTGAGGGAGAAAGGGGGTATGCGCCCCCTACAATCACAATTCCCACCAGGGTGGTTATCAAGTCTGGGTTCCCGCATTACGAGGCGTCTAACTATAATAAAGGTGTGCAATTACATGTTTGTGACATCAGGCTAGCCGCACAGACAAAACTTGCAGGTATTAAACATTTAAACCGTCTCGAGAATGTGCTTGCACGCATGGAATGGCGTGAAGATTTTATATTTGACGGTTTGCTTTTAGATTCGTCAGGCAATGTAATTGAATGCACGATGAGTAATGTGTTTGCCCGATTCGGCAGCGAACTGGTTACACCGGATCTGAGTGTTTGTGGTGTATCTGGTATCACCAGGCAACATATACTTGGCTTAGGTGGTGTGCTTGATTTAAATATTCTGGTTCAAACCTTAACTTTAGATGAACTGTTACAAGCCGATGAAGTTATTATCTGTAATAGTCTTTTCGGTGCCTTTCAGGTAACTAAAATCAATAATAAAATCTGGCCTCAACAGGATTTGGCTGCAAAAATAAGAAATATAGTTGCAAATGATTAAACACATTAAGAAATGGATTACGGTATCCATCATCAGTACCGTATTGCTAAGTGGGTGGTTTGTTTATTATGCGATTTATCCATTGAAACTGCGGCCCAGTAGCCAGGAAGTCGTGATTCAGCCCAAGAGCGGCCTTAAAAGCATAGCCAACCAGTTAGTAGCACAAGGGGTATTAAAAGAGCCTTGGCGGTTTATATTTCTGGCAAAACTGTTACATAAAGAGCAATATCTGCAAGCTGGCAGTTATACGCTTAACAAGAACATATCTCCTTATCAGTTATTGTTGTCATTGAATCATGGCAAAACGACGCAGGGTAGTATTACGTTTATCGAAGGACGCACTTTTGAACAGATGCGTCAGAAACTGGCTGTCAATGATGCCGTCAAGCAAACCATTGCCGGATTACCTGAGGCAGAGATTCTGAAGTTAATAAGCTCACCTTACAGTGCTGCTGAGGGCCTGTTCTTTCCGGATACTTTTTATTTTGACCGGAATACTACGGATATTGAGTTACTTAAAACCAGCTACAATGCGATGCAATCAAAGCTAGAGAAAGCATGGCAGGGCAGGGCCCCGGACTTGCCTTATAAAAACAGCTACCAAGCTTTGGTAATGGCCTCTATTATTGAAAAAGAGACTGGTAAAGCCAGTGAGCGGCCAATGATTGCCGGTGTTTTTGTTAACAGGTTGCGTTTAGGTATGCGTTTACAGACTGATCCGACAGTAATTTACGGTATGGGTATGAGGTTTGATGGCAATATTCGTAAAAAAGACCTGTCAATTGATACACCCTATAATACATATACGCGCAGCGGCTTACCTCCAACGCCTATCGCCATGCCAGGCTTGGCCGCAATTGAGGCGGCCTTGCATCCTGCCAACACCAAAGCACTCTATTTCGTAGGCAAGGGCGATGGTAGCCATGCATTTTCCAGCAACCTGGACGAGCATAATCGTGCCGTCGTTAAATATCAGTTAAAAAAGTAAGCTTATGACAGCAAAATTTATTACTCTGGAAGGCATGGATGGCGCGGGTAAGAGCACCCATATTCCCACTATCATTGAAATGCTTAAAGCCCATGGGCGAGAGGTGGTATCTACGCGTGAGCCAGGCGGCACCCCCTTGGGTGAACGCTTGCGTGAATTACTGCTGCATGAGGCAATGCATGCGGAAACCGAAACCTTACTAATGTTTGCAGCACGGCGAGAACATATCGCCAATGTAATTGTACCTGCACTGGCAAGAGGGGCTTATGTACTTTCAGACCGCTTTACAGATGCCACTTTCGCATATCAGAGTGGTGCAAAAGGCGTACCAGCGGATAAAATAGAAATCTTAGAACAATGGGTGCAGGAAGGTTTGCAACCAGACCTTACGCTTTTATTCGATGTGCCGGTTGAAGTCAGCATAGCAAGGCTAGCCGGTGCACGTAGCCCGGACAAATTTGAGCGCGAATCAGTAGATTTTTTTACAAAAATTCGCAACGCTTATTTAGAGCGCGCAAGCAAAAACCCACAAAGATTCAGAGTTATCGATGCCAGCAAGTCTTTAGAAGAAGTTGCTGAAATGGTTAAATATATCATTGCAACCATATAATTTATATGAATAATTTTAATGAGATATATCCATGGCAAAACAAGCTTTGGCAGAACCTGAGCCAGGGTCGCCAGAAGCTGCACCATGCATTTTTAATGCACGGACGTACCGGTATTGGCAAATACGATTTCGCATTAAGATTCAGCCAGGCGCTGTTATGCCCTAATACCGATGAAAGTGGGCATGCATGTAATACGTGTCCAAGCTGTCACTGGTTTAATGATGAAAGCCATCCTGATTTCCGTTTAGTGAGCACTGAACAGGAAAGCGGCACTGATGACGAGTCGCCGGCAGCAAAAAAGACCAGGAAAAAAACGCAGATTTCCATTGCCCAGATTCGTGAGCTAAGTGACTTTTTAAGTTTATCCAGTCATCAAACCAGTGGCTTGCGTATAGTGTTGATTAACCCTGCAGAAGCATTGAATCAGGCTTCTGCCAATGCATTGTTAAAAATGCTGGAAGAACCTGCGCCGGGAGTGATTTTTATATTAATTTCCCATCAGTTACAACGCTTACTTCCGACTATCCTGAGCAGATGCCATAAAATAAACATGCCGGTACCGGATGCAGCACAAGCAATGGCATGGCTGCGTATGAAAGGGGTAAAGAACCCGGAGCAGCAATTAGCTTACCTTGAGGGTTCTCCTATCAAGGTTTTGACGGATCAAGCACAATTCAATCAGCTATCTGATGTTTGGAAGCACTTGGCGCTGGGCCACAAGATAGAGCCCCATGCGGCAGCTCCCATACTGATTGCCAGTTCAGTAGAGTCCGGTGTGATAGCAATCCAGAAATGGTTGTATGATATTGTGGCAGTGAAACTAGGTCATCAGGCCAGATATCACATACAGCATGTTCGTGCTTTGCAATCGCTGGCAGACAAGGTAAACTTGGGGAGACTATTCGATTTGCAAAAGAAAACCAACGAGCTTCGCAAGTTAGCGGCGCATCCGTTGAATCATGAGTTACAAATGGAAAGCCTTCTTGTTGAATATACAAAGGTTTTTCAATCCTGATATCTGTTTATTTGTTTAACCTGCTATTCAAGAAATAAAAAATTATGCCCGAAAACATACAAGACGATAGCAAAATGGTAGGTAACCTGAAGCCAGGGGTCCTTTCACTGGCAATTAAAGAAAAGGTTGCATTGTATGCGGCCTATATGCCTTTTTTAGCAGGTGGCGGCTTGTTCATCCCTACAAACAAACCCTTCAAAATGGGGGAAGAAGTTTTCATGCTGTTAAGCTTGCTGGATGACCCTATGAAGCTGAAAGTAGTAGGTCATGTAGTATGGATTACACCAGCCACCCAAGGCAGCAAGCCTCAGGGCATAGGGGTTCAGTTTCACGAAAAAAACGGCGGACAGGAAGCCCGTAATAAAATTGAAGCGCTTTTAGGAAATGTTCTGAGATCATCACGTCCTACACACACGATGTAATTCATATGCTTGTTGATTCACACTGCCATTTAAACTTTCCAGAGCTTGCTGCCAACCTACCCGCCATCAAACAATCCATGCAGGATAACGGGGTAGGGTACGCCCTTTGTATTTCTGTAACTTTGCCTGATTTTCCCCAAGTGTTGGCACTTGCAGAAAATAACCCTCATTTCTTTGCATCTGTGGGAGTTCACCCGGATTATGAAGATATAGATGAGCCAACTGTTGAAGAATTGGTGAAGTTGGCAAGCCATCCCAAAGTGATTGCAATCGGTGAAACTGGTCTGGATTATTTCAGGCTGACTGGTGACCTGGAATGGCAGCGTACTCGTTTTCGCAATCATATCCGCGCTGCGATAGCGTGCAATAAGCCATTGGTTATCCATACCCGTAATGCGGCAGAAGATACCTTGCGTATCATGCGTGAAGAAAATGCCAAGCAGGTTGGCGGTGTAATGCATTGTTTTACAGAAAGCCTGGATGTAGCAATGCAATCAATAGAACTTGGCTTTTACATATCTTTTTCGGGAATTGTTACTTTTAAAAATGCAGCTGCTATTAAAGAGGTTGCGAAACAAGTGCCGCTAGACAGAGTTCTGGTAGAAACCGATTCGCCATACCTAGCGCCAATTCCATATCGCGGAAAAATCAACCAACCTAGCTATGTTAAATATGTGGCTGAAGAAATCGCAAAATTACGCGGAATATCCCTGGAAGAAGTGACAGCAGCAACAACGCAGAACTTCTTCAACCTGTTCAAGCATGCCCATTCTTAATAATTTCTCCCAAGGAAATATCCCGTGCAGTTGACAATGCTGGGAGTAGGCTCTAGCGCAGGCACGCCTGTGGTTGGCTGCCTGTGCGATACGTGCAGGTCCTCTGACAATAGAAATCATAGGACACGTTGCTCCAGCGTAATTGAGCTGGACAACGGAAAGACCATATTGATAGATACCGGCCCGGATTTACGCCAGCAAGCTTTAAGGGAAGGGCTCTCGCAGGTGGATGCGGTGTTATATACACATACCCATGCAGACCATATACACGGAATTGATGATTTGAGGGCGTTCTGTCAGATCCAGCGCACCCAGATACCGTTATACGGCAGCCCGGAAGCGATGATGCATATTGCAGACAAATTTGGTTACACATTGCGTGAAGTTGGCAATTTCTGGGATTTGCCTATATTGAAAACAAACCCCGTTAAAGCAACATTCTATTTATTCGATCAGTTAATCACACCAATTCCAGTCAAACATGGCAACAGCGATATATATGGTTACAGGATAGGAAACATTGCCTATATCACCGATGTTTCAATGATCCCTGAAACTTCGTTTGATCTGTTAAAGGGGGTAGATATCCTGTTATTGGATTGCTTAAGGTATACCGCACATTATAGTCATATCAATCTGGAACAAAGTTTAGCGTATGCCGGTCAGATAGGAGCTAAATCCACTTATTTGATTCACATGACTCATGATATGGAATACAGCACACTTAGTTCACAGTTACCCGATAATGTTTTTGTGGGCTATGACGGATTGAGGTTACAGTTGCCAATGTAAACGTCAATGTTCTGTCAAACGTTATGCTTAAGTCTCAATAAATGAGATAATGAAAGGCTAAATTTTGGAGATAAAGATGCAATTTACTATAAAAAAATTATTAAGTTTTGCGATGGCGGCTTGTTTACTCGCCACAATTTCAATTGTGAATGCAGCACCACCGAAAAAAAACTACACTGAAAATGAATTTTTAAATACCTTCAGCGGAAAATCCAAAAAAGTCGTTGTTGAAAAACTTGGTCAGCCCTTCAAAAAAGAGCTTTCAGTAAAACCAGCAGGTGCTAACTCAATGTTACTAAAAGCCGGAGCGGATGAATCAAAATCTAAACCTGTGCAAGTTGAAATGTGGTACTACAAGAATATTGTTAAGTACGATCCAAAACATACATACAAAGAAACTGAACTTACGCTGGTAAATGATAAAGTAATGAATATTGCATTTTTCAATAATAGATAACGCCTCTATTATTTATTAGTCACTTTCCCCAAAAGCAGCTCATTTTGAGCTGCTTTTTTATTTTATTGTTTAATGGCGCGTATTTGGGTTACGGCTGCACTTGAAATATCTATCAGCTTCATATGCTTCAAATTATCTTTATCAATCAACGTGGATATCTGGGCATAGCTATTTGAAACAAAGACATCCTGGTCTAATGTTTTGCGCGTAACGCCATAGTCCAACAAGTCCCGTTCTGAATGATTTAGCTTACTTACCAAGTTCTTAGTGGCCCAAATTTCACCATACTTGGCAAAATCAGAAAGTCTGCTGCAAATATTAATTGTTTCCCCTAAAACGACAAGTTCATAGCTGGTATTGGTTTTAAATGTGCCCAGCCATTCCTCTCCTTCATTAAGGCCTATGTTCATAAACAACTGATTGGTCCATCCCTTTTTAAGTGCCCACTTATGGCTAATCACTTTCATGCACTCGCGAATCCTGCACGCACATAAAACCGCATTCATGATGTAGTTGCTATCGGGCTGCGGAAAGAAATAATAGACCATACCATCACCGGTATGCTTCCCATATGCTCCATAGTATTCCCTGAAAACTGGATCAAGTGCAGACCAAACTTCATTGATTAATTGAAAATATTCATCTGGTGGAAGCTCTGAACAGATACGGACAGAATTCTGCAAATCAGCAACCATAGCAACCACTGGCGTCAGAACCGGAAGTCGCTGGCTAAGAAGTGTTCGAATTACCGAGTCGCGATGTGATAACCATTCAAGCAATTGATTAGAATCTGCACTCTGGGGAGCATAAGTGAAAAGTACACCCTCTCTAAAGCTAATGGAAATAATACGTTTATTAACATTAGTCCAATGATGCAGCGTTGTATCCTGTATTAATGTATTTTCAGGCGGATCTGATTGGTCGTAACAGTTTTCCAGCCATTGCCTTTCTTCCAGCGGCAAAGATAGAATGGTTCTGGATAGCGTGTCTTTAGATAACCGATGCTTTACAACATTAAAATGTGATTTAAATAACAGTTCTTTGTCAGTAGCATCTAAATTTCCAGCCCATTCAAGTAACTTCTGAATAATGGATCGATCTTCCGCACGGTCCGGGATAACTGCACCTGTGAATAAGGATTGCTGAGCTGCGGTATTTAGCCATACCAGCCCGCATTCATAATTAATCATATATGCAGGGTAGGGAATGCTATCAATTGACACGTTTAGAGATTCTTGTGAATGAATCTTTGTGGGAGGGTTATTCAAGGACATATCACGCTCCTTTTCTAAGGATGACTTTTTATGATCCGTTGAAGTATCAACTGCATATACGCTGTATTTTTCTGACAGTTCTTCATTCAAGAGGGGCAGAGCGTTATTCTCTGATGATATTTGCTGGCTGATAGCATTCATAGTCAACCCTTGTTTTTTTAAGGATTGAATCAGTTGAATACGGCTCAATACCCAATCCGGGAAATACCCCAAAGTTGTAAGCCTGGCTCCAGGCTCAGCTGCGATACGTTTAACCACAGGCTTAGGTAATAATCCTAAGCTAATGTAGTTATTTAAAGTAGCACGGGAAAGTCCGGTCTGTTCCAGTAAATATTTACTAGTAATCATTATCGCATCCATTAACCCATCATTTAGACAATTTTAAATATACAGATTAAAAACGCATTGTCAAGCATATTATTTAACTGTCTATTTTTGCTTGATTGTTATGAAGGTGCAGGGGGTATTTGAATTTAAACATTATTAAATCAATTGGTTAAATATATAAAACTGTCTACAAGTACATGTCAACAAATAAAAAAATAATCACTCCACATACATAGTTTACCTGCCAGAATTAACGGTATTTAGACATTAAAAATAAACGCTATTTAATTGTATAAATATATATTTTATTTGTAGAAGTTTTGAATTTATCTTTGTTGGAATCAACAAATCGGCAGGCAAGTATCATTAAATTGAATTTTGCCTCCAATATAAATAAGTTAAGGAAACATGGAATAAGTCGTCGAGCGAGATAAAGCACCAAGCGAACGGAACGCTGGAGCCGGAATAGTTGCGGTATATAGCGAAGTTGCGAACACCTTGCAACGCTGCAATTTGTTTGCGTAGGCACTTATTCCATGTTTTCTTCAGTTTATTTAGGTGCAATTGCACATCAATAGTGCATCGGAAAATTACACCAAATCATCACCCGATCATTAATATTATTAACTTTTCATTATATTTCATATGGTTATGATTTAAAGTTAACGTTGGCATACATGTTGCTTGATATCAATAAAAATGCTTTGTTTGGGTTACACATGCTCTCTGTAATGTTGGTAGATGATGATTGGTTGAGGGTTGCTCCATTAAAGCAATTATTAATTGAAGCTGGATATCAGGTAATTGCACATTTAAACAGTACCGCCAACCTTGATGATGCAGTTTGTGAATTGAGACCAGACATTGTGATTATTGATACAGACTCTCCAAGTCGCGACACTTTGGAGAACCTGTGTGTAATGAACCAGAATGTACCAAAACCGATTGTGATGTTTACGCATGATGGCGATATAAAAAAAATGCGTGAAGCAATCAAAGCTGGTGTTTCTGCTTATGTAGTTGGCAGCTTGCCAAGCGAGAGCCTGACACCGGTTATTAATGCGGCGGTTATAAGATTTGAAGAAGTTAAGCTGTTAAGAGATGAGCTTGGTCAAACCAAGGTTAAATTAGCCGAGCGTAAAGTGCTTGAAAAAGCCAAGGGTTTGCTAATGAAAGAGCATGGTTTTGATGAGGATCATGCATATGCAATGTTACGTAGCATAGCAATGCGTCAAAACAAACGTATTGCAGATTTGGCAAAAGATGTAATAGAAATGGCAACGAAGCCAGTTTAATACATAAGTTTTAGATGCTCGCTATTGATTCAATGAGGAATTAATAGCGTTATATAAGAGTTAAGGGCAATTTATTGCCCATCGGACAAAGGCGTCCTTGCGATGGTTATTTTTTAACCGGCTGCAGGGACGCCTTTTTTGTTTTTTATTGATTGAGGTTAGTGAAATGTATCTATTTAAGCCAGAACTTGAGGCAGTAAATATAGGATTTATAGCACTTACGGATTGCGCTCCGTTAGTGATCGCCTCTTACCTGGGGTTCGACCAGAAATACGGCATCAAGATTAATCTTAATAAGGAAGCTTCGTGGGCTGCAGTTCGCGATAAGTTAATCAGTGGTGACCTGCATGCATCGCACGCACTTTACAGCATGATCTATGGGGTTGAGCTTGGAATCGGCGGGCAGCAAAAAGAAATGTCAGTCTTGATGACGCTGAACCAGAATGGCCAAGGCATCACTTTATCTAACCAGTTAAAAACCTTAGGCATCATTAACGGCACTGAACTCAGTCAGTTCGTTAAACAGCATTCTTCAAAACTCACTTTTGCACAAACCTTTCCAACCGGAACGCATGCGATGTGGTTGTATTACTGGCTGGCTAGTCATGGCATAAACCCTTTACAAGACATCAAAACCACGGTCGTGCCACCACCTCAAATGGTTTCGAATATCAGCGTCGGAAATGTAGCCGGATATTGTGCAGGCGAACCATGGAATGCGCGTGCAGTTTATGACAATGTAGGATTTACGGTCGCTACCAGTCAGGATATTTGGGCAGATCACCCGGAGAAAGTACTGGGAGTTACAGCAGAGTTTGCAGCCTGCTACCCAGACACTTGTCGCGCAATGATCATGGCAACACTGGAATCCTGCCGCTATCTGGATGTGATGGTAAATCGCTCTGCAGTTACAACACTGTTGTCAGGTAAAGATTATGTGAATGCACCGGAGCAAGTCATTCATGACCGTTTCGTAGGCCAATACGACAACGGTAACGGCAGCCAGTGGCAAGATGCCAATGCGATTAAGTTCTTCGATGAAGGAAAAGTAAATTTTCCTTATCTTTCTGATGCCATGTGGTTCTTGACACAGTTCAAGCGCTGGGGCCTGTTAAATGTGGCGCCTGATTATCTTGCCATTTCCCGGAAAGTAAATCGTATTGACCTTTATCAGGACGCTGCAAACGCAATGGATATTTCGATTCCAGAATCCCCAATGCGAGCTAGCAAATTAATCGACGGCACGGTCTGGAATGGCAGTAATCCTGACGCTTATGCAAATCAATTTGATATCCATGCATAGTTCATCAATTTTTATAAAAGGACAACAAATGAAAAATTCTCAACAACGGTTTAAGAATCAGATGATAAAAATGAGTTCTGGTTTATTGGCATGTGCAACGCTTATGTCAGCACAAGCGCAGGCAGACAGCGCCAATGCGGAAAGTTTTATTGAGGCGGTAGAAAATGGCAAGAATCTTAGCAGTTTTCGCCTGCGTTATGAACACGTGGACCAGGACGGAATCACAGCAGCAAATGGAACAACGCTTCGCAGCCTGATCGGATGGCAGACCGCTGCATTTAATGGTTTCAATATCAGTGCCCAGTTAATTGATGTTTCAAAACTTCAGGATCATTTTAATGATGGCGTACCTTACAGCGGCCCAATCTATGCATATTCAAACCAGCCACGCAATGTTAGTTACGCAAAAATAATAGATCCAAGCTACACCGGCATTAATCAACTATATGTAGATATCAGTGCGATTGATAACACCAACATCAAACTTGGACGCCAGCAAGTTAACCTGGATAACGTCAGGTTTATCGGCGACATCGGTTTCCGTCAGGTGATGCAAGTTTTTGATGGCATATCGGTTTTAAATAAATCTATTGCCAATACCGATATCAGATTGGCGCATTATGAATCTGTACGTCAAATCAACACTAAGCTGCGTACTGATGGCGCGCTTGATATTGCCAATATCAAATATCACTTTTCACCAACAGCATCACTTACCGGTTATGGCTATTTCTCCAGTTTTGATGATCTGGGTTATGGCAAGGCATGGCTGGGAGATGACAATGCAAATCAATCTAACCGTACTTTAGGGCTACGTTTAGATGGTGCTAGTAAGCTGAATGATGACTGGAAGATTCTTTACACCGCTGAATATGCGAAACAGCAGGATTACTCAGGCGGTGATAAAAATATTGATGCCTGCATCGGGATTGTTATCTCTGACCGGGAAACCCGTACCGATTATTTATATAAATGCGCCGATCTTGCGCTTTATGAGGCGAAAAAAGAGGGTTCGGGCACCGTCCAGATCTTCCGCCCGGGGATGCTCCAGCGCCTGCAACAAGCGTATAAGGATGAATCGCAGCATTAGCGTAGCGCCTCAGGCAGGTGTCGGTCAGATACCAGCCGAACGTATTTAAGATTTAAAGAATCCATGAGGTTGGGGTACATGCCCTCGACGCTTGGGTGAATGAGGTGCTTCCACGTGTAGGTGTAGATGGGAATGATGGGCATCTCGTCCATCAGCATACTCTCTGCCTCGGTGAACAAGCGATAGCGCTCCTCTCGGGTTTCCGCCTTTGGGGCGCGATACAGAATCAGATCGTCATAGACGGGGTCGCTGTAGTGGGTATTGTTGTTGCCACCATCGGTAATGAACAAATCCAAAAAGTTATTGGCATCGACATAGTCACCAATCCAGCCTCG
>JALRGX010000150.1 GCA_023259635.1 Methylotenera sp. | reverse complement strand
TTTTGTCACTTTACGTAAGCTCATGTTCACTGAATCAATGGCATTGGTAGTGTAAATGATTTTGCGCATCTCTAGCGGGTAATCAAGAACGGTGTAATGTGTACTAGCTCAGATCTGATCTGACAGTTACCGAATTTTCAGGGTGTCTGTCAGATTAGATTTGGTTCAGATTTTTTCCATCCCAAATCAGTTTCCCACTGAGTAAAGTTTCCATTGGCGTTCTGCCATTGCAAATCTTACCCTGATGAGTTCTTTCATTATTGTAATAATTGAGCCAATCGTCCAGATCTTTTTGCAAGGTTTCCATATCAGCATAAAGCTTCTTGCGGAAAGTAACCTGGTAAAACTCCTGCAATATCGTCTTATGGAAGCGCTCGCATATGCCGTTGGTCTGCGGTGACATCGCCTTGGTTTTGGTGTGATCGATGTCGTTAATTGCCAGGTAAAGCTGATAATCATGCTGTTCTACTTTGCCGCAATATTCAGTGCCACGGTCAGTGAGGATGCGCAGCATAGGTAAGCCATTGCTGGTATAGAACGGCAGCACTCTATCGTTGAGCAGGTCAGCTGCTGTAATCGGTGTTTTAGTCGTATACAGCTTGCAATGTACGACCTTGCTGTACGTGTCGATAAAAGTTTGTTGATAGATACGGCCTACGCCTTTGAGATTGCCAACATAGAACGTATCTTGTGCCCCCAAGTAACCAGGATGGGCGGTTTCAATCTCACCGCAGGCTACGTCATCCTCATGCTTGCGCTCCAGTGCCGAAATTTGTGCATCCGTCAGATCAATACCTTCATTGGCGACTTTGGCTTCCAGTGCGCTTAAACGACCTTTGAAGTTTGCAAGATTGTGGCGTAGCCAGATGGAGCGGACGCCACTGCCTGACACAAAGACACCGCGCTTGCGTAGTTCATTGCTGGTGCGATGTTGGCCGTGGGCTGGAAAGTCAATCGCATAACTGATGACGGCTTGTTCTGTGCCTTCGTCAACACGGTTCTTGAGATTGGGCACTCGGCGCTCACGATTGATAAGTCCTTCCAGGCCATCGGTTTCAACGAGTTCCTGGTAGCGATAAAACGTGTCGCGCGACACGCCCATAATCTTGCAGGCTTTCGAGACGTTTTGCAGTTCTTCGGCAAGATTGAGTAATCCTGCTTTATGTTTAATGATTGGGTTGTTAGTATGCAACATGAGCGTTACCTTTCTACATTAGTTTGATTACGGATTCGACACCCATATCAAACTCGGTAACGCTCACTTTTACAAGTGCATTGTCAGATCGGATTGAGACTAGTTCAAATAAAAAGGCCTGCATAAGCAGGCCTTTTTATTAACAGTACCATCTATCGGCTACTGGTTAGCCGCAACATTCAGAATATAAACATGCTATTACAAATTTATTGGCCTGTACTTACAAATACCCCTTGGTCAACATCTCCAAACAATTTAAGTAAATCAGCGCCTTTTAGTGATAAAGCATATCCCAAAACACCGCTACCGATCACAACGGTTTCATAATCTTTTACACTGGTATCGACCAACACTTTAATATCTTCTGGAAGCGCAACAGGAGGCACCGCACCCACAACATATCCTGTAGCTTCCGGCACCTCATCAAACTCTGCCATTCGGCACTTACGTTCATTCAAATGTTTGCGTAACACGCCCCAGTCTGCACGGCCACCGCCGGCAACAGCCAATAACACAAACTTGTCTGAGGCTGTTTTAAACAAGACGCTCCTCACCACTGATTGTGGATCTATGCCTTGCTTTAAAAGCAACTCTTCCAGATTCCTGACCGGTTTTTTATCTTCTGTTAATGGAATCTCGATCACATCATAAGCAATGTTCTCACGCTGCAACAGCTCAATAACAGGGGAATGAATGGTGATACTCATAATCAATTGCTCCAAATTAATGCGACTATATTATTACGTTTTGCTTTCGGCGTCTCAGCTTTGAGATCAAATCTTATGATCCATTTTGGTTCGCATTCCCCTCCGAGCAGACTCCTGCTTAAATTTTAATCAAGAGCACGTGCATTTCATTACCTTAATTTGCTTGGCATGTTACTTGCAGATCTATATTTGAAAAAACACTATTGAGCACTGATATGGAACTCGCATCAAAAGAATACGCCACACACACTGCCTATGACGAACTGCTGGATCGTGAACTGCGGCCACGCACAGCGGCATTGCCTTTATTCGATTACCTGAACTCGCTGAATGATGGCGAACTGGCCACACGCCAGCAAGCCGTAGATGCCACCATCAAAGCAATGGGCATCACTTTCACCATTTACAGCGAGTCCGGTAATATAGACCGCGTGTGGCCATTCGACCCGATACCGCGTGTGATGGCGCGCAAGGAATGGGAGCATATCCAGGCTGGGCTTAAGCAACGCTTGACCGCCCTCAATATGTTCATCAATGACCTGTATAACGAACAACAAATCATTAAAGATGGTGTATTGCCCGCCGAAATCCTGGATAGCTCTACCAACTTCCGCCCGCAATGTATAGGCATCAAGCCCCGTTTTGGCGTATGGGCCCATATCTGCGGCACTGACTTGGTGCGCGATAGCAATGGTACGGTATATGTACTGGAGGATAATCTGCGTGTGCCATCTGGCGTCTCCTATATGCTGGAAAACCGCCAGATTATGAAACGCATATTTCCGGAGGTATTTCGCACCACACACATCCTGCCGGTAGACGATTACCCGACACAGCTCTACCACACACTTGCTGCATTATCACCTCGCGCAGGGGAGCAACCAGTCATTGCCGTGCTTACACCTGGCATCTACAACTCTGCATATTTCGAACATAGTTACCTTGCGCAGCAAATGGGAGCCTTTTTGGTAGAGGGATCTGACCTGCTGGTGGATAGCGACGATATCGTCTACTTAAAAAGCATCACCGGCTTACAGCGCGTGGATGTAATCTACCGGCGAATTGATGATGCATTCCTTGATCCGGAAGTATTTAATCCTGACTCGGTACTTGGCGTACCAGGGTTAATGCGGGCATGGCGTAAAGGTAATGTAGGCATCGCAAATGCACCGGGAGCCGGTGTAGCCGATGACAAAGTCGTCTATACATTCGTACCACAGATTATTCGGTATTATCTAAATGAAGAACCTATCCTTGCCAACGTTCCCAGCTATTTGTGCATGTATGATGATCAACGCGAATATGTACTGGCCAACCTGGATAAACTGGTAGTAAAACCCGCCAATGAATCAGGCGGTTACGGCATGCTGATTGGGCCACGCGCAACGCATGAGGAACGCGAGAAGTTCGCTGCCCTCATTCGCGAAAATCCACGTAACTATATGGCGCAACCTACCCTTGATATATCCACTGCACCTACGCTGGTGGATGGAAAACTCGCGCCTCGTCACCTGGACCTGCGCCCTTTTGTATTGCAATCAGACAAACTTTACGCAACTACCGGCGGCCTGACCCGGGTTGCTATGCGGCAAGGTTCACTGGTCGTAAATTCATCTCAGGGCGGCGGCAGCAAAGACACCTGGATTGTTGAAGAAGGGGACTTATGATGCTGGCCAGAGTAGCTGAAAACCTGTATTGGATGGCGCGTTTTCTGGAGCGTGCCGAAAACACCGCTCGCCTTATCAACAGTACTACCCATGTACTGCTTGACCTGCCAGAAGGTGCTACTTTTGGCTGGGTTAATTTGACCGAAATTGCCGGTATGGACGATCTGTTCACCCAGAATTATCCTAAAGCCAACGAAGAATCCATTATGCGTTTCCTGATAGAGGACGCATCTAACCCGGGGTCTATTTTCTCCTGCATACAATATGCACGCGAGAATACGCGTACCCTGCGCGAAGTACTGCCAGCCGAGATGTGGGAACGCGTCAATAGCCTGTACCTGTATGTGCGGGATAACGCACATATAGCCTGCAGTAGTCGGCGTGAACGCTATATGGTGCTTAATGAGATTATTCAGCAGCGTCATGCCATCGTTGGCCTGTTCGCTGGGGCAATGGCACATGATGTCGCCTATCAGCTAATCAAGCTGGGGCGTAACATAGAGCGTGCCGACATGACCACACGTATACTTGATCTGCATTCTGCCATCATTTTCCCGGATGAATCCGTAATTCAGGAAGCGCTGATGGAACGCATCTGGATGAGCACCCTGGATTCACTGTCATCATACCAAAGCTATCGCCGACTTATCTCCATGCATGTACGTAGTGATGCTGCGATCAGTTTCCTGCTGCAGGACATGCGCTTTCCCCGCAGCGTAGCTTTCTGCCTGAGTGAGATTGAATCCTGTTTCAAACAGATGCCAAAATCACAACAGCTTCAGCAGCTCACCACACAGCTAAGGCACAAGATAGCCCAGTATGTCACTGACAAGCTGGATGCAATAGCTCTGCACGAGCATCTCGATTTGCTGCAGATTGAGCTTGGGGAAATACATGAATCCTTGCTGCAAAATTATTTTCATGCCTGGCAGGCTGACATACAACCTGTGCTCCAGCCATCAAACGAATTTGCCCAGCAATGAAAGCACATGTTAGCATTGATGGCAGAACAACAATAATGTCGTCAATAAATTTTCCAAACTTGACGGCAGCCACAATTAATCCATACTTGACAATATCGATATGACTTACTGCATAGCCATTAATACCGAACAGGGGTTGGTTTTCTGTTCAGACTCACGTACAAACGCTGGATTTGACAACATCTCTACTTACACCAAGATGCACTCGTTCACCTGGCCCGGCGAGCGTTCCTTCGTACTCCTATCAGCGGGAAATCTTGCTACAACCCAGTCGGTTGTCAAACGGCTATGGAGCGATATCGAAAATGCTTTACCAATCAATCTCTACAGCGTACCTAATATGCTCGCAGCCTCTGACTACATCGCCAGCGTCAGCGCCGCAGTACAAAAACAGCATACGGAGCGCGATACCGCCGCAACAAACTTCGAAGCCACCTTTATTTTCGGAGGGCAAATCGGTATGGACAATCCAGAAACATTGCTCATTTACCCGCAAGGCAACTACATACACGAATCAGATGCTCACCCGTTTTTACAGATTGGCGAGATCAAATACGGAAAACCTATTCTTGACCGCATCATCAAACGTGATACACCGTTAGAAAGTGCAGCGCGCTGTGCGCTGGTCTCCATGAACTCAACCACGCGCAGTAATCTCACAGTCGGGCCACCGATCGACTTACTCATCTACAGAAAAAATGCATTGGATTTTGGTCAGCGCATGACCCTCACCGAAAATGACCCCTTCGCCAAGCAGCTTGCCGAAGCATGGAATCAGGGCCTGGTGCACGCCCTCGAAGAACTGCCGCATTTTCCTTGGGAGAGTTAGCCTGAACCATACACCTGGGCATTAGCATGCTCAGTGTTATTACATTATGGTTTAAATTTGGGATTTAATTTGAATCGACAACCGTCGTTTATAAGCAGGACTATCGTAATGGCTTGGTAGAAACAACTCTACTAATTGCCTTCCAGGACATCCTGAATCGCTATCAACTCACTCCTGGCCTGGGCGAAGTCTTCATATTTCTTGCCATGCGTACGTGCATACCAATACTTACTATTCCACACATCACCTTCAATTTTATGCAGAACCGCATGTATCCAATTCGCTGTAGTATCACTGTAATCCTGCGCAATTTTGTGCGAAGCATCCCATTCACCATCCAGCGCCAACTTTACCGCAGTTAATAAAGCGTCTTTATTCATGTCTGTTCATCGAAAAAACCAAGCTTTTTATGTCGGGGCAGCTGCTTCAGCTGTGCCTCTGCGACGCTGGCAGCCGAACGGTCTGCATATGGCTTGGACGCCAGGATTTTTACTGGCGGATTGGCGCGCGTATAACGCGCGCCCTTACCAGAGATATGCGCTGCATAGCGCTGTTCCAGATTATTGGTAATGCCTGCATAGAAGGCGCCATTCTTACATTCCAGTAGGTATAACACCCAGTCCATATCCATGATTATTCTATTTTTGTCATTCCCGCGTAAGCGAAAATCCAATCAATGTAAATCATTAAAGACCTATTTGAAATAAAAGAGGATTAATTTTATTGCTCTGTCGGCATAGATTCGCAATGTTTCTAACGGACATCATCGCCTAGATTCCCGCCTACGCGGGAATGACGTCTATTAGAATGTACCAGCCTGGATAAATTCCACTTTATAGCCATCCGGGTCTTCGATAAACGCAATCACCGTCGTGCCATGCATCATCGGACCAGCCTCGCGCAAAACTTTACCGCCGGCGTTACGTACCGCATCACAAGCCTTATAGGCATCATCCACCTCTATTGCAATGTGCCCGTAAGCCTTGCCCATGTCGTAGCTCTCGACACCATAGTTATAAGTCAGCTCCAGTACGGTATGGTCTTTTTCATCACCATATCCGACAAAGGCCAGTGTAAACTGGCCATCCGGATAATCATGCTGGCGTAGCAATTTCATGCCTAGCACTTCAGTATAGAACTTGATCGAGCGCTCCAGATTTCCAACACGGAGCATGGTGTGTAGCATGCGCATTTTTTGTATCCTCAAAATTATTGAACGGCTGTTAACCGGTAGTATTTTTCAAGCAACTGTTCTTTGGTTTCGACCACATCCGGATTAAATGGGATACAGTCGATCGGGCATACCTGCTGACATTGCGGTTTATCATAGTGCCCAACGCATTCCGTGCATTTATCCGGGTCGATTTCGTAAATTTCCTCGCCCTGGTAAATTGCCTCATTCGGGCATGCCGGCTCGCAGACGTCGCAGTTGATGCATTCATCTGTAATCATTAACGCCATATTTTTCCTTTATAAATCCATTTAATAAGCGAATTGCTGCGCAACGTCCTCGCTCACTCCTAGTCTATCAATGCGATATGCCTGCGTCGTTCGCTGCGGGGTTGCTTGCACTTCATCTTATTAAATGAATTTCTGAAACGAAAAATCACTCTTTCAATTTCTGTTTAATCGCATTCGCTACCGTTTGCGATACAAACTGGCTCACATCACCGCCCAGTTTTGCAACTTCACGCACCAGGCTGGATGACACAAACATATAGGCTTCAGACGGGGTCAAAAACATGGTTTCAAGTTTAGGGTAGAGCTTGCGATTCATACCTGCAAGCTGAAACTCATATTCGAAATCAGAAGCAGCGCGTAAACCGCGGATTACAATCTGTGCCTGCTGTTCCTGTACAAACTGCATTAACAGGCCATCAACGCCTATCACCTTGACATTGTCATAATCACTAAAAACGTTTCGGGCCAATTGCACCCGCTCCTGCAGGCTAAACAGGGTTGTTTTATTGGTGCTGCCTGCAACCGCCACAATCACTTCATCAAACAGATGCGCGGCACGACGCACCAGGTCTTCATGCCCCAATGTGATCGGGTCAAAAGTGCCTGGGTAAACGGCGATGCGTTTTTTAAGACTTGTCATTAGCGTTTCGGTCATGCCGCAATTTTAACAGATGATAAAAAACATTACCTGCTTTGCTTTGCTTGATAACTTGCCAGGTTTCATCCGCTTGAATGGCATATTCGGCTTCGGCATATACAACACCATCCGCACTCATATGTGCTGGCAGCAAAGGCAATATCTTGTCCAGCCAGCCCAAGTTATATGGTGGGTCCAGGAATATCACATCAAATGGCTGTCGGTTCTGGCTTAAAAAACTTAAAGCATCAATATTAAAAACCTGCGCAGCATCGGCATTAAGCGCAGCTTTATTGTCCAGGATCGCTTTATATACAGCAGGTGTTTTTTCTACCAGCACTACCGCCTTGGCATTACGTGACAGAGCCTCAAAACCCATTACACCTGTGCCGGCGAAGAGGTCCAGGCAATACAATCCAGTCAAGTCCTGCCCTAACCAGTTAAAAACGGTCTGGCGTACACGCTCGGGTGTCGGGCGTAACCCTTCCGCATCCGGGAATTTAAGCAAACGACTACGCCATTCACCCGCGTTGATGCGTACAGTGTTCTGTTTTTTACTATTTTGTTTAATATCGCGAGGCAATCTATCGTCTCAATTAAAGGGCACTTCTATAAACACATTCTTTGGGCGCATTGCTGCGTTGCGCGGTACTCGTAACCTCGCTGTATACATCATACTATCTCGGCTACTGCGTTCCGTGCGCCTTGCACTGCATCCCAAATTCTGCATTTATAGAAGCGCCCTAAATTCAATCAAACGCGTAGATTGCCATGCCACTTCGCGCATCGCAACATTAATTTAAAATCAGAAAACTATTTAGCGGCAGGGTCACCTACAATAACAGTCACAAAATCTTCAGGTTTCAGGCGGCGACTGAACGCATCCTTAATCTGCGCAACAGTAACTTTTTCAACGTTATTATTGTATTCATCCAGATAATTCAACGGCAGTTTATAAAAACCGATCATTGCCAGGTAATTTAAAATCTTGCTGTTACTATCAATCCGCATCGGGAAACCGCCAATGATATTGGCTTTGGCCGCCTTCAACTCAACTTCTGTAACGCCGTCTTTAATGAATTTATCCAGCGTTTCCTTAACGAGTTTAAGTGCATCTTCTGCCTGGTCTTTTTTGGTTTGCAGGCCAATCTGGAACGGGCCTAGTTCAGCCATAGGCATGAAATAGCTGTATACGCTATAAACCAGGCCACGCTTTTCGCGCACCTCTTCGGTCAAGCGCGAGACGAAACCGCCACCACCCAGAATATAATTGCCGACATAAAGCGGAAACAAGTCAGCATCTCCACGTTTAATGCCGGTATAACCAAGCAGGATGTGCGATTGCGAAGCCGGGTGCGCAATGCGTTTTACTAACGGCTGCGTTGGTGGAGCAACTGCAGGAATTGGCTTGGCTGCTGGTGCCTGAGGCAATCCGCCAGTGACATTCTCAGCAATATTACCGGCTTGTTCACGTGTTAAATCACCAATGATTGCAACTACAGCACCTTTCGCACCGTAATATTGTTTGTAGAAACGTTGCAGGTCATCGCGCTGGATTTTGGCAACCGTATCCACCTCACCGGACTCGTCCAGGCTGTAAGGATGATTGCCATACAAGGCTTTCATGAACGCCTTGCTGGAAATGCTCTCCGGTTGTGTAGCAGACTCCTGCAAGCTTGAAATAATGCGCGCTTTTTCACGCTCCAATACATTTTCAGGGAAATCCGGCTGCTGCAGTATCTTGGTAAAGACATCCAATGCCTGCGTTTTTTCACGCTCGCTACTCAGTGTACGCAAGCTGAAAGCGGCACGGTCTGCATCAAAATCCCCACCCAAAATAGCACCAACATCAGCCATTTCTTTTGAAATTTTTTCATCGGTCATGCCGGCTGCCCCCAATGTCATCAGGTAGCGGGTAATGCCAGCCAATCCGGATTTCTCTGCAGTATCATGCGCGCTGCCCGCAGCAAAATTGACGCTGATATCCAGAATCGGCAAATCATGGTTTTCAACGAAATAAACTTCAGCACCCGATGCTGTCTGCCATTGCTGGATTTTTACGCCGGCCTGCACAGCGCTACTGAACATCAAAAAGCCAACGATAAAAAATGCTGGCACTGCTGTTAATATTTTTCTTAAGTGTTGCAAGTTCATTATCTTTAACCCTAATAAATTCAGAGAATTAATAGTTTGCTTAATGTACATGTGGCTTGCCCTGCGGTTTTGCATTCGGGTCAATCGGCTGCGGATCAAGTGTTACGATCGTAAGATTATCCTTAAGCAGGTATTTTTTAGCCACGGCTTGCACCTGCTCTGCCGTTACCGCACGCAGTTTGTTCGGGTAATCCTCGAGTATCTTCCATGGAAAACCTATCGTTTCTACGGTGCCTATCTGCATTCCCTGGTAGAACATGGAGTCACGCTTATAGACATCTGCCGCAATGACACCGGCCTTCACACGATCCAACTCCTCAGCCGTAACGCCTGACTCTTTAATCATTTCTATCTGTTGCAAAAGCGCAGCCTCTAGATCTGCTACGGTTTTACCTTCGCTAGGCGTTGCATCAAGGGCAAATATGCTCTGATGACCGCGTGCGAGCAAATCATAACCTGCGCTAGCATCAATCGCCAGCTGGGTATCTCGCACCAGGCGCTGATTCAGCCGTGCTGACGGATTACCGCTTAACACACCAGCCAACACTTCCATTGCATAAGGTTCCCAATCTGTTTCAGGCTCATTAAGTGCCGGCACATGATAACCCATTAGCAAATAAGGTAATTTTGCAGGCGCTTTTACTACCGCACGACGCTCGCCAATCTGCGCAGGCTCGACCTGTGGTTTACGTTCTGGCAAGACTTTAGGCTTTAATTTACCAAAATACTGTTTTGCAAGCTTGTATACCTCGTCAGCTTTCACATCACCCACAACAACAAGCGTTGCGTTGTTAGGCGCATACCAGTTGTTATACCATTCGCGTGCATCGGCTGCGGTCATGTTCTCAAGATCATTCATAAAACCTATAACCGGCCGTGAATATGGATGCGCACGATAAATCAGGCTCTGGAACTCCTCACTCACTTTTGATTGTGGCTTATCATCGGTACGCCAGCGGCGTTCCTCCATCACCACCTTGATTTCTTTAGCGAATTCTTCATCAGTAATTTGCAGGTTTGCCATACGGTCTGCTTCCAGCTTAAAAGACAGCGGCAAATGTGATTTTTCAAGCTGCTGGAAGTAGCAAGTGTAATCAGTACTGGTAAAGGCATTTTCCTTTCCTCCTGCAGCGGCGATAAGACGTGAGAACTGCCCGGCTTTTACTTCTTTAGTACCCTTGAACATCATATGCTCCAGCACATGAGCGACCCCGGTCTTACCATTCACCTCATCCAAACTACCGGCCCGGTACCAGACCTGCGACACAACAACCGGTGAACGATGATCCTCCTGTACTACCAGCTTTAAGCCGTTATCCAGTTTAAACTCCTGTATAGCGGCATTCGCAAATGCCGTTAACGGCATTATCAACAAAAGCATCAAAAAACTTTTGGCACGCACAGTATTAATCTCCTTTTATTTTTAACTGTAAATTGCTTACTTGAACTGGCATTTGTGACAAGAATAACACTTTGTTAGTTCATCCTCATGACAGCCCTGTAAATTATCAACACGGATTCTTTATTCTAAAAATTTATATAGATATATTTATTAATTATTTTTAGAAATGAAAACAATTAGTTAGAATGCCGCAAATTTTACAATTAACACTAATAGAAAATCACCTGAATGAAACTGACTCACAAACTGTTACCGCTACTTACTGCTTTAGCAGCTACTAACGCATACGCCACCGATGGCTACTTTGCACATGGATATGGCGTAAAATCACAAGGGATGGGTGGCGTTGCTATCGCATTGCCACAAGACGCACTTGCAGCAGCGGCAAACCCTGCAGGCATGGGCTTAATCGGTGATCGCGTAGACTTTGGTATGACCTGGTTCAGACCGCAGCGTGAAGCTGAAATCACTGGAGCCGGCCCAATTGACGGCAAATACGATGCTAACGGCACTGAAAATTTCGTCATTCCAGAATTTGGCTACAACCGTGTAATTAACCAAGATGTTACGCTTGGCGTAAGTGTTTACGGTAACGGCGGCATGAATACCGATTACAATAAAGCAATCGCTTTATTGGGCGATACGGCTCCTCGTATGGATTTAATACAGCTTTTTATCGCGCCTACAGCGACATGGAAAATCAATGAATCAAACACTATTGGCGTTGCCGTTAATTTAGCTTACCAGCGCTTTGAATTGAAAGGTTTGGAGAATTTCTCATACCCGCCCCCTTATGATGGCTCAGAATCACCTAGCAAAGTTACCAACAAAGGTTACGACTCATCATACGGCGCCGGCTTGCATATCGGCTGGATTGGCCAGGTGAACGATGCACTTACATTAGGCGCAACTTACCAAAGCAAAACCTACATGAGCAACTTTGATAAGTACAAAGGCTTATTTGCTGAGGGCGGCGATTTTGATATTCCTGAAACTTACGGTTTGGGTATAGCAGTTAAAGCAACTCCAGCATTGACAGTGGCAGCAGACGTACAACGCATCAACTATAGCGATATAGATTCAGTTGGCAACTCCGTTACTAATTTCTTTACAAACCAGCTTGGCTCTAAAGCCGGCCCGGGTTTCGGGTGGAGAGATGTTACTGCAATTAAAGTGGGCGCCAGCTATGCCTGGAATGAAAACTTGACTGTGCGTGCCGGTTACAACCATGCATCACAACCTATTCCCAAAAGCGAAACCATGTTTAACATTCTTGCTCCTGGTGTAGTACAAGATCACGTCACTTTTGGTGCAACCTACGTATTACCAAATAAATCAGAGCTTTCTTTGTCCTACATGCATGCGTTTGAACATGAAGTAAAAGGCAGCGGCTCTATTCCATTCGTTCCGGGAGCTGAAGCCAACTTGAAAATGTACGAAGATTCACTTGGCATTGCTTACGGCTGGCAACTGTAATTTAAGATATAATTCAACCAACAAGGTCGCGTGCACATGTCCGCGGCCTCTTTTCATTTATAGCTGAATTGAACTTATGTTAATCGACTGGAATAACTTTACACCATGGACCGCACTTGCTGGTGGCGCACTGATCGGCGTAGCTTCTGCATTGTTCATACTTTTTAACGGCCGCATCGCCGGTATTACCGGCATTTTGGGTGGTCTGCTCAGACCCAAATTCAGAGACATCGGCTGGCGTCTGGCATTCATCATTGGCCTGACCGCAGCACCATTTGTGTGGTTACAATTTGCTCCGTTACCAGACATTCAAATCGAATCAAGCAATACATTGCTCGCCATCACAGGCTTGATTGTTGGCATTGGTACACGCTACGGCTCCGGCTGCACCAGCGGTCACGGTGTTTGCGGCATTTCACGTTTATCTCCACGCTCAATCGTTGCCACACTGGCTTTTATGGCTACCGGGGTTATCACTGTTTACATCGTACGTCATTTGGCAGGAGTTTAAAGCAATGAAAAACAATACCAGCAACACTGCCGCCCTGACGTTCTCGTTACTTTCCGGCCTGATATTTGGCATCGGCCTGATTCTGGCCGGCATGGCCAACCCAGCTAAAGTGCTGGCATTTCTTGATATCGCAGGCCTGTGGGACCCATCTCTAGGCCTGGTCATGGGCGGTGCAATCGGCATAGGCCTGATTGCTTTTGCTATCGCAAAGAAACGCAGCCTGAGTTACCTGGGATTTTCTATCCAGCTGCCGACCAACCGCGTTATCGACAAACGTCTGGTACTGGGCAGCCTGGGCTTTGGTATTGGCTGGGGCCTGGTAGGAATTTGCCCCGCCCCTGCATTTGTCTTGTTAGGTACCGGCAGCATCAAAGGCATCATCTTTGTGGTAGCCATGGTAATTGGCATGGGTATATACGAATTACTTGAAAATTGCACAAAGTCGGGTAACAAGTAAGCTACAACTGATGCATCGTGTGTTATAGAATTAAGCTAAAATAGCGTTATTAATATTAGCTTAATTCCCATGTTCAATATTTTCAAAAAAGACAAGCCCGCACCAGGCGCAGAAGATAATAAACTCAAACCCGCTGACACTGCCGTGGAAGAATCGGCCAGCAAGAACTGGGCCGAGCGTTTAAAACAGGGGCTGGCCAAAACTCGCAACCAGCTGGGCAATCAACTGGCCGGGCTTTTCGGTGGCGGTAAAATCGACGCTGAAGTCTACGAAGAGCTCGAGTCAATTTTGCTAACTTCAGATGTTGGCATCAGCGCTACAGAGTACTTGCTGGACGACATCAAAAACCGCGTAAAACGCCAAAGCCTGGATGATACAACCCAACTCAAAATAGCGTTGAAAGAAGCGCTATCAGACTTATTATCACCACTGCAAAAACCTCTGGATACGTCCACGCATCAACCTTTCATCATTATGCTAGCAGGTGTGAACGGCGCAGGAAAAACCACCACTATCGGCAAGCTGGCAAAACATTTCCAGTCACAAGGCAGAAGTGTACTGATTGCTGCAGGCGATACTTTCAGGGCCGCAGCACGCGAGCAATTACAAGTCTGGGGTGAGCGCAACAATGTACATGTAGTTGCCCAGAGCAGCGGAGACCCAGCTGCGGTCATGTTCGACGCCATTAATTCTGCACGTGCCAAAAATATTGATATCGTTCTGGCCGATACCGCCGGCCGCCTGCCCACACAATTGCACCTGATGGATGAAATTGCCAAGGTGAAACGCGTAATGGATAAAGCGCTGCCTGGCGCACCACATGAAGTGCTGCTGGTGCTGGATGCCAATACCGGGCAGAATGCCGTAAACCAGGTCAGGATTTTTGATGATGCGCTTGGCGTTACCGGCCTGGTTCTCAGCAAGTTGGACGGCACAGCAAAAGGCGGCGCGCGGCGTGACTCAGGCGCTGATACTTGGCGCATCCGAGGCCAGTGTGATGACGCCGGTTGATACCTCGACGCTGATCAACGGCC
>JALRGX010000083.1 GCA_023259635.1 Methylotenera sp. | reverse complement strand
ACCACATACGGTCGGGATTGCTGCCAGTTCTTCTGGCGGCAGATCGTAGAGGTCTTTGGCCAGAGACACCGTCTCGCGGTAGGTCATTTCAAAGCGATCGTAGCGGCGGCTGACTTGGTTGACACGCTGTTGGAAGGCCAGCAAGTCTGCATTGGTCGCAGGTAGGGTTAAATTGTTCAGGTGCTTCACCTCAAAATGAATTCAGGTATGAATCGCCTTGGTTTTATAGCGGGCGAATTTATTGCTGCATTTGATCAATTAAAAGCTAGCCGCAATGTCGCAAGTATCACTTTCATGACACACTTTGCTACTGCGGATAAAGACCCTGGCATAGAGGCGCCGCTGGCATTGTTTCAAGCAACCATTAAAGGCCTTGCACAGCCGACATCACTGGCAAATTCAGCTGCTATTCTACGTTATTCAAGCTTGCAGGCCGATTGGGTACGTCCCGGTATTATGCTTTATGGCGCAAGTACGGTAAGCGGTATGCCGGCTTCTGCATTTGGCTTGAAGCCTGTTATGCAGTTTACCAGTGAAATTATAGGCGTACAGACTATCGATGCCGGGCAAAGCATCGGTTACGGTAACCGTTTTACAGCAAACAAAACTACACGTGTGGGTATAGTGGCCTGCGGCTATGCCGATGGCTACCCTAGACATGCCGGTTTGTTGGGCGATCAACACCCGCATGGCGCGCCAATTGCTGTGTGCGGCAAAATCACCAGGACGTTAGGTCGTGTGTCGATGGATATGCTGTTTTGTGACATTACTGATATACCGGAGGCTGGTATTGGCAGTCCGGTAGAATTGTGGGGTAAGCTGATTCCGGTAGATGCGGTTGCCGAAGCTGCAGATACCGTAGGGTATGAGTTGTTGTGTGCAGTTTCATCGCGCGTACAAATGAAAATGGTTGATTGATGGCAAAAGCTAAAACAATTTATTCCTGTACGGAATGCGGTGCACAAGAGCCAAAATGGCAGGGCCAATGTCCTAGTTGCATGGCATGGAATACATTGGTGGAAAGCATTGCTGATACTGTCAGCACAAACCGTTATGCCAATAAATTTGATGGTGTTGCGCAATGCAGTGTGCTGCAAAAGCTGGCGGATGTAGAAGCGGCAGAGGTGCCGCGTCAGCCTACCGGTGTAAGTGAGTTTGACCGTGTTTTAGGCGGCGGTTTGGTAGCGGGCGGTGTAGTGCTGATTGGTGGCGACCCCGGTATTGGTAAATCTACATTATTGCTGCAGACCTTGTGCCACATCGGCGCCATGACCAAGCCCAAGCCGCGCAAAGCGATTTATGTCAGCGGCGAAGAGTCAGCGCAGCAGATAGCAATGCGAGCCAAACGCCTCGGCCTGGATGCGAGTCCGATTGAACTGCTGGCCGAGATTAACCTGGAAAAAATACTGGCGACATTGCAGGCACATAAGCCTGATATTGCCGTGATTGATTCTATCCAGACGATTTATTCTGAAGCGCTGCAATCAGCCCCGGGCTCTGTAGCCCAGGTGCGCGAATGTTCTGCGCAATTGACACGTTTGGCCAAACAGGCCGGTATCTGTGTGATATTGGTAGGCCATGTTACTAAAGAGGGGGCTTTGGCTGGTCCGCGCGTGCTGGAGCATATCGTGGATACCGTGCTGTACTTCGAGGGGGATTCAAACTCCAGTTTCCGCCTGATCCGCGCGTTCAAGAATCGTTTTGGCGCGGTCAATGAGCTTGGTGTATTTGCCATGACGGAGAAGGGGTTGCGTGAGGTAAGCAATCCTTCAGCATTGTTCTTATCCCACCATAGCGAGCAGGTTGCCGGTTCCTGCATCACGGTGACGCAGGAGGGTACCCGCCCACTGCTGATTGAAATTCAGGCGCTGGTGGATGAAGCGCATGCGCCGAATCCCAAACGGCTTTGTGTGGGGGTAGAGCAGAACCGCCTAGCCATGTTGCTTGCGGTATTGCATCGCCATGCCGGTATCCCGTGTTTTGATCAGGACGTGTTTATTAATGCTGTGGGTGGCGTGAAAATCAGCGAGCCCGCTGTGGATTTGGCTGTGCTTTTATCTATTGTTTCTTCATTAAAAAACAATCCATTAGATAATAAACTTATAGTATTCGGTGAAGTTGGGTTGGCCGGGGAAGTGCGGCCGGTACAGGGTGGCTTGGTGCGTCTTAAAGAGGCTGCTAAACTTGGTTTTACAAAAGCGATCGTACCTAAAGCCAACGCGCCTAAACAGTCTATTGATGGCATTGAAGTAATCGCTGTTGAGCGTCTGGAGCAGGCGCTCAGTCACATACGTAACAGTTAGTTACTTATTGTGTATCAAATTAGCGCAGTAAATACCGCTTCTGATGGCGCCCTCAATAGTGCCTGGGTAATCCGGATAGGTGTAGTCGCCTGCCAGGAATACATTTGGCTGCGCAGTCCTGTTAGTTGGGCGTGGCAGGTTGGGTGCACATGAGAAAGTCGCGCGTTTCTCAGCAATCACTTTATGCCACAAGGGCTTGTTCAGGCCGGGGAATGCCCGGTTAAGTTCTTTTGCTACCCTTAATGCCAGTTCATCCTGTGTGAGATCCTGATGTTTCCCTTCGGCACTGACAATGACTGAAATCAAATTTTTCTGGTCACAAAGCTGCCCCCTGTCAAATACCCATTGGCTAATAGTGCCACTCAAGCCGGAAATCGGGCTTGGTAACTTGGTTCCAGGAGGATATTGCAGATAGATGGTGTAGATGGGTTGATATTGATAGGTTTGCGTGTGCTCAATAACGTGATTAAGTTTTGGTAATGAGGCTATCAGTTTCTCTATGCGGGCTGGCGATACCGCGATAATCACGTGACTGAAATGCGACTTTCCGTTACGTGTTTCTATATCAAAGCCATCACCTTCAACTTCAATGCGGCGTACACGTTGATTGAGTTGAATGGTTCCGCCTCTGGCTTGAATGTAATGTGATAACGGCTCGGAGATAATTTTGGATAAATCCAGGCGTGGTAACAGAAAGTCGCTGTTCTTTTTATTTCCGGAAAATGTATCGCGTAGCACATTCAAAAATATGCGTGAGCTGGCTTTCGCTATTGGTGTATTCAATGCGGCAAGGCATAGCGGTTCCCACAGGAACTCAATGAGTTTTCTGGATTGCTTTTGATTGATTAAAAATTGTTTTAAAGGCACGTCACGTGCAATCTGATATTGCGTATCTTTAAGATCGAGCATGAATTTTAATGCGGACATGCGCTCTTTAAAGCTTACCCCTTTGCAAAACAAGAGGCCAAATAACAGGTTGAGTGGAGCAGGTAAAAAGTTGACTGATTTAAGTGTGAACGCGGATTTTGCATTGTCTGACTGCATATTAATGCGCAAGGGAATGCGCAGAAAAACCTTTTTTCTATTGATGCCGACCTTTTTAAGCAAAGCCAGCGTTTCTTCATATGCGCCCAGTAATATATGCTGCCCGTTATCCAGTAAATGCATCAGGCCATTTGTTTCTACAGCTACAGTTCTTGCCCGACCACCAAGCTGTGATCCCGCCTCAAATAATGTAACATCGTAACCGTGTTCAACCAAGGCTGCTGCCGCACTTAAACCAGCACAGCCGCCGCCAATAATGGCTACATGGGATTTATGCATATTGATCGCTTAATCTTTTAATTTTTATAGATTTTTCAACCAGGCATTAAATGCCAGGGAAAGTTTGCGTAATGTACCTAAAGAAGTGCGGAAGTTTAATACTCTTTCAGCACCATCTGCTTTAATTTCACGCAACAGGGTGCGGTAAATCGCTGTCATGATCAAGCCTACGCGTTGGCTTTTTCTGTCTTCATTCGGCAATTCGTTTAAGGCTCGATCGTAATAGCTTTCAGCACGTTCAATCTGGAATTCTAATAAGTTCTTTACGGCATTCGATTCACGGCTGTTTAGAATGTCCTCTTCACTGACATCAAATTTGGCTAGATCATCTAATGGAATGTAAATGCGATTGCGGCGTGCATCTTCACCGACATCCCTGATGATGTTGGTCAGTTGAAACGCCAAGCCTAAGTCATGTGCGAACTTGAGGGTTTTTCGATTATGGAACCCAAATATCTGAGCCGATAAAATCCCGACTACACTGGCAACGCGATAGCAATAAAGCTGTAGCTGTTTAAAGTCCTGGTAACGGTTGAAATTCAGGTCCATTTCCATACCGTCAATAATTTCGATGAAATGTTCTTCACTGAGATGGTTGGTGTGAATAAAAGGCTGCAGGGCTTTAGTAACAGGGTGTATAGGATTCCCCTTATAAAGGTTCTGAATCTCTTCTTTCCACCAGGCAAGTTTAACTTGGGCAACTTTTAGCTCTGTGCATTCATCGACAACGTCATCCACTTCCCGGCAAAAGGCATAGAGGGCTGTGATGGCCTCACGTTTTTGTTTTGGTAAAAACATAAAGCTGTAATAAAAACTGGAACCGCTGGTGGCTGTTTTCTGTTGGCAGTATTGCTTGGGCGTCATGGTTAGTCAGTATACGAATATTTTATATGTTGGATTTAAATTCTTAAGAGTGCTTTCATCAATATCAGCAGCCAATCCCAATAATTAAGAGTGGGTCTGTGCTTGAAAACATCACCTTTTACTTTGCTTATTTTAGCGATAATACGTTCACCGCCTGCAATAATCATACGCATTTCGAAGCCAATGCGACCTTTCAAAATGCGTCCCAGAGGTTTGCCGGCAGTGAGCAGGGCATGCACACGCTGTAAGTTGAACTGCATAAACTGCTGCCAATTCTGGTCGATATGCGCGGATGCATTCACATAATCTGCAATCTGCTGCTCTGTAACATTGAATCGCAACAACTCATCCTGACACATGTAAATGCGTTGTTTGCCACCATTCTTTTTAAAATCAATCGCAATATCCTGCAGGAAATTAATGATTTGCAGTGCAGTACAGATGTTATCAGACAATGCAATGTTTTTCAGTGCAGCGGCCTGGTAAAGATGTAATAGCAGTCTGCCTATGGGGTTGGCTGATCGTGAACAATATTCCAGAACTTCACCATAGTTCTGATAACGTATTTTTGTGACATCCTGGCTGAAGGCATCCAGCAGGTCATAAAAAGGCATTAGTGGTAATTTTTCTGACTTAACCATTAAACCCAATGCTGTAAAAAACGCTGTTTGTGGTTTGATATAGGCTTGGAGCAAATCCAGCTCGTCGCGGAATTTGTTCAATGAAGCTAATCGCTGTTCAATTGTAAAATCACCTTCGTCAGCAAAATCATCCGCTTGTCTGGCGAAGCTATATATTAGCGCTATTGGCTCACGCAAATGTTTAGGTAAAAACACAGAAGCTACCGGGAAATTTTCATAATGGCTGGCTGCATGGTTCAGGCTTTGGAGCGCTACAGCTGCTGATTCAGAAAGGGCTTCAGGATGATTTTTCGTCATGGCGAGAGTATGACATAAACAGCATGGGTTTTTGCAGCTTAATTTTAGGTGATGCTATCGTGACAGGGAGTAATATTTATTCAAAAATCTAATCAAGCTTTGCTAAAATGAAATAAATATAATTTTGGAAAGCTAACATGCTGGCGATTATTGGCGGTACCGGTTTAACTGAGTTGGAAAATCTGCGCGTTAACAGACGTGTCATTGTACGCACACCATACGGTGAACCATCGCAGCCCTTGATTTTTGGTGAAATATGCGGTGGCGAAGTTATTTTTCTGGCACGTCACGGCAACGGGCATACCATACCGCCGCATGAAGTAAATTACCGCGCCAATATCTACGCGCTGCATTTGCAGGGCGTGACCGAGATTGCTGCTATCGCTACGGTTGGTGGCATACACCCTGAGCTGTCATCGGGCATGATTGCTTTGCCGCATCAAATCATAGATTACACTCATGGCAGGCAGAACACTTATTACGATGGCATTAATAATCCAGTGAAGCATATAGATTTTACCGAACCTTACTGTCATAGATTGCGTGAAAAAATTCAGCAGGCGGCATTGGAAATTGGTGAAAACATAGTGAATCATGGGGTATATGCTGCGACACAGGGGCCTAGGCTGGAAACCGCCGCAGAGATTGACCGCCTAGAGCGCGATGGGGCGTCTATGGTCGGTATGACCGGCATGCCGGAAGCCGCTTTGGCGCGCGAACTGGGTATCAGCTATGCGGCGATATGTCCTGTTGCTAATTATGCTGCAGGACGTGGCGACAGCCTGCATGCGATTAATTACGAAGATGTAATTTTAAATCTAAATCAGACGTTAGCCCGTGTGCGCAATATTCTTGGGCAGTTAATGACGGAAGGTTATTGTCCTGTCGGCAGTAAATAAAAAATAAAAAACATTAAATCTAAAGGTTTGTATATGGCTATCAGAGAAGTTCTACGTATGGGTGACCCTTGCCTGCTATTGAAAGCCAAACCGATTGAAGTATTCGATACTCCTGAGTTGCATAGCTTGATTCTGGATATGGAAGATACGATGAAGCATATGAATGGTGCCGGTATTGCTGCACCGCAGATCGGTGTTAGCCAGCGCGTAGTGATATTTGGCCAGAAGGCATCTGATGATTCCATTAACCCGCGTTATCCTGATGCTGATATTGTTCCATTTACCGTATTAATCAATCCGGAATTAACTCCGGTTGGTAACGCGATGGAAGACGGATGGGAAGGGTGCTTGTCAGTTCCGGGAATGAGGGGTATAGTGCCGCGCTATCAGCGTCTGCATTATGCAGGTTATGATCAGTATGGTAATAAAATAGACAGGTTGGTAAGTGGTTTTCATGCGCGTGTTGTACAGCATGAATGCGACCATCTCGATGGTATTTTGTACCCGATGCGTATTAATAATTTAAAAGATTTTGGATTTTCTGATGTTTTTTTTCCAAATCAGGATTTCCAAGACGATTAATTTGTTGTTATAATGCTGCCTTCGCTATACAGGTGGCGAAACAGACTGGAAGAGTGGCAGAGCGGTTTAATGCTACAGTCTTGAAAACTGTCGTGGGTTCACGCCCACCGTGAGTTCGAATCTCACCTCTTCCGCCAAATTCATAAATGCCGCTTTAATGAGCGGCATTTGTTTTTGCAGTGATTAAATTTTAAGGATGAAACAATGAGCCAAATTATTATTGACCATAACCCGTCAGAAGAAAAATTGAAGGAATTAGGTGTATCAAGCTGGTCTATTTGGGATTGTGCACCTTCTAAATTCCCTCTGGATTTCAGCATGACAGAAAGCGCTTATGTGCTGGAAGGTGAAATTCGCGTTACCCCACAAGGCGGCGAAACTGTTGTAGTTAAAGCAGGTGACTTTGTTGTTTTCCCTAAAGGTTTAAAATCAAACTGGGAAGTGACTAAACAACTGAAAAAACATTACAAGCATTCATAATTGCATTTTAGTATATAGCGCATAAAATAAAGCCTTGAGAGATCAAGGCTTTTTTATTGTACTTTATATACTGAATGGGGTTGAAAATGAGCAAAATTATCGTAGAAAAACCAAGCCAGGAAAAATTGACAGCTTTAGGTGTAACCCGTTGGCCGACATGGTCTAAAGAAGTTTCGCAATTCCCCTGGAGTTTCGGTACTCAGGAAATCGCTTATATTCTGGAAGGTGAAGTTACTGTGACACCCAATGGTGGAGAGCCAGTGAGCTTTGTTGCTGGCGATCTGGTCACTTTTCCAGCAGGAATGTCTTGCACGTGGAATGTAAAGAAAGCATTACGCAAGCATTACCAACTAGGGTAGTGTACATATCCTGTTTTATTGAGCCGGTTTAACGGCCAGTAAACAGGAGTTAAATTTCCTTAAGTAATGAGTGCAGCAGGCTATCAATGCGCTGAGTGTCAAGTTTATGGCCGCTTCGTGCCGAAATTAAGAATGTATCTTCAGCACGATTGCCCAATGTATTGATTTTTGCGTTATGTAGTTCTATGTCGTATTTCAGAAATTGCTGCGCTATGGTCGCGAGCAGGCCAGGGCAGTCATTGGCAATGATGTCCAGTTTGTGATTATTGTTTTCGGCTTCTTCAGCAATAGTAATCTGTGCCTGAATGGGCATGTGTTTTACCTGACGGCTTAATCGTCCTTTAAGTGGCGATTCAAGGGTCTCGTTTTCGCCAAGCTTGCTTGTCAGCTGGGTTTCGATAAATTTCAGTAACCCGGTATAACTGACAGATTTACCTGATTGGTCAAGAATCGTGAAGGTGTCGAGGGCATAGGCATGCTGGGTAGTATATATTTTGGCCTCAACAATGTCGTAGCCCATTCGATCAAAGAAGTTACAGATTCTGGCGAAGATATCATTCTGGTTTTTAGTGTAGATCATGACCTGAATGCCGTCGCCATGGGGGCTTAATCTGGCACGTACAATCGGCGTAACGCTATTCAAATGCGGTGTTAATAAGCGGCTGTGCCATGCAATTTCATCACTCTCATGGCGAACAAAATAATTCTCTCCGAACTGCGCCCATAGCTGTTGGTATGTCTTGGTGCTGATACCAAACCTGTTTAGCTTTTCAGAAGCTTCGTTGATGCGTGTTGCAATTGTTTGTTTGGCATGGAATGCAGGTTCAACTAATGCCCGTTTTGTAGCATGGAACAAGCTTTCCAGCAGCCGGGCTTTCCATGCATTCCACACAAGGGGGCTGGTTCCCCGTATATCTGCAACCGTCAGTAAATAAAGTGCATTTAGTCGGCGTTCATCCTGAACAAGATTGGCAAATGATTCAATGACACTAGGATCAGATAAATCGGTTTTCTGTGCGATCAGCGACATCTTCAGGTGTGATTCCACCAGCCATGCTACGAGTGCGCCGTCTGCTTTTGGTAATCCATGTAACTTACAGAATTTAATAGCATCAACGCAACCTAAGCTTGAGTGATCGCCACCCCTGCCTTTTGCAATATCATGAAATAAAGCCGCAAGGTATAGTAAATGCGGGGCATTAAATTCTGAAAACAACTGGCTGCATAGCGGAAACTCATGCCTGAGTTCCGGCTTGGAAAAGCGACGCAAGTTTGCCAATACATTTAAAATGTGCTCATCAACCGTATAAACATGAAATAAATCATGCTGCATTTGTCCGATAATCCTGCCAAATGCAGGAATATAGCTGCCTAATATCCCGTAACGGTTCATTGCCCGCAGCGCATGATTGACGCCATTGGGTTGAGATAATATTTCAATAAAACGTTTCTTGTTCTTTGGGTCATTTCTAAAATCACGATTGACCAGGCTTCTGACGCGCTGCAAATTACGCAGCAAGCTTGCGCCCATGCCTTTAAGCTCAGGTTTTTGCTGTAATAGTAAAAATGCTTCAAAAATCGCACTCGGCTGCTGTTGCAGTAAATTCGGGTATTTTGCTTCCAGCAGCCCGTCATGCGACTCAAAGTGCGCATTGATTTGGTTTATTATCGGTGGTTTTACGGATAATATTTGCCTGAATTGCTTGAGCAGTATTTCGTTCATTAGCTCCACAAACTTTACGCTGCGGTAGTATGTTTGCATGAGTTGTTCGCTGGCACGTTTGCGAGGAGTGTTTTTATATCCAAGTGTGTGGGCTATCTCATTTTGAAAATCGAACAGCAAGCGATCTTCCCTGCGGCCACTTAAGAAATGTAGTTGAATTCGCAGAGCCTGTAGTTTTTTTTCATGGTAGCGAATCTGTTTTGCTTCTTGTTCTGAAATTACATGCTGCCTGATTAACAAACTCCACACATTGCAAACACTAGAGCCCAAACTGGAATTGGGGTGTAGAGCCCGTACCAGCCATGTAATCATGTGCAGGTCGCGCAGACCGCCGGGGCTTTCCTTAATGTTAGGTTCGAGATTGTAGGCAGTATCGTTATATCTAGCGTGACGCTGATCTTGCTCTTTTAATTTTGCTTCAAAAAAAGCAAGCGGGTCGGAGATGTTATTGGTGTGATTAAGAAAGTGTTTATATAACGACTTATTGCCAGCCAAAATTCGCGATTCGAGTAAGTTGGTTTGTACGGTAATATCTTTTTGTGCCTCAGTAATGCACTCGCTGAGGCTGCGTACACTATGGCCTACGTTTAAACCCAAATCCCACATCATGCCGATTAGGTGCTCTATTTCATTATTCAGCCTGACATTATCCTGAGTGTTTTCTGGTATTAAGATAAGCAAGTCAATATCAGAGTGTGGATAGAGTTCTCCGCGTCCATAACCACCAACAGCGATTAGGCAACAATTTGTGTTAGTACTTAACTCGCCCCAGAGTTGTACGAGCAACTGATCAATCAGTTTGCGGTGCTGTCTGAATAGATGGTTAATATTTTTATTTTTAGAAAAATCAGTTTTTAATGCTAGAAAACCATTCTGCAATGCATGGCGAAGTGATAAAAGTTTGCTTTTATCACTATCGTCGGTTTTGGATGTTTGATGGGGCTGCATGGTGAATCTGATTTTTTAGTATGAATCTACAATACGTCCCTGATGATGCAGTATTTAAGTTTTCAAAATAAAATCCGGGGGTGGAGGTGTCCCATCGGATAATGTCATGATTTCATAGCCGGCGTCAGTTACCAGAATGGTGTGCTCCCATTGGGCAGAAAGGCTTCGATCTTTGGTTACGATTGTCCAGCCATCAGGCATCTGCTTGATATCACGTTTGCCGGCATTGATCATCGGTTCAATGGTAAACATCATGCCAGCCTGCAGCTTTAGGCCTGTCCCTGGTTTGCCATAGTGCAGCACCTGAGGTTCTTCGTGAAACACTTTGCCAATGCCATGCCCACAAAATTCGCGCACGACACTATAACCGCTTTTTTCAGCGAACGTTTGAATGGCATGTCCGATGTCGCCTAATGTTGCACCGGGTTTTACTTTGGAAATACCTAACCACATGGCTTGGTATGTAATGTCACACAAACGCTTAGCCTGGATAGATGGAGCGCCAACACAGAACATGCGGCTGGTATCGCCATGGTAGCCGTCTTTAATCACAGTGATATCAATATTTACAATATCACCGTTTTTTAGAGCCTTGTCGCCGGGTACACCATGGCAAATTTGCTGATTGATGGAAGTGCAAATTGATTTTGGATATGGTCTATGTCCATCTGGCGCGTAATTGAGTGGCGCGGGTATGGCTTTTTGGATATCAACTATATAATCATGGCAAAGTTTATCAAGTTGATCCGTTGTTACGCCATGCACAACATGCGGTGTAATGAAGTCAAGCACTTCAGCGGCCAGCTTGCCTGCAATACGCATTTTTTCAATGTCTTGTTGGTTTTTAATTGAGATTGCCATGATATCTAGATAAATAGTTAATACCGCATTTTAACATATGCAGCCATCGCTGTAGAGAACACGGTGCGCATTTGTTAAGTGAGGTGGTTAAGAGGTTGTGATGTTACCAAGTCGTTAAGTATAACCATCCCTGGAAAGTGGCATGGCCGCAAAAATAGCCGCAGACAAAAATAGCCGCAGATTGGTAATCTGGTATTTCCATGTATTAAAGTCTAGCAAACTCAATCTCTTAATGGTATGATTGCGCCTTTGCAATTTCTGCAAAACACATTTCTGTTGATTTGAGTAGTTAAAGTCACATAAGTTATGTGTAAATTTACATACAACCCAATCAAGGGTGCTTTAGTTTGGCCTATGTGGCTTTGTGCTAGGGTGTTTCTGGTGTTGTATGAATTAATAACCCTTTTGAAGAGAGATTTATATGTCTGTTACTATGCGTCAGATGTTGGAAGCTGGAGTTCATTTCGGCCATCAAACCCGTTACTGGAACCCAAAAATGGCACCGTTCATTTTTGGCGATCGCAACAAAATTCATATTGTTAACCTTGAAAAAACATTGCCAATGTTTGAAGATGCGCTGAAACATGTGCGTACATTGGCTGCTAATAAAGGTCGCATCTTATTTGTAGGCACCAAGCGTCAGGCTCGTGACATCGTTAAAGAAGAAGCAAGCCGTGCAGGTTGTGCTTATGTTAACCACCGCTGGTTGGGCGGTATGTTGACTAACTTTAAAACAGTTAAGCAATCTATCAAGCGTTTGAATGATTTCGAAGCAATGCTGCAAGACGGTAGCATTGAAAAATTCGGTAAAAAAGAAGCTCTGGGCTACAAGCGTGAAGTTGAAAAATTAGAGCGCTCTATCGGTGGCATTAAAGAGATGGGTGGCTTGCCTGATGCAATTTTCATCATTGACGTTGGTCATGAGAGCGGTGCTATTACTGAAGCTGCCAAATTAGGCATTCCAGTAATCGGCGTTGTTGATACTAACAACTCACCTGACGGCGTTGCTTATGTAATCCCAGGTAACGATGACTCAAGCCGTGCAATTCGTTTGTACGCACGTGGTATAGCAGACGCTGTGCTTGAAGGCCGTAGCTCTGTAATCAATGAAATTGTTAAAGCTGCTGGCGAAGAAACAGCTGAAGTAGCTGCTGAATAATTTTACTTAAATAAAAAGGGGCCTTGCGCCCCTTTTTAGTTTAATTTTGCATCAAATAAACATTTAAAATAATTAGTTAAGTCTCAATTTTAATGTGACTTATTATGATAAGGAGCTTGATATGGCTGAAATTACCGCCGCTATGGTAAAAGAATTACGTGAGCGTACAGATGCGCCGATGATGGACTGTAAAAAGGCTTTAACAGAAGCTGAAGGTGATATGACACGTGCGGAAGAGATCTTGCGTGTTCGCTTTGGCAACAAAGCAAGTAAAGCTGCTGGCCGTGTAGCTGCTGAAGGTACTGTAGGTATCAGCATCAGTGCTGATGGTAAAACTGGCGCATTGGTTGAAGTAAACTCAGAAACTGACTTCTGTGCAAAAAATGAAGATTTTGTGAAATTTGTAAACGAATTGGCTGGCGTTATCGCAGCAAGTGACGCAGCTGATGTTGAAGCTGTTTCTGCATCACCTATGCGTGGTGCTACTGTTGAAGAAACGCGCGCGCAACTGGTTGGTAAAATTGGTGAGAACATCACAATTCGCCGCTTTGTTCGCCCTGCAGTTCAAGGTAAATTGGCAAGCTATGTCCATGGCAGCAAAATCGGTGTGATTCTGGATTTGGTTGGCGGTGATGATGTATTGGCTAAAGATATTGCAATGCATATCGCTGCAGCTAAGCCTAAAGCATTAGACGCTTCTGGTATAGATGCAAGCCTGATCGAAGCAGAACGCCGTGTAGCTATTGAGAAAGCAAAAGAAGCTGGCAAACCAGATGCAATGCTTGAAAAAATTGCAGACGGTACTGTTCAGAAGTTCTTGAAGGAAGTGACGCTGTTAAGTCAGACTTTTGTTAAAGATGACAAATTAACGATTGAGCAATTGCTTAAATCTAAAGGTGCCAGCGTGGCTTCATTCACAATGTACACTGTTGGTGAAGGTATTGAAAAAGCTGTGGTTGATTACGCAGCTGAGGTTGCGGCGGCAGCCAAGGTATAAGTAATGACCGGTAATTTGTTTTAATTACCGTGTTAAAAAATAAAATGGATTAAGCGTAAAGCTTAATCCATTTTTTTTAGTAAAATTTAGTATGGAATTAACTGTCTTGGGTTTAATTTTATGCCTAAGAACACCGTTTTATGCTTAAATAAGCAAACTTGAAAATTGAGGAGCCCCCGTGTCACAACCAGCCTATAAGCGCATTTTACTTAAACTGTCTGGTGAGGCCTTAATGGGAGATGATACTTATGGCATCAATCGTGCCACCATCTCTCGCATTGTTAATGAAATTAAAGAGGTCGTAGATTTGGGAGTGCAGGTAGCCGTAGTGATTGGCGGCGGTAATATTTTCCGCGGTGTGGCACCAGCCGCTGCGGGAATGGACAGAGCCACAGCTGATTATATGGGGATGCTGGCAACTGTGATGAATGCCATGGCCTTGCAGGATGCCATGAGAAATATAGGTTTGAATGCACGTGTGCAGTCTGCATTAAGTATCGAGCAAGTTGCCGAACCTTATATCCGTGGCAAAGCAATCCGCTATTTGGAAGAAGGGCGTGTAGTAATTTTTGGTGCCGGTACAGGCAATCCGTTTTTTACGACGGATACGGCTGCTGCATTGCGAGGCATGGAGATTAATGCCGAAATCGTAATTAAAGCAACTAAAGTTGACGGTGTATACACTGATGACCCTAAAACCAATCCGGAAGCAATGCGCTATAAAACCATTACTTTTGATGAGGCGATTATCAAGAATCTTAAAGTGATGGACGCGACTGCTTTAACTTTATGCCGCGATCAAAAATTACCAATTTCTGTATTCAGCATCTTCAAGCAAGGTGCCTTGAAAAAAGTGGTAATGGGTGAAGATGAAGGTACAAAAGTTTTACCTTAATAGCTTGAATAGTTGAGACGACTGATAAATAAACTGTCGGAAATTGAGTTGGAGAAATAAATGTTAGATGATGTAAAAAAAACAGCCGAACAAAAAATGCAGAAATCATTGGAGGCACTTAAAAATGATTTGGCAAAAGTCCGTACAGGACGTGCGCACACTGGCTTGCTTGATCACGTGATGGTTGAATATTATGGCGCTATGGTTTCAGTCAATCAGGTAGCTAATGTGAATTTAGGCGATGCGCGAACAATCAATGTGCAGCCTTATGAAAAAAACATGATTGCTAAAATTGAAAAAGCAATTCGTGACAGTGACCTGGGTTTGAATCCTGCCACTAATGGTGATTTGATTCGCGTACCTATGCCGATGCTTACTGAAGAGCGTCGCCGTGACCTGACGAAAATTGTGCGTACAGAGGGTGAAAGTGCCAAGGTTTCAATCCGTAATATCCGCCGCGATGCAAATGATGGGTTGAAAAAACTCATTAAAGATAAATTGATTTCAGAGGACGATGAGCGTCGCGCACAAGATGAAATTCAGAAAGCAACTGACAGGGCGGTTGCTGAGGTAGATAAAATGCTGCAGGTTAAAGAAGCAGATTTGATGGCAGTGTAAGTAGGGTGCTGTTTTGAAAGTGATGATTCGTTATTCATCCAATACTTCAACATA
>JALRGX010000023.1 GCA_023259635.1 Methylotenera sp. | reverse complement strand
CATTATGACACAGTAATGCCCGGCTTTACGCATTTACAGGTGGCGCAACCAGTTACTTTTGGTCACCATTTAATGGCCTATGTAGAAATGCTGAAACGTGATGCGGCACGCTTTACCGATTGCAGAAAACGCATCAATCGCCTGCCTTTGGGAGCAGCTGCGCTGGCAGGCACCAGTTACCCGATTGACCGGGAGATGGTGGCCAGGTTATTAGGTTTTGATGGTGTATGCGAGAACTCGCTGGATGCCGTATCAGACCGTGATTTTGCCATTGAGTTTACCTTTGCTTCTTCACTCGTAATGATGCATTTGTCACGCCTTTCTGAAGAGCTGATTTTATGGAGTTCGCCACGCTTTGCGTTTATTGATATCGCAGACCGTTTCTGCACTGGCTCATCTATCATGCCGCAGAAAAAAAACCCGGATGTCCCGGAGCTGGTGCGGGGTAAGACTGGCCGTGTGTACGGTCATTTAACTGGATTGCTGACTTTGATGAAAGGTCAGCCATTGGCTTACAACAAGGATAACCAGGAAGATAAAGAACCGTTATTCGATACGGCAGATACTCTACTGGTAACGCTGGAAATCTATGCCGACATGATGCGCGGTATTACCGTTGATAAAGAAAACATGCGTCAGGCTGCCAGTGAGGGTTTTGCTACAGCGACTGATCTGGCTGATTATCTGGTGAAAAAAGGTATGCCGTTCAGGGATGCGCATGAGGTCGTCGCGCTGGCTGTGCGCCATGCGGTAGACCAGAAAGTGGATTTAAGTGATTTGCCACTGGCAACCCTGCAAAAATTCGCGGCAGATATCAGTGAGGATGTATATGCAGTACTTACACTGGAAGGTTCTCTGCAAAGCCGTAACCATATTGGCGGTACAGCACCCGCACAGGTGTTGGCCGCTATTGATAGGGCTAAAAAAGAAAAGGGATAGAGAGATGAAAACTTACGCAGCAGGACATAAATTGACATTATCGATGTTGGCGCTGATGTTGTTTGTTCCATTATTGTCCGCTGCGGCAAGTTCTGAATCGCTATCGACAATGGATTGGCCTTTACAGCCCGGAGAAAGTATCAGTGATTTATCTCGGCTGATTTATCCTAAAAGCAGGCATATGCAGCAGCACTTTATTGCAGAAACGATCAAGTTGAATCAGGAATCACAACCGGACTTGCGTGCATCTACTGTTTTTGAGCAGCAACATCAGATTCAAATTCCAAGTATTAAGGCATTATCAAAAAAAAGCTTACCCAGAACTGCGCGTTAAGATGAGCACATAAGGGTTAACTGATATTTTTACTGTAAATTCATCGAGATTTGCAGTGATAATGTCGGCCATGATGGTCTTCACCATTGATTTGTTGTGGGATTGCAAGTTCAATGCTGAACTCCAGTTTGCTTAAGTGCTCTTACCTTTGCTTGTTACTTTTGTGATGCCATGCTTAATACTCTTCGTGCAGAGATGCGGGGCCGTGAAACGTCAGGGCTAATTCTTTACAAAGCCCAGAGTATCGATAAAACTGGACGCTGGTCTGGCTACGGGCGAGCTCACCTGGTCTGAATAAATTTTCGTAGTTTTGAAATCGATTCACAGCACCTTGGTGTTTCATATTCGGCTTTTTCTGCACCTTATTTGTTGGTAGTCCGGCAGAAAGAACATACAAAAATACGATGGCGTATCTTTGCACGACAAGTATAGGTGTAATGGTGTTTAATGATAAAGGCAGTTCGCATGAAATCTTCAAGTTTACTGATATTACGCTGTATCTCGCCAAAGAGGGGGGGATAATTTAGTGCGCTTTTATGACGTTAATGACTAACGACTTGGTATTTTTCTGCATTATATTTCTTATACATGGTTTTAAAAATGAGGGTCTATTTATGAAAAAGAATTTTGCCATTATCTTTGCCGTTTTGATGTTAACGTTAGTTTCATGGGCGCTTTTTTTTGAAAATAGCGCAACAACTATTCTTATTAATGGACAGGTAATTGAGGGGCCTTTTAAAGGGCTGCTGGGGGTGGGTGGTCTGGCGGTAGCGTTGATTGCTTTAATTTGCCTGGCGATTCTTTTAACACTGGTATTTGCTGGTACGGGTATTATTATTTTTGGCTGCATTATTCTGGGTATCGGGTTTGTTGCGGCTTTTATGTCTCCTTTTCTATTCCCGCTACTTATCCCGTTGGCTTTGGTTTGGGCTTTTATTGCGCTGGTACGCAAGAAAAACTAAATTTAGCCGTTGTTGTGTCGATAATAAGTGTAAGCCCTTAAGTGTTTGCACGCATTTACGCTGCCTGGTCATTTCATTAAATTAACGATAACGGTGACACGTTGTTCCAGGCATTTTCATCAATGCTTTGTGATTTTCTCCCCTCTTAGTGTCACCGCTTTTTTTATTCTTTGATTAAATGGATATTGATATGACACTTAAGAAAAAGAAGACAGGGCGTCATGAAGCGCCTTCTGGCAATGGTGACACGAATGTAGAGGCATGTAACGAGGCGGGTGAGGATGCCAAATGTTTAAGTATTGCCGAATGTGCTTATTATAAAGCTGAGTCGCGCGGTTTTGAGCCTGGGTACGAATTAGATGATTGGCTTGCCGCTGAGGGCGAGATTAGCAGGTCACAATCTAAGCCTCTGTAACCTGCTAACACTTGCCTGTAGTAATTTTCTTAGATCTGCCAGAAACTGATAGTGCGTTTAATCATTGTTTCGTGATTATAAAAGATTAATCAAGGAACAATTCCAGTAGCTCATTTAGAAAACGCTGCCCTAATGGGGTAGGCTGGATGCGATCTTGTGCCAGTGCTAGTAACCCTTTGTTTTGAGCAGTATTAATTGCATTAACCAGCGTATTTAGACTAAGCCCCGTACGCTGTTGGAACAAGTTGGCAGGTACGCCATCAATCAACCGCAGCGCATTCATCATAAACTCAAAGCCAAGTTCATTTTTACTGATTTCCCATACACGTTCAACCGCATTACCAAGGTTAACCTGCTCCATATAGGCTTTGGGATGCTTGGTTCTGGTTTCGCGGGTGATTTTATCGTGATAGCTAAGTTTACTATGCGCCCCCGCACCAATGCCTAAATAATCGCCGAATTGCCAGTAGTTGAGATTGTGTCTGGCTTGCATGCCTTTTTTTGCAAAGGCGGAAGTTTCGTAATGCTCGTAACCATGCTTGCCCAGAAATTCTTCAATAGCAATTTGCATATCTGCGCTGGTATCGTCGTCCGGCAGGCTAGGCGGCGTACGGTGAAACGGCGTATTAGGTTCCAGGGTTAAATGGTAGAAAGACAGGTGATCCGGGCCCAGTGCTACAGCCTGTCTGGCATCTTGAAGCGCATGTTCTAAAGTCTGCTGCGGCAATGCATACATCACGTCAAAATTCACACGGTCAAAAGTTTTGAGCGCGAGTTCGGCTGCAGCGATAGCCTGCTTGTCATTGTGAATACGGCCTAAGGCTCGCAGATAAGCGGCATTAAAACTTTGAATACCGAGTGATAGGCGGTTAACACCAGCATCTTTGTAACCGGCAAAGTGCGCGCTATCAACAGTCCCCGGGTTTGCCTCCAGCGTAATTTCAGCATCGAATTCGAGCGGAGTGAGCGCTCGCACGCTACTTAAAATATTATGAATGGCTTCTGGCGAAAACAAGCTGGGTGTGCCCCCGCCAAAAAATACGCTTTTGATTTTTCTGCCCCATACTTTGGGGGTGGCAGCTTCCAGATCTGCAATCAAAGCTTCAACATAAGCGGTTTCAGGTATTTCGCCATTTTTAAAGCGGCTTTCATGCGAGTTAAAGTCGCAATAAGGACATTTGCGTACACACCATGGAATGTGTATGTAAAGTGAAAGTGGCGGTGGATTGGTTAAGCCTGATAATGTGCTTGCCCCCTCAAGCGGTGCAATCGTGATGATTGGTTGCTCATTAAAGCTGGCTGCAGGTTTGATTTCGATGATTTTTTTGATACTGATTTACCTTTTTACAAGGGGTTACTTTTTGTAAGGATTGATTAACGCGTCTACCAGCTGGTGCAGGGCATCACGCATCTGCTGTTCAGATACTTCCATCAGCAACCCATCTTCTAGCGCATCCTGTGCTATTTGCTTGATTTCGTCAAAGTTTTCAGTCATGACTTTGACCTTTTCGGTACACGAAACCACGGTTTGGTCATCGCGCACCCATTTAGGCCACGTAGTTTTATCTGGACTACTCATGACTCAGCCTTTCCAGTTTTTGTAGCAATTTAGCCATGGCGTGACCACGGTGACTGATGCGGCTTTTAATTTCCAACGGTAATTCAGCGACAGTTTTTTCGGTTTTGGCATCCAGAAACAAAGGGTCATAGCCAAAGCCATCACTGCCGCGGTATTCCCGCAGAATAATACCAGGCCAGCTGCCTTCAGCAATAATTGGCTCAGGGTCGTGCTCATGGCGAACCAGCACCATGACACAATAAAAATGCGCATGGCGATTAGACACGCGGCTCATTTCCAGCAGTAATTTGTCATTATTGCGCTCGTCCTGTGTGAGCAGGCTATTCGGCGGGTTTTTACCGGCATAACGGGCGGATAACACGCCTGGTGCACCCTGCAGTGCATCCACGCATAGGCCTGAGTCGTCTGCCAAGGCTGGTAAGCCGGTATGTTTGCTGGCGTGGCGCGCCTTTGTAAGCGCATTCTCAATAAACGTACAGTGCGGCTCTTCACATTCCGGTACATTGAATTCGGATTGCGGGGTAATCTCGATATCTAACTCGCTGAGTAGATGTTGGATTTCGCGTAGTTTGCCTTTATTGCCGGTGGCAATTACCAGTTTTTTAAACACTCAGAACCTCTTTTTGTTTATCTGTCAGCTGCTTGATGCCTAACACGGCCAAGTCCAGCATAGCATTCATGGCTTCACGTGAAAATGGTTCACCTTCGGCAGTACCCTGGATCTCAACAAAGCCGCCGTTGCCAGTCATCACTACGTTCATATCGGTGTCGCAGTCAGAATCTTCAATATAGTCCAGATCTAGTACTGGCTGGGCTTGGTGCATGCCAACGGAAATTGCAGCAACAGAATCCTTGAGTGGGGATTCTGTGATTTTACCGCTTTTTAACAGGGTAGAGATAGCATCATGCAGTGCTACATAAGCGCCAGTAATACTGGCAGTGCGGGTGCCGCCATCAGCCTGGATAACATCACAGTCAATCTGGATGCTGCGTTCACCCAGTTTTTCCAGATCGATAATGGCGCGCAAGGAGCGGCCGATCAAGCGTTGAATTTCCTGGGTGCGGCCGGATTGTTTACCTCGGGCAGCTTCCCGATCCATGCGACTGCCGGTAGAGCGTGGCAGCATGCCGTATTCGGCAGTAACCCAGCCCTGGCCTTTACCTTTCAAGAATCCGGGGACTTTTTCATCTACGCTGGCGGTACACAATACATGCGTATCACCAAACTTGACCAGTACTGAACCCTCGGCATGCTTGGTGTAGTGACGGATGAGTTCAACATTACGCAATTGGTTAAGCGCGCGTTGGCTGGGTCGAATATTGTTTGTGTTACTGGATGACATAAGTTAAATCCTGCTATAAGTTAATCTAAGTACGTTTGGTCTTTTGCAGAGCGATTTGTATTTCTGCAATAGTTCTTTCAATTTCTTCATCGCTGAGATCGTCCTGCTGGTCCGTGTCTGTTAAGCCATCATAATCACTGTGCGTCATAGGGTTCATAATGGTAGTTGAAAAGCCTTTGGGCAGGGTCATGGTTGAAACCGCGACATCACTATGCAACCTATCTCCCCATTGCAGGCCGATTGCGCTCATGTTGTCACCTTTATCTTCGCTGGCTGCTTCAGCCAGATCAAGCAGTTTGGTGACATTCTCTTCAATAGAAGAACCGCGGAGAACATGTTTGATTTGATCGTCGCCTACTGCGCCCCATAAACCATCGGTGCATAGTAAGATGGTATCGCCTTCAAGAAGTTCTTGCCTTTCTGCCAGCTCAATTTTTGGCGGTACATCACCACCCAGGCAGCTATAAATTTTATTGCGGTAAGGATGATTTGTCATTTCCGCTTTGGTAATCATGCCTTTGTTAAACATCGACTGCACGATGGAGTGATCTTCAGTGCGGTAGAGTAAATGCCCATCCCGGAAATGATAGAGGCGTGAGTCTCCGGCATGCGCACAATACAGCATGCCGCGCTGTACAATGGCAGCTACGATCGTCGTGCGCGGTGCCTCCAGCATTTCCTGATCCTGGGCAACCTGGCCGATCATGTCGTGTACTAACTGGATTTGTTCGATTAAGAACTTGGCCGGGCTGGAAAGTGAGGGTGCAGCCAGGCGCTGGAATGCATCTGTTATAGCGGTGACGGCAAGTTGTGCCGCCACTTCACCATGGCGATGGCCGCCCATGCCGTCTGCAATTACCAGCAATAATGCATCTTTGCTATACGAGTATGCGAGCCTGTCCTGATTGTAAGGGCGAGGGCCCTGGCGACTGTTTTGAAAAATAGTAAATTTCATGATGTTTTTTTATTGCTGCTGGGTAATTTTCGCTTATTTACGGCATTGAAAATTTTATGCATCAAACCGGTTTTTGGCTGCGGTTTATGCGGCGCCTCCATTAATGATTTCTGTAATGAAAAGACGCTCTGTGGACGTTTTAAATAATCCAGATCCAGGCAATTGTCGATAATTTCAAGCAATTCCTGAGAGTAATGTTCTTTGCCTACCTTTACGGCTGGTACCAATAAGTCTTTCTTTAAACGCTGGTCTGCTGATATGGGCGAAGTGTGGGTCAGGCAAGCGTACATAGTGGCGCCTATGCTGTAAATATCGCTCCAGGGTCCCAGTAATTTTTTGTCGTAATAATGCTCAGGTGATGCAAACCCCGGCGTGTAACTGGGCGAGATTTTTGATTTAATATCACTTAAAGCCTGGCGTGATGAACCGAAATCCAGCAGTACCGGGGAACCATCAAGGCGAATATATATATTCGCAGGTTTGATATCAAGGTGTAATAGTTTTTGTGCGTGTATCTCACGTAAACCGTTTGACAGTTCACTGAAAATGCGACGTATGAAGTTTTCCGAGACCGGTTCTGTCTGTTCCAGAATGTAGGCCTGCAGGGATTTGCCACGTTCATACTGCATCACCATATAAACGGTATCATTGGCGCGAAAAAAATTTACAACGCGTACAATATTTCTATGTTCAATCTTGGCAAGTGTCAGGCCTTCATCAAAAAAACTTTTCAGGCCATGCCTGAACATTGCGATATCATCGTCATGAGCTTGTACAGTTGCACTATCATTACGTAAAACAAGTGACGCTGGCAAATATTCTTTAATGGCAACAAAGTTTTTATCTTTGTCGAGTGCCAGGTAAACAACGCTGAATCCGCCAGAGCTTAACACCTTTTTGATTTCATAGTCTTGTAATTTGTAGCCGGCAGGTAATGCTAAATTCTTTTGGGTAGACACGATTGCTAATAATTTCTTTAACTATAATTGATGATTGATCTGGATTTTTACAATTACTGGACTGACGTTCGAACTCCATTTGTATAACGCAATATAGCGCTTAATTGACTCTAATTAAAGTTTTTTAAGGTGTAATTGTGTGAGCTTGGTCAAGATAGCCATTTTATGGCAATCTTTATGTTCATTTTCGTATGAAATGGCAAGTGTTTGGTAATATTGGAACCGATTGTGAAAATAGTCGCTTTAATTTGATAGATTGGGAAATTTATATGACTTACAGTATGACGGGTTTTGCGGCATTAGAGCAGACCATAGAAAGTGCGACACTTGTATTGGAACTGCGCGCAGTGAACAGCCGTTATCTGGATTTGCATTTCAAGCTGGATGAAACCTTAAAAAGCTTTGAGCCTCAGATCAGAGAACTCATTGGCGCAAAATTAAGCCGAGGTAAGGTTGAGTGCAAAATCAATCTTATGCAGCGTACCCTGTCAGTTCAGGCGCCGCAGCTGGATGAAAAGTTAATGCAGCAGTTGGCAGAAATGCAAATAAAAACCCAGCAGATCTTTCCGCAAAGCCGCTTGCTCAGTGTAGCGGATATCTTGCGCTGGCCAGGCGTAGTTCTGCATAAAGAATTAAGTCATGAATCATTGGCAGAAGATATCAAGAAACTGGTTTTGCAAGGACTGCATGACCTTACTGCATCGCGTGCGCGTGAAGGTGAAAAGCTGAAAGCCTTGATACTGGACAGGCTTGAGCAGATCGAGGCGCTGGTGGCAAAAGTTAAGCCATTGTTGCCGCAGCTCAATAAAGAGTATCAGGCCAAGTTGGAACTCAAGTTACAGGAAACGCTGAAAACCATAGATCAGGAACGCATAGCGCAGGAACTGGTGCTATTTGCACAACGTATCGATGTAGATGAAGAACTAAGCCGGCTGACTGCACATATTTCCGAAGTTAGGCGTATCTTGAATAGCGATGCGCCCGCCGGGAAACGGCTGGATTTTTTGATGCAGGAGCTTAATCGCGAAGCCAATACCTTAGGCTCCAAATCGGTATCGGTGCAGACGACGCAGGTTTCTATGGAGCTGAAGGTACTTATTGAGCAGATGCGTGAGCAGATTCAGAATATTGAGTAATGATGGCTATATTCCAGTTTATTAAATCGGCATCCAGCATGGATATCTAGCATTCTTTACTGATTTTCCAACATTTGTCACTAGTACCTAGTGGGTGCGAAAGTGTTTTGTGTTCCCCTGCGGAATTTATGCTGTAACTATAATTTGAAACGTCTTTTAAGCCGCTAGCAATAATAGTGAAGCTGTTAGCGGCTGTCGTGCATTGGAAGTGGAAGTTCTGTGTACTCCAGCTGTTTTTTTCGCATATATAAGATCCATTATTATTCAGTGCTATTTCCATTTCACTGCTTGTGGCCCTTAAGATAACCAGAGCTTCGGTTAGCTTGGTACGTATGGCGTAAACATTAAATGCAGGAATGGCGACCGATGCAAGTATTCCTATAATAGCCACTGTAATCATCAGTTCGATTAATGAAAAACCCTTCATACCCTACCTTTTGAGTGCTTTGTAATTTATCCGCCATCTAAACTTGCCTAGCATTGAAGCGCCTTGAATATTGGGATCAGAGCTGTGCAATTTTCACTGTATGTCATAACGATGTTTAGTAAAATGATAACAATAACACTTTTATCATATTATTAAAATAATAAAATTGTTTATATTTATTAGCTGGTTAGGGATGGTATCTATGTAATTTCATCTTGCACCCATTAAATATGAAAAATATAAAATCTTGATTTATGATGAGTGTAATTCTCGAGCGTGATTAAAAAGTAGTGAATGTTTTTTGGTTGTTTTTATTCAGTGCAGGCCTCTTCATAATGGTATTATCTAGAGATAGTTGATTGCAGCTGGTATGGTTGCTTTGGTTTATGTTTTTGCAAATTTAGATCGGTATTATGGATATGACATCAGGTAATCTTTTTATTATTTCAGCTCCTTCAGGCGCCGGTAAAACCAGCTTGATTAAAGCATTGTTGGCTGAAGACCAGAATTTGAAACTTTCCATCTCACATACCACGCGCAAGCCCAGGCCGGGAGAAGAAAATGGTGTTGATTATCACTTTATAGATGAACCTACATTTCAGTTAATGTTAGGGGAGGCCCAGTTTCTGGAAAGTGCGCATGTGCATGGCGCAAGTTATGGTACATCGCAGTGTGCAGTAGATGCGCCGTTAAAGGCCGGGCATGATGTCATTCTGGAGATTGACTGGCAAGGGGCGCAGCAGGTACGCCATTTATATCCGGAGGCTATCAGTATATTTGTGCTGCCACCATCCATAGAAACATTGGAGCAACGTTTAAATAGCAGGGGGCAGGATAGTCAGGAAACAATTGCACGCCGCGTGGCAGCGGCGAAGGAAGAAATGAGCCACGTAGGGGAGTTCGATTATGTTACAATTAACCATTATTTTGATGAGGCGCTGCAGGATATCCGTGCAGTAATTCGCTCACGCCGGCTTGTAGCCGCCAAACAATTGCAGCGCTATGCTGCATTAATCGAAACACTTACTTGAGTTAGTTTCTCATTAAGCAGTTACTTAAATTAAACAATAGGAATATATCAACATGGCACGTATTACAGTAGATGATTGCTTGGAAAAAATACCAAACCGTTTTGAATTGACTCTGGTTGCAGCTTACCGTGCACGTCAATTGCATAATGGCGCGGAGCCACTGGTGAATGTGCAGAATACACGTGATAAATCTACCGTGATTGCATTGCGTGAAATTGCTGCGGGTAAGATAGGCGTTGAAGTTCTGGGTCGCATTCACGCTTAGTGTCGGATTTTAGTTAGTAAGCTAGTAGTGAAAATATCATGTCAAAACCCGCACATTATCTTAAAGCGGAAATATCAAAATCAAGTACAGCCCCCTTGCTGCCTGCGGACAGCGAGGATTCGGCCTTAGGCATACGACTCAAGCAGTATTTCAAACCACAGGATATAGAACAGGTCTTTGAAGGCTACCGTTATGCCTTTAAAGCGCATGAAGGTGTCGTGCGTAAAACTGGTGAGCCTTATATCACCCACCCGGTTTCGGTGGCATGTATCCTGGCGGATTTGCATATGGATGTGCCTACGATCTTGGCTGCACTGCTGCATGATGTTGTAGAAGATACCCCGATTACGACACTCGACATTAAAGAGAAATTCGGTTTGCAGGTTGCAGAACTTGTAGATGGTGTGACCAAACTTGATAAGATCGAGTTCCAAAGTGCAAGTGAGGCGCAAGCGGAGAATTTCCGCAAAATGTTACTCGCCATGTCACAGGATGTACGGGTAATCCTGGTCAAGTTGGCTGACCGTCTACATAACATGCAGACACTGGAGGCGATGCGGCCGGAAAAACAAAAGCTGATTGCAAAAGAAACCCTGGATATTTATGCGCCAATTGCGAACAGGCTCGGGCTTAACTCGGTTTATCAGGCGCTGGAGGATTTAAGTTTTCAGTACCTGCACCCGATGCGGTTTAACGCAATTTCCAAAGCGGTAATGGCAGCGCGCGGTAATCGCAAGGAAGTCATCAGCAAGGTGTTGGATTCTATCCAGCACCAGCTTAAAGTCTTTCATGTGGATGCGGAAGTGACCGGGCGGGAGAAGCATCTCTACAGCATCTATAAGAAGATGACGCGTCAGGCGACGCCGTTTTCTCAGGTGTACGACATTTATGGTTTCAGGATTATCGTTAAAGATTTGCCCAACTGTTATCTTGCATTAGGGGCGCTACATGCGCTATATAAGCCTATCCCCAATAAGTTTAAAGATTACATCGCAATACCGAAAGCCAATGGCTATCAGTCGCTGCATACGACCTTGCTAGGCCCGTTCGGCACACCTATTGAGGTGCAGATTCGCAGTGCAGAAATGCACAATATTGCAGATGCCGGTGTGGCTGCACATTGGTTATACAAATCCAGTGATGCACAATTGACAGTATTGCAACAACAAACGCATCAATGGCTACAGCGTCTGCTGGATATCCAGAGTGAGAGTTCTGATTCCCTGGACTTTCTGGAGCACCTGAAGATTGACCTGTTCCCGGATGAGGTTTATGTATTTACGCCTAAAGGCACTATTCTGGCATTACCTAAAGGTGCAACGGCGGTTGATTTTGCCTATGCAGTGCATTCGGATATCGGTAACAGCTGTGTTGCGGTGCGTATTAATCATGAACTTGCGCCGCTGCGTACGGAGCTGAAAAATGGCGACCACGTTGAAATTATTACTGGGTCCATGGCAAAACCCAACCCGGCCTGGCTTAATTATGTTGTCACCGGACGTGCACGTGCGCATATCCGCCATTTCCTGAAATCCCAGCAATCCAGTGAGGCTGCGCAGATCGGCGAGCGCCTCTTGAACCAAGCTTTGCGCGCTCTGCACGTTGATCCAAAGCAGATTTCTGACGAAAACTGGCAAAAACTGATGCGTGATTATGGTGTTATCACAAAATCGGAGATTCTGTCAGAGATTGGTCTTGGCAAGCGTCAGAATGTAATGGTGGCGCATCAGTTGGTGGCAACCACCGATGGTCATGTGGAGAAACATACTAAGTTACCGGGGAACGCGTTGGATACGATCACTGTGCGCGGTACCGAGGGCATGGCTGTGATGTTTGCCCCTTGCTGCCATCCGATTCCAGGTGACCCGATTTTAGGGTTTATCAATAAGGATAAGGGCTTGGTGATTCATACGCATGATTGCCCCAGTGTACGTAAATTCAAGCTGGATCCTGATAAATGGCTGGATGTGGAGTGGGAGCCGGAAAGTAACCGCCTGTTCAAAACCAATCTTAACCTGACGGTTGCCAACCAGCCCGGCATGCTGGCAAAAATTGCGGCAGGCATAGCGGACGCAAATTCAAATATTGATAGTGTGAGTGTAGAAGAGGCTGACGGCAGTGCCTACGCTAACCTGTATTTCACGGTACAGGTCAAAAACCGGGTGCATCTGGCGGACTTGATGCGTGGTTTGCGTAAAATACCTGACGTAGTGCGCATTAACCGTACCAAGGGTACGGTGAGCAGTAAAGTCGGGGCTACAAAACTTAATCTGCAGTAATCAATTTTTTTAAAACAAATTTCCAATAAAGTAATAACCTTAATTATGACAAATCAATCAAGTTCAAAACAAATTATCCAAACACAAGGCGCACCAGCTGCTATCGGTACTTATTCACAGGCAGTTAAGGTAGGTAATACCGTGTACCTGTCAGGCCAGATTGGCCTGGATCCAGCAACGATGCAACTGGTGGAAGGCATTGAGGCCCAGGTGCATCGCGTGTTTACAAATCTGAAAGCAGTGGCTGAAGCTGCCGGCGGCAGCTTGGGCGACGTGGTAAAGCTGAATATATTTTTAACGGATTTATCACATTTCACGCTGGTGAACACTATTATGGCTGAATACTTCAGCCAGCCTTACCCGGCACGTGCAGCGGTAGGCGTTGCATCATTGCCACGCGGTGCGCTGGTTGAAGCTGACGGTGTAATAGTACTTTAGGCATTTATTGGTTGCGTGAGCGGTTTCTTAACTTCATTGCCTGCAGGGCTGCCAATTCCCGTCGATGACGGATTGGCAGCCCATTTAGAAGGTTTACAGTTACCGGACGTTTCTATTAAATCTACAAGTGGTGACTTCATTAACTTATCCAGAATTAGTCAAAAGCTGGTTATTTATGTTTATCCACTTACTGGCAGACCGGATGTCATGCTTCCTGAAGGTTGGGATGAAATGCCGGGGGCGAGAGGATGCACGCCACAGGCTTGTGGCTTTAGCAATCATTACCAGCAGTTAGAGGATTTAAATACGCAGGTATACGGGTTGAGTTCGCAAAGTACAGAGTATCAACGAGAACTTAAAAATCGCCTGCATTTGCCCTTCGACTTGTTAAGTGACAGTGATTTCTTATTAAGAAATACTTTAAGGTTACCTACATTCAAAGTGAATGAATTGTTGCTTTATAAACGACTTACGTTGATTATTGAGCAGGCAGTTATTCAAAAAGTTTTTTACCCTGTTTTCCCGCCTGACCAAAATGCGCGTCAGGTCATTAATTGGCTAACAAGTCATCGGTAAGTATGACTCAGTTGACCGAAATCAAGGCCTTCAGCAAACCCCTCATTGCCAAGCTGGCAAAGCTTGGTATCTCGAATTTACAAGCGCTGCTGTTGCATTTGCCGTTACGCTATATAGACGAAACACATATCACAACCATACGTGACTTGCGTGCAGGCGAACCTGCGCAAGTAGAAGGCGAGATTGTGTATGCAGAGGTCAGTTATAAACCGCGCAAGGCACTGATTGCGAAACTGGAAGACGCAAGCGGCCAGCTGACATTGCGTTATTTGCATTTTTATCCCAGTCAGGTTGCAGCACTCAAAGTGGGGAACAAGCTGCGTGTTTATGGTGAAGTGCGTAGCGGTTTCTTTGGATATGAGATGGTGCATCCCACATCCAGGGCGGTAGGTCAAAAAACCGGGGTGGCAGAGACCTTGACCCCGGTTTATCCCACAGTAGCCGGTCTTACACAGCCAAGTTTACGTAATGCCATAGGTATCGCACTTGCGCAAAACTGCATGGGTGAAACATTGCCCGCCAATACATATCAGGGCATGCATTTGCCGGGTTTTGCTGAAAGTTTACGAGCATTGCATCATCCGCCGCCAGATACTGATTTGCGGGCTTTGGAGAATAAAAAAAGCAATTACTGGCGACGCCTTGCTTTTGATGAGCTGCTTGCGCAGCAGCTTTCCATGCGTAAGCATTATGTGCGGCGGCGCAGTGTGAGTGCGCCACGGTTTGCCCGCTCCAAGCTCCTTGTTTCGGCTTTGTTAAAATCATTGCCGTTCGCCTTAACCCAGGCGCAGCAGAAAGTAGCTTTGGAAATCGAGTATGATTTAACGCAGCCACATCCAATGCAGCGGCTGTTACAGGGCGATGTGGGAAGTGGTAAGACGATTGTTGCCTGTATGGCTGCGCTGCAAAGTATAGAAAATAATTGGCAGGTTGCGCTGATGGCGCCTACCGAAATCCTCGCCGAGCAGCATTACCGGAAAATGCTGGGCTGGCTGACGCCGTTGGGTATTCAAATTACATGGTTGACCGGTAGCCAGAGCAAGAAGGAGCGGGAAGCCGCATTGGCGAACATTGCCAGTGGTAGCGCACAGTTCGTGGTCGGTACGCATGCCTTGTTTCAGGAGGCGGTAAAATTCAAGAATCTGGGCTTGGCTATTATTGATGAGCAGCACCGCTTCGGCGTGCATCAGCGTTTGGCCTTGCGACAAAAGGGCCAGCCGGAACCGCATCAGCTCATGATGAGCGCAACGCCAATCCCACGTACCTTATCCATGAGTTATTACGCGGATCTGGATGTTTCCGTAATAGATGAATTGCCGCCGGGGCGTACGCCTATCGTCACTAAGTTAGTCTCTGATGCCCGTCGCAATGAAATATTGCAACGTGTGCGCGAGGCGTGTTTGCAGGGTAACCAGGCGTATTGGGTATGTCCCTTGATTGAAGAGTCTGAGGCGTTGCAGCTGGCAACAGCCAACGACACCTTTGTCTTGATGCAGGATGAGTTTCCCGAGCTGAAAATCGGCCTTGTGCATGGTCGCATGAAACCGGCAGAAAAACAGGCGGTCATGTCAGCTTTTAGTGCGGGTGAGATGCAGTTGCTGGTAGCAACAACGGTGATCGAGGTTGGCGTGGATGTGCCTAATGCCAGTTTAATGGTGATTGAGCATGCCGAGCGTATGGGGTTGTCGCAGTTACATCAGTTGCGCGGGCGCGTAGGTCGCGGTGCAGCAAAAAGCACATGTATTCTCTTGTATCAGAACAAGCTTTCGGAAACTGCACGCGCAAGGCTCAAGGTTATTTACGAGAGCAATGACGGATTCGCGATTGCGCAGGCTGATTTACACATACGCGGCCCCGGAGAACTGTTAGGTGTGCGTCAGAGCGGTGTGCCTATGTTGAAAATTGCAGATCTGGAACGAGATGCGGATTTGCTGCAGGCAGCTAAGGGCGCGGCTGATTATTTACTGAAACATTACCTAGTTGAAGTGGAGCATCATCTTGATCGGTGGATGAGTAGTGCGGGTGAGCTGGTAAAGGTTTAGCGTAGATACTGTTTATTTAAATTGTTTTCTACGTCGAAATTAGGATGTCTGATTTAATACGTTGCCTGTTGATGCTGTGCGATAATTCACGCTGTGAAAATTCATAAAACCTTTTCTTATACCAGGCAACGCTGGCTTGAGTCACCATTATTAAGCCGGCAATATCATCCATTGCTGATCGAAAATGGCTCCTTGACGGCTAGTCTTCAGCAAAAATTTCCTGATTTTCATGTTAAACCAGTCAGGGTTACATATCAGAAACCTACGTTTGAAGAAGCAGCCTTGCTGCACATGACGGCCAGGGACAATGCGCAAATACGAGAAGTGCTCTTGTATGGAAACGGCAAGCCGGCGGTGTTTGCACATAGTGTTTTACCGCGCAAGAGCCTGCAGGGTGAATGGCGCAGTTTAGGTCGCCTTGGTAATAAACCGCTGGGAGCGATTTTATTTGCAAACCTTAAAGTTAAGCGCACGCCGTTAAGTTATAAAAAACTGTCTGCAAATCACGCCTTATATCAAGCGGCCGTTCGCTATTTGCAGCGTAAGCCGGATTATTTATGGGCGCGTCGCTCTATATTCAGTTTGAACTGCGCTAGTATTATGGTTGTTGAAGTTTTTTTACCAAGTCTGATTGAGGCTTGAAAAAGGTGAGTTTGCTTATTTTAAATAACAGCTAATGTAATGAATTTGTGCGCAGCTAGAAAAAAAATTGATATCTATATCCGCCTGACGCGGCTGGATAAGCCTATTGGCATTCTGCTGTTGCTGTGGCCTACGCTATGGGCATTGTTGATAGCAGGCAATGGTAAACCGGATTGGTTTGTTGTATTGATATTTATTGTTGGTACGGTGCTGATGCGCAGCGCCGGTTGCGTGATGAATGATATTGCCGACCATAAATTTGATGGTTATGTAGAGCGCACACAATATCGCCCGCTACCTAATAAAGAGGCAAGCAAGAAAGAGGCTTATGCATTAGCGGCCGTTTTAAGCCTAGTGGCTTTTGGCCTGGTTAATTTGCTGAATTTACTTACAGTGGAACTGTCTGTTCCGGCGTTGTTTCTGGCCATTACTTATCCGTTAACCAAGCGTTTCTTTGCCATGCCGCAAGCTTACCTGGGTATTGCATTTGGCTTTGGTATTCCAATGGCGTTTGCTGCTATCGAAAATAATGTTCCCGCAGTTGCCTGGCTTTTGCTGTTAGCGAATGTATTTTGGGCAGTAGCTTATGATACCGAATATGCAATGGTGGATCGTGACGATGATTTAAAAATCGGCATCAGGTCTTCAGCGATTACTTTCGGGCGTTATGATGTTGCTGCTGTGATGATATGTTACGCAGCTGTCCTGCTGTTGTTAGGGTTGGCAGGGAAGCACCTGGGCATGGGGCTTTATTATTATGCCGGTCTGCTATTAGCAGCCTGTGTTGCGGTTTATCATTACAGCATGATCAGGAAGCGAGATAGAAAGAATTGTTTTAAAGCCTTTCTTGGTAACAATTGGTTCGGTTTTTCTGTATTCACTGGTATGCTCTTGGATTATCTTGGCAAAATAACCTGAATTTTAAAGCCGGTAACAAAAGAGCAGCATGCAGCAGCAAAGGTTATTTTATAAAAAATGCATTATTAAACATAATTATGTTTGACAGAGTGCATTGTTTCGGAATAAAATCCGCCTCTTAATTTTTTTAGCTCATAGTATTGGTAACACGATGAAAACCTTTTCAGCAAAATCACATGAAGTGAAGCGCGACTGGTTTGTGGTTGATGCCACAGACCTAGTGCTAGGCCGTTTGGCTAGCGCAGTTGCACACCGTTTGCGTGGCAAACATAAAGCCATTTACACACCTCACGTAGATACAGGTGATTACATTGTCGTGATTAACGCCGACAAATTAAAAGTGACTGGCAACAAAGCAAATGACAAGCTTTACCATAGACACTCTGGTTACCCAGGTGGTATCACAACAACAACATTTTCAAAAATGCAGGACCGTTTTCCAGGTCGTGCTTTAGAAAAAGCAGTTAAAGGCATGTTGCCTAAAGGTCCTTTAGGTTATGCAATGATCAAAAAATTGAAGGTTTATGCTGGTAGTGAGCATGACCATGCGGCACAACAACCGCAACCATTGACCATCTAAGGATAAAAAATGATCGGTAAATACAATTATGGTACAGGTCGCCGCAAAAGCTCAGTGGCACGTGTATTCTTAAAGGCTGGTAAAGGCAACATCGTTGTTAATGACAAACCAGTTGACGAATATTTCTCACGTGAGACTTCACGTATGATTTTGCGTCAACCACTTGAGTTAACTAATAACACAGCAAGCTTTGATATCATGGTTAACGTAATCGGTGGTGGTGAGTCTGGCCAAGCTGGTGCGGTTCGCCACGGTATTACCCGTGCTTTGATCGACTACGATGCAGCTCTGAAGAGCGCGCTGTCAAATGCTGGCTTCGTAACACGCGATGCACGTGAAGTTGAGCGTAAAAAAGTTGGTTTACGTAAAGCACGTCGTCGTAAACAATTCTCTAAACGCTAATACGTTATACGCTATTAAGCGGTTGGAATTTAAAAAGGTCGCTCAGGCGGCCTTTTTTATTGGATGAAAAAGATACTAGGCATATAATCCATGAATGACATTTATGTACAGACAATATGGCAAGTAAAAAAATAAAAGTAGGTATCGTAGGCGGCACCGGTTATACCGGTGTTGAATTATTGCGTCTTCTTGCAATGCACCCGGAAGTGGAGCTAACAGTGATTACTTCACGTGGTGAAGCGGGCATGCCGGTTGCAGATATGTTTCCGAGTTTACGTGGCTATGTTGATTTAGCCTTTACCGATCCAACTGCTTCAGATTTGAACGCATGTGATGTAGTGTTCTTTGCTACACCACATGGTGTTGCTATGAGTCAGGCTCAGGCTTTGTTGGCTGCCAACGTTAAGGTTATTGATCTGGCGGCGGATTTCCGTTTGCAGGATACGGCAGTGTTTGAAAAGTGGTATAAAATGCCGCATAGCTGTCCTGGTATTTTGGCGCAGGCCATATATGGTATCCCTGAACTAAACCGTGAACAGATTAAGGCGGCACAGGTCATCGGCAACCCAGGCTGTTACCCGACCACAGTATTATTGGGTTTGGCGCCATTAATGGAGCAAGGTTTGGTTGATTTTTCCGCGCCGATTATTGCTGATTCAAAATCCGGTGTTTCCGGAGCTGGCAGAAAAGCTGAAGTAGCAACATTGTTTGCTGAAGCAAGCGATAGTATGAAAGCCTATGGTGTTGCCGGTCACCGGCATCATCCGGAAATTCATGCCCAGCTTACGCAATTGACCGGGGCCGATTTACAGTTCATTTTCGTACCGCATTTAATCCCTATGATTCGCGGCATGCTTTCAACGATTTACGTTAAGCTGACGGAGCAGGCGAAGGGTATTGATTTACAGGCATTGTATGAACAGCGTTACCGGCATGAACGTTTTGTGGATGTGATGCCGTTGGGAAGCCTGCCGGAAACACGTTCGGTACGCGGATCAAACCAGATACGTATTGCTTTGCATCAACAGGCTGAGGCGGGATATTTGACGTTGGTGGTGGTACAGGATAATTTAGTAAAGGGTGCTGCAGGTCAGGCTGTGCAAAATATGAATATCATGTTTGATTTGCCTGAAGCCACAGGGCTGGAAGTTGTACCATTGTTGCCTTAAGCGCTATTAGATGAAGCCGGTTAGAAGACGTATCAGAAGACATTTTGGCTTGACTGCAAAACAAGTTGCAGTCCGTTCAAAACGTCCGTGGTACTTTCAGTCAGGAATCAGCATTGCATTAATAGTGATAGGATATGCAGCTGCATATTGGCAATATGTAGGCGGTGATGATATTTATCAAAAGTTGCAGCAGGTTACACTTGAAAATCAAGCCTTACAGACCAAGATTATACAGGTAGAGCGCCAGTTGCAGATTGAGCGGTCGGCACAAACCAATCTTACTAAAGAATTGAATGTGGTGCAGGACGAAAATATGCACATCAAACAGGATTTAGTTTTTTACCAAAATATGATGAATGGTAAAAAACTACCAAAGTAGTTAGCTCAATCAGATTTACGGCTAGTAAATCAATAAGGCGAAAGGAACTGGTGTGTTTTTTAAAAAAAGTAATCGGGTGCAGAATACGATTGATACTTTAATCGGTGTAGATACCCGAATTGAAGGTAATGTACACTTTTCAGGTGGTCTGCGTATAGATGGCGCGGTGTTGGGCGCCATTACGGAACCAAATGATAAGCCAAGTACACTAATACTTAGTGAGCATGGTCGGGTAGAGGGTGCTATTACAGCTTCAAAAGTTGTGGTTAATGGGACAGTAGTTGGCCCAGTAAAGGCAAATCAATTTATAGAACTGCAAAGCAAGGCACGCATTACAGGTGATGTATATTACAGCTCTCTGGAGATGCATACCGGAGCGGTGGTTGAGGGTAAGCTCGTATATCTGAGCGAACAGGTAACAGAATAGATTTTTACAATATAGGAGTAAATGATGAGTACAATGGCAGAAGTTCAGGAAGTAGAAGTTCCCTCACCTTTAATTTTTACCGATAATGCGGCTAAAAAAGTAAAAGAGCTGATTGAAGAAGAAGGGTCACCAGACCTTAAGTTACGTGTGTTTGTGAGTGGCGGTGGCTGTTCTGGTTTCCAATACGGTTTCACTTTTGAAGAGGAAGTGAATGAAGATGACACGCAGGTGCAGAAAGATACAGTAACCTTACTGATAGATCCAATGAGTCTACAATATTTGATGGGTGCAGAGATTGACTATCAAGATAGCTTACAGGGTTCACAGTTTGTAATCCGTAATCCTAATGCACAAACTACTTGCGGCTGTGGGTCATCATTTTCAGCTTAATTGACTAGACCATATGTAGTAATTGAAAAAGCCAGGCATTTGCCTGGCTTTTTTATTGTTACACTCATCATAACCATTGTAGAGATTGTTGTTACGATTTTAATGAATGAGAGTGTGTAACTTAGCGTTTGTTGATAGATGTAAAGTCTCTACGTAGGCTGCCAGTGTAAAGTTGGCGTGGCCGCCCAATTTTTGATTCAGGGTCGGAATGCATCTCAGACCATTGTGCGATCCAGCCGGCAGTCCTTGCAAGGGCAAAAATAGCAGTGAACATGCTGTTAGGTATGCCCATGGCGCGCATCACAATGCCGCTGTAGAAGTCAACATTCGGGTAAAGCTGCCTTGAAACAAAATACTCATCTTCAAGTGCGATTTTTTCAAGCTCCATCGCGAGTTTGAACATTGGGTCGTCATTCAGCCCAAGTTCATTAAGTACTTCATGGCAAGTTTTGCGCATGATGGCGGCGCGTGGATCCATGTTGCGGTATACGCGATGACCAAAGCCCATCAGGCGAAAACTGTCAGTTTTGTCTTTTGCGCGTTTGATAAATTCGCCGATGCGTGAAATATCACCGATTTCTTCCAGCATTTTGAGTGTGGCTTCGTTGGCGCCGCCGTGTGCGGGTCCCCAAAGCGAAGCAATACCAGCAGAAATGCAGGCAAATGGATTTGCGCCACTAGAACCTACCAAACGAACAGTAGAGGTTGAAGCGTTTTGTTCATGATCAGCATGCAGGATCAAAATGCGGTCAAAAGCCTTTGACAGGATAGGATTGGGCTCATATCGTTCACATGGTGTTGCAAACATCATATGCATGAAGTTTTCCGCATAATTCAGATGATTTTGCGGATACATAAAAGGCTGGCCCAGATTGTATTTGTAGCTCCATGCTGCGATGGTCGGTACTTTTGCCAATAAACGATGTGCTGATAATTCACGATGTTTAGCATCGCGAATATCCATGGAGTCAAAATAAAATGCTGATAGAGAGCCTACAACGCCGACCATGACTGCCATCGGGTGTGCATCGCGCCTGAAACCGCGAAAGATATTATTCAGCTGATCGTGCAGCATAGTGCTGCCGCGAATGGTGTCAGTGAACTCCTGTTTTTCAAAAGCA
>JALRGX010000011.1 GCA_023259635.1 Methylotenera sp. | reverse complement strand
GCTCAAGTTATGGCGTCCGGAAGCAGATCGTAGATGATGTTTTGCGGCGTGAGTTGCCTGCTAACGTATTGGCCTGACAGGCAACTCACGTATGAAATGTCAGAGTTGGATGGGTGGTTTTTTGTGCGGCAGCATTCTGGTCAGTGTGTTATCTTTCCTGATGTGGTGGTGATATAGCGCTGCCAAAACATGAATTGCTATCAAGTAATAACCTAGCTCGCCAATCGTTTCATGTATTTCTTTAAGTTGTTTAGCCAGCGCTTTATTTTCATTCATAAGTGCCGGCAATTCCAGGCCGAAAAATGGAATCGGCTTTCCTGCGGCGCTTAACAGCAACCAGCCCAATATTGGCATGACGATCATCAAGCCGTAAAGCGCAAGGTGTCCCAGTTTTGCAGCCAAGCTCTGTATCGATGAAAGTTCTGGAATGATGATAGGTGTGGGTGCGGTAACTTTTGCATAGATGCGGATGCTGACAAACAGCAATATACTTAAACCAAACATGAAGTGCAAGGCTTTTAGCGTTTCGCGCGGATCGCTGCCTTTGGGGTAGAGTTCGCGTAGCAGGATAAATGCGTAAACAGCAACCATGAGTATGAACATTAGCCAATGCAATGCAATAGATAAGTTGCCGTAGCGTGAGTTTGTATTTTTCCAGGACATGATTAGGGCTCACTTTAGAATCGTTAATGTAATGTGAGTTTACTATTGTTGTATCGCAGTGCAATAGTTATTACATTATTGGCAAAAGGGAGGGGGAAGCGTGAGATGTGTATGCGCCGCTGGTAATAATAAAAAAAGCCCTGCAATTTTGCAGGGCTTTAAAATCTGGCTCCTCAACCTGGGCTCGAACCAGGGACCTACGGATTAACAGTCCGGCGCTCTACCGACTGAGCTATTGAGGAATCGGTACATCACTCGAAATCAATCCCTGCGATAATTCAGGGCTTAAGAATTTGGCTCCTCAACCTGGGCTCGAACCAGGGACCTACGGATTAACAGTCCGGCGCTCTACCGACTGAGCTATTGAGGAATCGGTGAAGGCGCTATAATACTGGCAGAGCAGTGTTTGGTCAATCGTTAGTAGGCAAAATTTTGGATTAATTTTATGAAAAAAATTAAAAAACATTTAATCTGGTTTGTCGTGCTAATTAGCATATTGATTGGTATACCTTTTTTATCGCCATGCGCACCTACTTGGATGAGGCGTAGCATATCGCCAGCAAGAAAATTGGCATAAATGTTACTATTGCCTCAGGGAGCCTGTTTCTACTGCTTGCTCAAGGTGTAATTGCTCACGATATAACTTATCGGCTAACAGCTGGAGTTAAAAGTGCTGAATTATTAATTATCCCATCTTTAAATACTTTGTTATCAGAAACCAGGGGAATTGAGGTAAGGGTTGCTAAGTCAATCCTTAAATAAGCGCCTTGGATATTGTATCCGTGTCTACCAGTATGACTTGCGTGATTTCAAGATCAGCTCCGGAACTGTTGACAAGCCTGTAGTACTACCTACTAAAGCCGCGCTGGCCGGTGCTTCAATTCTGGGGCCTGGCGTTGGCACCGGTTTGGGCATTAAAGCCCGTGGTGCAGTAGATAAATTAAAGGGCTTGTTCCAAAGCGATTACGCTGGGAAACAAGCCCTGTAGGGATTGCCGATTGGTGCGTTTTTACTTCAGGGCACGCTCGATGCGGTCAAGCGCGTTGCGCAGATTATCCATTGATGTGGCAAATGAGATGCGGAAATAGCCCTCAGCACCGAATGCAGAACCTGGCACCACAGCGACATCAAACTCTTCAAGCAGATATTCAGCCAAGGCCATGTCAGTAGCAGCGCTGATTTTTCCTGCTGTGAATAAACGATCAATTGCGCCGCGTGCATCAGGGAATGCATAGAATGCGCCACCGGCCATTAAGCAGCTTAGGCCAGGCATGCTGTTGAAGCGGTCTACTACGTATTTATGGCGTTCACGGAATGCTGTCACCATGGGTACGATGCATTCTTGCGGGCCTTCCAGGGCAGCTTGTGCAGCTACTTGCGAGATGGAAGTTGCGTTGCTGGTAGATTGTGACTGCAGAATTTCCATTGCCTTGATAATATAAGCAGGGCCTGCTGCATAGCCAATACGCCAGCCGGTCATTGAATAAGCCTTTGAAACGCCGTTCAGTACGATGCAACGGTCTTTTAATGCAGGCGTTGCATTCAGTATATTGCAGAATTTGCTGCCGCTGAGGTTTACATGTTCATACATGTCATCGGTAGCAACCAATACATGCGGATGTTTCAGCAGTACTTCGCCTAGTGCCTTAAGTTCTTCCAGTGTATAAACCGCGCCTGTCGGGTTGGAAGGCGAGTTGATCATGAATAATTTTGTTTTTGGTGTAATCGCTGCTTCCAACTGTTGAGGTGTTAGCTTGAACCCTTGCTCAATGCCGCATTCAACAATCACTGGCACCGCTTCTGCCACTAATGCGATATCCGCATAAGATACCCAGTATGGTGCCGGAACAATGACTTCATCACCTTTATTCAATACAGCAAGGCAAAGATTGAAGATAGTCTGTTTACCGCCAACGCCCACAATCACTTCGTTCAACGCATAGTCAAAGCCATTTTCGTTTTTGAATTTTGCAACAACAGCTTTTTTAAGGCCGGGAATACCTGATACTGGCGTATATTTGGTAAAACCTGCATCAATCGCAGCTTTGGCAGCATTTTTAATGTGTTGCGGCGTATCAAAGTCGGGCTCGCCTGCAGCAAGGCCAATAATGTCGCGACCCTCAGTCTTGTATTTGCCGGCTTTGGCGGTAATAGCGAGGGTAGGTGATTCTTTTATAGATTGAACGCGCAGTGATAGTACTGATGAAGGGTTTGCCTGGCCTTGAGAGGCTGATGGTGACGTTGCCAAAATATGCTTCCTTAAAACAATTTATATGCAAATAGTTGAATTACCGTCATTTTACGCATAAAAATCATGAATAGGAATAATTAACATCTGGCAAATCATTATATTCAGTAAATAAAAAAATTTCGGTAAATTCCGAGGCTTTCAGGGCCTCGGTTTGCCTATTTAACAATTACTATCGCAACCAATCATCTGGCTGAATTCTTCAGCAAGCTGCTTGTTAATGCTTGCAATCGCAAGATTAATGTTACGTACGCTTTCTTTATCGCCAGCAGCCTTTGCTAATAGACCTAACCTGATTAAAGCATCTGTATTGTTTGGGTCTGATGCAACTGATTGTTGGTAAGCTTTTTTAGCCTCGTCATTTTTGCTTAAGTTTTCATTGGCAAAACCTAGTTCATACCATGCGTTTGTATTTTTAGGGTCAGTTGCGAGCCATTGTTCTGCAACTTGTGCCAATTTTGGCCAGTCATGGTTGATTTCAGGAATGGCAATTTGCATAAAGAAGGGCTTGTGGCTGTCTTCTTCCTCCCAAAATGCCTTCCCTGTAATCGGGAACTGTGTTTCTACTGGCAATTTTTCAAGATCAGCTAACCATTCGATTGGCAGTGAATAAAAGTAGGCTGGACGTCCGGGGGTTTTGAATGTGTTGATGCCGAGCAGGTTGCCTTGCAGGTCAAAAATGCCGCTGCCGCTGGCACCCATCAAGAATTTAGCGCTACTCCTGATTACGTTCCCACCTTCGAATTGGTAAGTGGTTTTCACAACACCAGCGGATGTGAGTGGATTAGGCACGCCATTGGAGTGGCCAATTGCCAGCACTTCCTGACTTCTTTTAATATCATTACCTTTGCCTAATGGTGCGGGTTTAAATGGCAGGTTTGTAGCAGATAGAAGGCATAGGTCATGCCAGCGGTCTGCCTGTACAGAGTCGATAGTATAAGTATCTTCACCACGTGATACCCATGGCTTTTTTGTGCTGCGGAATATATGGCAATTGGTAATTACCTTATTTTCGCCAACGACAACACCAGAGCCATAGGAGACTCCGCCTTTGTCATTGTAGCCGCGAATCATCACCACAGATTGTAGTGATTCCAGTATTTTTGCCTGATCCAGCGCTAAAGCCGGCTGTAGATAAGCAAGTGATAGTATTAGCAAAAAAAATGCGCGCATATTGATTCCCTAGGGTAATTATTTGATTGGTTAGAACAAACAGGTTGCAACGTACTGCTGACTTGCCAAGCACTTTAAATCTTGAAGCCAGCTAAAAAGACCTTATATATGATGCAAAGTTCTGTTTAAATATTTTTTAATTAAATCAATAATTTAAAACTGAGGTGTTTTAATTGCTTTGCTGGTAAAATATTAGGCTGATTTTTTTAAAAAAGCATCACGTGTTCGTTACCTTTCCCAATAGTAAATATCAATTGCACCAGCCTTTTCCACCGGCAGGTGACCAGCCGCAGGCAATTGAAAAGCTGACGCAGGGGGTGAATGAAGGTCTTAAGTTTCAAACATTGCTGGGGGTAACCGGCTCTGGTAAAACTTTCACGATGGCCAACGTTATTGCACGAACTGGCCGGCCTGCAATTGTAATGGCACCCAATAAGACACTTGCAGCGCAGTTGTATAGTGAGTTCAGGGAGTTTTTTCCTAATAACTCGGTAGAATATTTCGTCAGTTATTATGATTATTACCAGCCTGAGGCGTATGTACCGTCACGTGACCTGTTTATTGAAAAAGACTCCAGCATCAATGATCACATTGAGCAGATGCGCTTATCGGCTACTAAAGCGATGCTGGAACGCGAAGACTGCATTGTAGTTGCGACCGTTTCAGCCATTTACGGCATCGGGGATCCGAGTGAATATCATGGCATGGTGCTGCATATCCATTTGGGGCAAAAGATAGGCCAGCGTGAGATCGTAGATCACCTTATTCGCATGCAATATGACCGCAATGACTTTGATTTTGACCGGGGTACTTTCCGTGTGCGCGGCGACATCATTGATGTCTTTCCATCTGAAAATAGCGAGACAGCTGTGCGAATCAGCCTGTTCGATGACGAGATTGATGGTATCCAGTTATTTGATCCGCTTACCGGGCAGATATTTAACAAGATTCATAATTTCAGGATATTTCCTTCCAGCCATTACGTAACTGCGCGTGAAGCAACAGTGCGCGCGATGGAAACGATCAAGGAAGAGCTACGCGATCGCGTGGATTTCTATATTAAGGAAAATAAACTGGTGGAAGCGCAACGTATCGAACAGCGTACACGTTTTGACCTGGAGATGCTGAACGAGATAGGGTTTTGCAAAGGCATTGAAAATTATAGCCGTCACCTAACTGGCGCAAGGCCCGGTGATCCTCCGCCTACCTTGATGGATTATTTGCCTGACAACGCATTGCTCATTATTGATGAGAGTCACGTCACCGTGCCGCAAATCGGCGGCATGTATAAAGGAGACCGTGCGCGTAAAGAGAATCTGGTGGATTATGGATTTAGGTTACCCTCCGCGATGGATAACCGCCCGTTGAAATTTGAAGAGTTTGAGCGTGTAATGCGCCAGTGCGTGTTTATATCAGCAACTCCGGCGGATTATGAGAAAGATCATCAGCAGCAAGTGGTGGAAATGATTGCGCGGCCTACCGGGCTGATTGATCCGGAAATTATCGTGAAACCTGCTGACACGCAGGTGGATGATCTACTCGGTGAAATCAAGCAGAGGGTTGAAGCAGGCGAGCGTGTATTGGCAACCACACTCACCAAGCGCATGGCTGAAGATCTGACGGATTATTTAAGTGAACATGGCGTTAAAACGCGCTACCTGCATAGTGATATTGATACAGTTGAGCGTGTGGAGATTATCCGCGATCTGCGTTTAGGTGAGTTTGATGTGCTGGTGGGAATCAACCTGCTGCGTGAAGGTCTGGATATTCCGGAAGTTTCCCTGGTTGCAGTGCTGGATGCGGATAAGGAGGGCTTTTTGCGTTCTGAACGCAGTTTGATTCAAACCGCAGGCCGGGCTGCACGTAACCTGAACGGACAGGTAATTTTTTATGCCAACAAGATTACGCGCAGTATGAAGCTGGCCATGGATGAAACTGAGCGCAGAAGAGGTGTGCAGAAGGCTTTTAATGCTGCACATGGTATTGAACCTAAAGGCGTGAGCAAGCGCATTAAAGACATCATTGACGGTGTTTACGATAAAGATGAAGCGCAGCGTGAACGCAAGGCAATGCAAGATCAGGCTGATTACGAATCCCTAAGTAAGAAGCAAATCACCAAGGAAATGAAGCGCCTTGAAAAAGCCATGCATGACGCTGCCAAGAACCTTGAGTTTGAAAAAGCTGCTGACTTCAGGGATCAGCTTAAAAAGCTCAGAATTAAATTTTACGGTGCCGAGATGCCGGATATGGTCTAGGTCTTTTTCTGTTTTTTTTGATGAAGACATGCCTTTTAATCCAAAACAATTGATTTTATTAAATATTGTTTGATTAGTATGGCGGTTTTGACTATAATCCCGCGCTTGCTTGGTTGTAGTAATTGAGCAAGTTTTATTTTTACCTTGTCACACTATGATTGTAATGGGTGACTTTATATCCAAAAGGAGTGTCTATGAGACATTATGAAGTAGTATTTATCGTCCATCCGGACCAAAGCGAGCAAGTGCCAGCGATGATCGAGCGCTATCGCACACTGATCACCAGCAACGGCGGTGCAATCCACCGTTTGGAAGACTGGGGTCGTCGTCAACTGGCTTACCCAATCCAAAAAATTCACAAAGCACATTACGTGCTGATGAATATCGAATGCAATCAGGAAGTTTTAGCTGAGTTGGAGCATGGCTTCAAGTTCAATGATGCTGTATTGCGTCATCTGACAATGGCTACTAAAACTGCTGTTACTGCACCTTCACCAATGATGAAAGAAGAGAAATCTAAATCAGTATTGAGTAAAGATGCAGCTCCGGCCGCTCCTACAGAGGCAGCCGCAGCTTAATTGAATAAGCTGGTGCTACAGGCTGAAGTGGTTCAAGTTGAGCCGCTACGCTACACACCAGCAGGCATACCGTTGTTAAGTGTTGTATTGCGACATGTATCAGAGCAAGTTGAGGCTGGCATGAAGCGTAAGGTGGAATGTGAAGTTAATGCAGTGGTCATAGGTGACCTGGCATTAAAAGGTTTGAAAACAGGAGCGCAGATAATTGCCCAAGGGTTTTTAGCCAGGCGCAGCCTTAAAAGCACACAATTGGTGATGCATATTAACGAAATAAAGAGTATGTAAGCGTAGCTTGCATCAATTAAAAAGTTTAGGAGTTTAAAATGGCAAGAGATATGTACAAACGCCGCCGTTACTGCCGTTTTTCAGCAGAAGGCATCAAAGAAGTTGATTACAAAGATGTTGATTTGCTGAAAGATTTCATTTCAGAAAACGCTAAAATCATCCCAGCTCGTATGACGGGTACTAAAGCACGTTACCAACGTCAATTAACAGCAGCGGTTAAACGCGCTCGTTTCTTGGCATTGTTACCATACACTGACAAACACCCAGGCTAAGGAGATATAGGATGCAAGTTATTTTATTGGAAAAAGTTGGCAACCTTGGCGGGTTGGGTGACATTGTTAAAGTTAAAGACGGTTTCGGCCGTAACTTTTTGATTCCACAAGGCAAAGCTAAACGCGCTACAGAAGCTAACAAAGCTGAATTCGCTGCACGCCGTGCTGAGTTGGAAAAACAACAAGCTGCAATCTTGGCTGCTGCGCAAGCACGCGGTGAAAAACTGGATGGCTTCACAGTAACAATTACACAAAAAGCTGGTGTTGATGGCCGTTTATTCGGTTCAGTAACAAATGGCGACATCGCTGAAGCATTGGTTGCAGCAGGTCATGAAGTGGTTAAAGCTTCTGTTCGCTTGCCAAACGGTCCATTGAAAACTGTTGGTGATCACGCTGTTTCAGTTGCATTGCACCACGATGTTGTAGTTAACATCACAGTTTCAGTGGTTGCTGAGGCTTAATTTCCCCAGATATCTAACGATATTCTGATGAAATAAAAAAAGGCTACTTCGGTAGCCTTTTTTTATTATTAGCCGTGCGCTAATTGAGTATAATTCTGCTCATGACTGATGAACAACTAGACGCATTAAAAACCCCCCCTCATTCGGTAGAAGCAGAACAATCCGTCATTGGTGGCCTGCTGCTTGAAAATGATGCGCTCGATAAGATTGCTGATATCCTGAGTGCGCAAGATTTTTACCGCCATGACCATAAGCTGATATTCCAGCATATATCCAAGCTGATAGAGCATAACAAGCCGGCAGATATTGTTACCGTTGCTGAGTCATTGGAAAACTCGGCAGAACTTTCAGGTGTCGGCGGCATTGCTTATTTAGGTGCCTTGGCACAAAACACACCGACAGCTGCCAATATACGCCGCTATGCCGAAATTGTGCATGAACGTTTCGTAATGCGCCAATTAGTGGTTGTAGGCTCGGGTATTGCCGAAAGTGCTTACATGCCGAATGGTCGTGATGCGCAGCAGTTGCTGGATGAGGCTGAAGCTAAAATTTTCCAGATTGCTGAAGGCGGCAAAAAAAGTACCGAGGGTTTTACCGATATTAAAGTATTGCTTCCGCAGGTGGCTGACCGTATTGACCAGCTTTTCTCACGTGATAATCCCTCTGATGTAACTGGTATTTCAACCGGTTTTGCTGATCTGGATTCCATGACCTCCGGATTGCAGCCAGGTGATTTGGTGATTGTTGCTGGCCGGCCTTCTATGGGTAAAACGGCCTTTTCACTCAATATTGCCGAAAACATAGCGCTGGATAGTGGGTTACCGGTTGCCGTATTCTCAATGGAAATGCCGGGAACGCAGCTTGCCATGCGTATGATCGGCTCGGTAGGGCGCCTTGACCAGCATCGTATGCGTACAGGTCGCCTGGAAGATGAAGACTGGGAGAAATTGACTACAGCATTGGGCAAGTTGAACGAAGCCCCGATTTTTATTGATGAAGGTTCTGGCTTAAGCAGCTTTGATGTACGGGCAAGAGCGCGGCGTTTGCATCGCCAGGCCGGTAAACTTGGCTTGATCGTGGTTGACTACTTGCAGTTGATGTCTGCTCCGGCAGGCAAGCAGGGTGAGAACCGTGCTACAGAAATTTCAGAGATATCGCGTTCGCTAAAAGCACTGGCAAAAGAGTTGGATGTGCCGGTGATTGCCTTATCACAGCTGAATCGCAGCGTAGAACAGCGTCCTGACAAACGCCCAGTAATGAGTGACTTGCGTGAGTCCGGGGCGATCGAGCAGGATGCTGACGTAATCCTGTTTATTTATCGTGATGAAGTCTACAATCCGGATACGCCTGACAAAGGCACCGCTGAAATCATTATCGGTAAGCAGCGTAATGGTCCGATTGGCCGCGTGCGCTTAACATTCCTTGGTCAGCATACCCGGTTTGAGAACTTTGCTGGTAGTGCTCATATGGCGGACGAGTATTAATTCAAGATTATGCGTCCAATCACAGCCTCAATATCGCAAAGCGCCTTACAGCATAATCTTTCAGTAGTAAAACGGCATGCGCCAAACTCAAAAATCATGGCGGTTGTTAAGGCTAACGGCTATGGACATGGTTTGCTGAATGTTGCCCGCAGCCTGATTGCGGCCGAGGGTTTTGCAGTGCTTGGCCTAAATGAAGCCATTACTTTGCGTGATGCAGGCTTTAAGCAAACCTTACTCTTGCTGGAAGGTGTGTTTCGCGCAGACGAACTTAAGGCGGTTGCTGATTATGGCATTGATATCGTCGTACATTCCAGACTGCAAATGGATATGCTGCTGAATGCGGACATTTCCAATTCCATTCATATTCACCTCAAAATGAATTCAGGTATGAATCGCCTTGGTTTTATAGCGGGCGAATTTATTGCTGCATTTGATCAATTGATTTAGTTAAATAATAACTTACATCAAAACCTAATCTTCTGTTAAATAAACTTGCTTCTAAACCTAATTCATATGACTTAGTTCTTTCTGGTTTTAAATTAGGATTTTTGTTTACATTTGGTAATGTG
>JALRGX010000125.1 GCA_023259635.1 Methylotenera sp. | reverse complement strand
CATCACACCGCCGCCAGAAAGCCAGACACTGTTAATGACTGTATCATGATGCGACTCACGCTGGATATTTACCGGATGGTCATGCAGCAGCATCTGCACTTCATTCAGGCATGAAAGCCAAGCGGATGCGTCAGTCCCCTTCGGTAGGTATTGATAGATATTCCTATCCATGGCTGCGCCAGGCAGCGTTGTTTGAATTTCCGGTATCCTATTTAACCGTAAATACCATGCACCGGAATTACCAATAAAAAATGTCATGCCATCCTGGGCAAAATGCTGGTTCAGGCTGGCAATCATCAGCTCGGCATGATCTCGCTCCACCCGCAACGGGACAGGCTCACTCAAACTGAAGCTATCGCGCTGCAAAAGCAAATGCACGGGATCAGCCCGCAACCAATAAGCATCGCCAACATCCAGCCCATCTGCATTGGCTGCGATCGGCGCTATTGGATAATCCGGCTTGGGGGCTAATCCATGCTGGGCACAAATTACCGCTTCCAGCGGTAAATCCAGCTGCCTGACTTTTACTTTGGATAACAAATGCGCCAAAGCACTATCACCAGGCAAGCCAAGCAAGTGGTTACTCAAGGCGCAATCTACGGTAAGTTTCACAGGATTCATTTGCAGAAATTTAATTAACTGCAATTTTACTTGCAAGTTGCAAAGCGGGGGATAAAACCAGAAAAAAAGCCATAAAAAAACTGATAATACAAAAATCTAGGCCTATGTGAACAAATTCCTAAAATACAATGTAAGAATGTGATCTGCCATGCACTGTAGCTGCCGTTCTTTACGTGGCCCCTTTCAGCCATCCCCTCATACCATTACAGTGAATTCCCTGTGAAAAGAACACAAGGAATTGCAAATCAAATCGCGGATATTAATGCAGATGTTGCGAATACCAGAAATTTCATAGCCAGAAAATGTTTCTGGAGGTACCTCCATAGTGAAAATTGGCAACAATCACAGCTTAAGAATTCATTCATGAAGATTTTCATCAACAGAAAGTTTATGACCAACCCAAGCAAAACATCATCACAAACTATCGCCTGCTTCAATCGCGACCTGTCACTTGCGGCATGTAGAGAAACCTCCATTCTTTATATTTAATTTGATTTTCAAATGCCCTGTTCTCATATATAAAATTCCCAGTCTTGATTGGGGCTGATTCCGATAGACTATACACGCCCATAATGCCGCCATTGGGTGCCATCACCAACCCCCAATCTTGGTTGCCGGTGATCGGGTCACGATAGATTTGACGCAGGTAGCGCTGCACAGTGACATAACGATTATCTTGTAACAGGTCTTCCAGAGAGTTAGGGTATTTCTTAACTGCACCTGGTGTACGCTCATAGTAAAGGCCAATGGCATGCCGAAACTGGCCACCAACAAAAAGTAAATCGTGCTCTTTTTCCCTACGCTGGGTAAATGACCATAGTGTTGATGCCAGCGCAAGGGTTATCCCCATAATGGCGATAAAAAACAACAGCCCCATATAAGTAAATCCGGCAATACGGCAATACTGGGTCAACTTTTGCAATTAGACTACCAATCAGCATAGAGTGTGCCATCTCTAGCCTGGCCAGATGCACCGCTCTTAATGTTAAACACATTGCCTTTGGATGAATCCACTGGCGGAACAATAACCCAGGTTGAGGGGCTCTCCGTGATTGGGTCTATAGGTATCTCGCGTAAATATTGTCGACTGACTAAATCTTCGAGCGCGTCAGGATACTTGCGATTGTCACTGTAGTATTTATCAAGCGCCTCACGCAAAATACTGACATCCTGACGTAAAGCCGCCTCCTTTGACCGCTCCACACTGCCAAAATACTTAGGCAAGGCAATAGTGAGCAGCAAAGCAATCACGGTCATTACCACCAATAGCTCTATCAAGGTAAATCCGGTCTGTCGCATCTGCCTCACACTACCACTCCCTGTACTTAATGCCATTAATACCAACCTCTTTTGAAAGTGAATAAACATCAAACACATCATCGCCCTCACGTGGCTCCTCTCTACTGCTCGCATAACTGCGTTTGCCCCAGGTAGTTTGCGGTGATACCGAATTATCAGCAAACATAGGATCTCGCGGCAGCTGGCGCAGAAAGTAAATTTTTCCATGGCGAGGGTCTTTGATGTCATCCACGCCTACTACTAACAATTCCAGTGATTTAGGATAACCGGAATCACCAATATTTTTGCTGATACGGCCTTCATCCACCGCTTGCTTGTAACTATCTAAGGCTGTCCTGATTTGCCGCAACGCCGTGCGTAGCTCCTGCTCCTTGCTGCGTTGTACAGTCATTTTTGCCAGCGGCTGCGCAATCGTAACCAGCACACCAAGAATCACTAACGTCACCATCAACTCAATTAACGAGAAGCCAGCACTCAACGATTTACGAGATGTTATGCTCATGGAGCAATCGGCTCCTCAACAATCGGCATTGCCGACACCGGAGCCATGGGGATTGCTGTCGGTGGCGACTGCGGCAATGGCATGCCCAGTGTAATCGATGGAATATTCACTGGTGGTGCTAAAGGAAGCTTATTCTCAGGGGCAGAGGATGGTGTTGCTACAGGCTGCCCTGGCACCAACGGCTGTTCCAATGCCACCCCCTCAGGTTTAGGTGGCAATGCTGAACTAGGTAGCACTACCGGTTTTGGCAGGGCTGGCAACAACTTTGGCGATAGCGAAGGCATCGCGCGAGCTGCTGCCGCAGGTGCATCCATTGGTGCCACAGACATGCTAGCAACTGGATTGCCAGATTCCGTTCCTACCGGAAACTCAATAGAGGATAAATCAGGTGGCGTAATGTTACGCACAATGTGCGGAGTAATGAGCAACACAATTTCTGTACGTTTTTTAGTATTCGTATTACTGGAAAACAAGCGACCCAATAACGGAATACTGGAAATTCCTGGCACATGTTCAGCACTGGTGCTTTCCGCATCGCTGATCAATCCTGCCAAAATCTGCGTTTCTCCATTTTTCAAACGCAATGAGGTACTCACATTCCGGGTACCTATGGTGTAGGCGGTTGATCCGCCTTTACTGGTACTGGCAGCGCCAAGGGAGCTGACCTCCAACCCAACTTCAATCGAGACTTCATCTTCCACCGTTACACTAGGCTCAACTTCCAACTTCAGGCCAACATCCTGATAGCTGACCGACTCAGAAACAAAACCGCCGGTACCTGATGTACTCGTCACAATCGGCACCCTGTCCCCAATATGCACTTTGGCTTTTTTATGATTCTTGACGCGAATCTGGGGATTCGCCAGTAACTTAGTTGTGCCATCCGAAGCATGCAGTTTAAGAATCAATGCAGGGTCAGTAAATGAAATCAAACCCAAATCCGGCGTAAAATGCTTAGCCTGCTGAAAAGTCAAACTGGCAACGCCATTAGCACCACCTTTTACCCCCACAGACAGTTGATTAGGAAAGCGCAAACCCACTTCACGCAACTTATCACTATTCACTTCCAACACCTCTACTTCAAGCAGCACTTCCGGATCAACCATATCATAAGCATCAATCAGCTTCTCTGCGAGGCGCACCGCTTCCGGTGTGTCTCGCATTACCAAAACATTCAACTTGTCATCAACAAATATATCTTTGGTTTTAACCAGCGTTTTAATTAGACTAACCATCCGATCTCGGGCAATCAACATTGATGCCAATGGGACCTAGTTCCCTCTCTATTTCACCTGTACACGCATGCGTAGTATAATCATATTCATTGTGCGTGTAGTAACACGTTAATACACCATTAGCGTTTTCTTCCGCACGTGTACTCGTAACCGGTCCAAAGGTGTACCACATACTTTTACATCCCCCTGGCTCCACATCACCAGTACCTTGCCAAAGGGAAGTTTCATGAAGAACCATCGCATTACAAACTGGTTCAGGAGCAATGTCGCTATAGCGATAAGTGTAATAAGAAATTGTCGGCGGCAGATATGAACCATTAGCTTGCACATCCACAGAATGCAAACCAAGGGCAAGCGAAACAGGAAGGAATAGTGAGGATACGGCTCTTTGCAACAGCTTATTTTGCGTCATTTTCTTTATCTCCTATCAGTGGCCGGATGAGTATCGCGGGGTGAGGTGTATTGGATATTGATAACGGCGTGTGCGCCGCTCATGTTTATAATTGAATGGCAAACTTCGCTATTCGGTACCGTTTGATAACACTTCTCCCGCATCACCATGTGCGTGAGACTGAAACGCAAGTAACTGCTCATACCGCTCTCCTTCGTTATAATTTGAATTTAACAAACTGCACCTCACATACCATGCAACTACAACAATGCTTACCAACCTTATGCTTACCTTCATCAATCAAACTTAAAAACAATCATTCATTAAACTTGATTATTAAAAAACCCCTCTTACATAAAGCAGAAAACTACCCAGCTCACTAAATTAGTGGTATATTAATAACCTCAATAAGTGGGAATTTATCCCATTTTTTAAGAATACTTACACACTAAAAAAAACACTGTCAACACTTTTTTTTAAAAATTGCACCAGTTCAAGACTTATTTTTAATAGCGGCAAGCATCACTACTGTTTCAGCAATATCGAAGTGATGTGCAGTCTATTGAGTAAGGCTGAAATCATTTCTTCAACAGCAAATAATTTATCCCATTTCTAAAATGCTAAATTTGTAGCTATGATGATGCTGGCCAGTTTTTACAATTTGCTGATAGGATGAAATAGCTAAGCACTGCCTTTTTTGATAGACGGCAAGGAGTGCTATTCATATAGATGACCGAATCGTATTGGGTGGGGTGGACTGGACTGCCCATTCACTATAGGCACCGCTATAATTTTATTTAGCTAAACAGTGGTAGCTATAGCAAGGAAACGTTTGGGAAACCTAAACCTGATGCAGTAAAACAGGTTGTTGGACGTGGTTATACAGTTGCAGATATCGCTAAACAGTTAGGTATATCCAACAAAGTCTTTATAAATGAGCGCATGCATCCAGCAAATCTGATCAGAAAAAAGAAAATGCTGAACAGGATTTGTTTACAGAAATTTGATTAACTGCAATTTAACTCGCAAGCTGCAAGGCGGGGGATAAAACCATAAAAAAAAGCCATAAAAAACCCCGGCAGTCTTAAAACTGCCGGGGTTTTTTATTACCGCTATATCTTAGTAATAACGGCGCTCATTACGGTACTTCCTGTCATCCCAATCACGATATTTATTATGCCCATCATTCCAGCGCGGCTGATCGTAATATGCCGGCTCAACATAACTGACTTGTGACACAACACGGCTATTAGGAGAGACAGCTACATTCACATCAATATACTTGCCAGGATGCGAAGCAGTCACCGTATTGTAGGTTCTACCGTTGTATTCGTAAGTCACAAAATATCCGGTAGTCACAGTCTGCCAGTTATCAACCTGGTAGCAGGCTTGCACTGGTACAGTACGTGTTGCAACGGTATTGTTCCTGTTATTGGCAAGATGATCACCGGCAATCGCGCCGACACCCGCCCCGATCACTGTAGCAGCAATACGGCCTCCACCGCGGCCTACGGTATTACCCAGCAAGCCACCTGCAACACCGCCGATAAGGGCACCTGTCATTGTATGGTTATTGTCGTTTCTGTAGCTCTGCTGCTGATATTCGGTACGACACTCTTCACGTGGCATATTCACACGCTCGGTTTGTGGAGTCACTGAAAGCACCCGTGCAGTATCAGTGTATTGATCATCTGCCAATGCTGGCGTTGCAAATGCAGCCGCTGCTAAAGCAGGAGCAATCAAAGAAACTCGCAAGGCATTCACAACGTTCAACTTAGTATTACGCATTTAACTTCTCCTTTATTGCCTGTTGTTATCAAGCTATTTGCACATCCAGATTGGATCTGGCTGTCCAGTTACTGCATCTTTTATGTTGTGCAGATGGTCATTCAACGGAGCTTGATTGAACTTGGCTTACAGAAGAATTGTTACCGTTTTGTAACTAATGATTTTCATGAGTCCTCGGTGTCATCTCCTTCCACCACCAGATCCGGGATGTGGTTGAATGCGATGCGCATTGGCGCATCCTTGAGCGCGTCATGTGCACCTCCAAAATAGATCGTGTTCTTGCCGAATTTCAAATTTAGCGTATCAATGGCTTTATTCAGTTTCTTCACATTTTCCAGAGGCGTCACCTGAAACAAGTCACGCGCAGCTTCTTCAGCCGTGACCAGCCCGGAAAAAGACACGCCAACGGCATAAGGTTCATGCTTGGTTTTTGGGTAATGCCGCAAAAACTGTTCAAGCGCATCAATCAGCTGCATGGTGTTATCGGTCGGTGAAATCGCGCTTTCCATAGTCCAGCTCGGCATATTCCGGAACTTGACCTTGGCGCTGATCTTTGAGGCAAGCAGATCATAGCTACGCATACGCATGCAGGCTTTCTGCAACAGGCGATGCAGCACAGCCCGGGCGCCGGCTTCATTGCGCTGTTCCGGCGGTAATACATGGGAATGTCCCAGACTACTGCG
>JALRGX010000100.1 GCA_023259635.1 Methylotenera sp. | reverse complement strand
TGAAATTTAATTCCGTAGTGTCAATTTCTTCAACTACCATACTGCTGGCATTTACCCCATAAGTGTCAAGGCTTTTTAGCCACTCGGGCTCTGTTTCCTGTGTTGACAGGCGTTGAATGTAACCTTCGATTTCGAGCTTATGCAGGATTTTTAGTACTTCATTCTGCGGCTGATTTTCGGATTGACGTAGAATATTCTGGACATTTTGTTTGCCATCTACCAGCGATAATACCCGTTTGGATTGCGATGATAAGCCTCCAACCCAGGGCAACGGGGCACGCGATGCCTTGGCGGTTTTATTAAAAATAATATTTAAATCCATGATTTATTATTCCATTGGATTGTAGCGCTGACTTTATTGCAAGGCCCGACAAAAATTTCATTAAATACCACTCATCTGGCTGGTTGCCCAATTATATTCTATATACATATAGGCCATCATGGAAACGTTAATGTGTTTATTGGGCGCCATAACTTGAAGTCACATATTTATATATGCAGATCTCACAGGTGAGGATCTCAATTCTGGCTTACATCTTTTCTTGGCGCTCTTCGCTGTATTTCTGAGCGCATTAATTTAATTGCATATCTACATGCAGGATGTTGGCATCTAAATAAGGCTTGCTGCATATTTTAAAACCTGATTTTTCGTAAAATGGTATCGCATGTACTTGCGCTGAGAGCGTGATGTTTTGTATACCGTTTTGCTGATACAGGGAAATGGCTTCTGTTAACAAAGCACGCCCAACACCGATGCCGCGCCATGGACTTAGAACTGCCATACGACCAATGCTGCCGTTGCCCGTTAACCTGGCACAGCCTATCGCCTCATTAGCATTATTGAATGCAAGAAGGTGCAGTGCGGCCTCATCCAGACCATCCCATTCCAGTTTGACCGGTACATGCTGTTCTTTGATAAATACTTCTTCACGTACTGCTTTTAATGGCGCAGCGTGTGTTTTCCAAGTGACAGCTTTAACTATGAAATTATCTTCCAACTGCATCTATCCAATTATATTGCCACTTGCAGGTCAAGGCGGTAACAGGCATTATGTGCATTTATCTTTTATCGTAATTTAACAAAAATTAGGGTTTACTATGCAAAAATATTTAACAACCGTTGCTCGCATCTTGCTTGCACAGATCTTTTTGGTTCAAGTCGCTGCGCTTGTAATTAGTTTCATGAATAATCCATCAGGTTATCAGGAGTATCAAGCTGGTTTGGGTAGCTTGGGCCTGCCAGGAATTTTCGCGCCGTTGATTCTTTTTATTAATTTGATTGGCGGTCTGGGTTTATTTTTAGGTTATAAAACTAAAGCTGTTGCTTTAGTGATGGCAATTTATGTTGTAGCGCTGATTTTTTTACTCAAATTACCGTTATTGCAATATCTGGCAATTGCCGGCGGCTTGCTGTTGTTAAGCGCAAATCCTAACACGGCTTGCAGTCTTGATAATATGAAAAAATAAGTACGTATTTATTTTAAAAGCGGTGCTAGGGTAGAAATCTGGCACCGCTTTTTGTTTGCACTTAATTACTCCCATTCCAAACCAGGATATATCGTATTTACATTGCGCCTGTTGGCAACATCAAATAATAGCCATTTGTCTTTCTCGCTTGCAGCGGCAGTTTCCATGGCTTTTTCCATACCCTCGTTTTTCTTGATGCTTGCACGTACATCAGACAATAATAGTTTCAAATAGCGTTGTGCATTATTTAATGCAGTCAGCCAATCTTTTGTGAAAGGACCATGGCCGGGTACTACTTGTTTAGCCGGGCTGGTTTTGAGTTTTTCAATCTCTGCAATCAAACCTTTGATATCGGCTTCTACTACCGGGGTGCGTTCTATAAACAGCAAGTCACCAGTGAATAATGTGCTGGTTTTAACGTCGATGAGTGATACATCGGTATTGGTGTGCGCGGCAGGGTGCGCGCTCAGCACGAGTTTTCTATCCCCTAGATCCAGTGTAAGTGTATCTTTTACCGTCAGCGTCGGCTTGATCAGGTCGCTGCCTTTTGCGTCTTCGTGCAATAACCTTGCATTAAGTTTTGCATATTGATCGCGACGAAGCTCCATGGCTACGGGTAATTTGTCATGACCGACAAATGCAGGGTTATCGGCTAAAAATGCCGCATTACCATACACGTGATCAGGATGCACGTGCGTATTCACAACATACAGCACCGGCAAAGTTGTAATGTTTCTGATGGCATTACGTAACTGCTGCCCCACTTTCAAGCTGCCGCCGGTATCGATGACCGCTACTCCTTTGCTGCCTACGACAAAGCTGATATTGCAAATATCGCCCTGATAGCCGATGTCGATATCCAGATGCTTGCCATGATGCACATAAATTCCTTCAGCCACCTTTTCTATGGCAAAGTCTTCATGGCTCGTTTGTGAATTTGTGAGGTTTGTATTGATACTGCTACAACCGATAAGGCCAAGCAGGCTCATGGTTATCATTAAAATGCGCATGAATCATTCCTTGAATTTATGATACAGATTAAAATGGATTAGACTAATGCAATTATTTGCTACTGCAACGGTCACATACCACTACGGATTTAATCTTCAGGATATTACTATGAATCAAGCAACAACACGTTATACAAAAACGGCCATTGTTTTACATGGCCTGATCGCCCTTGGCATTTTTGCCATGTTTGCACTTGGCTGGTACATGAGCGAGCTACCTAAAGAAGCACCTAAGCAAGCGGCTTTTGATTTATTTGATTTAGGCATTTACACCTTGGACCTTGCTAAAGAGGCCAGTCCAAGAACCTTTTACTTTAACCTGCATAAATCCGTAGGTGTCACCTTGCTGGCTCTTATTGCATTCCGTCTGTTGTGGCGCATTACGCATCGTCCACCGGCTATGCTTACATCATATAAAGCATGGGAAAGAAAGCTTGCAACAGGTACCCACCATTTACTTTATCTATTAATGGTTGTTGTGCCAGTTGCCGGTGTATTGATGTCACTGTATAGCAAATATGGTTTGATGTGGTTTGGCATGGACTTACTTGGTGGTATTGACAACAAAACCTTGCGGGATTTATTCAAGGAGATACATGAAAGCGTTGGTGTTATCTTGTTAGTTGCAATCATTCTGCACGTGATTGGCGCCTTAAAACATAAATTCATTGATAAAGACGATACGATGAAACGTATGTCACTGAAGTAAGTTACAACCCAATAAAAAAGCCCGTCACGTGTGAATAACCAGCTTTCACACATGAATAATCTGCTTCAGCAGATATATTCTGTGGTGATGCCAAGCACTGGTACAGCTGGTTTATCCACGGGGAAGACCCTTGCGGTCTCCGGGCTTTTTTATTGAAATCTGCTATCTAATATAAACTTTATAAAGTTAGCCTCTTTCCTCACCATCCTCTGTAACTTGGCCGCTGGTTGCATCACATTCGATTTCCCAGTTTTTTCCGTCTTTACCCTGAATATCTACATCAAAATTTAGTTTGCCATCTTCTTTTTCCAGCTCAACTTCCATTACTGCGCCGGGATGTCTTTCCAATGCACTTTTTACGCAGGCGTTCATCTGGCTGTTGTGCTGCTCAGCGTCAGTGATTACAGGTCGCATATGATGCCGCTCTGATTTTGTCAGTGTAAATACAGCAGCACCCAATGCAGCAATAACAACAACAGCTATAACGGTTTTTTTCATAATGACTCCATCTTGATAATGAATAACACCGTTAGATTCTACCTTTGGGAGAGTTGTAGGCTATCTGATATACATCAATAAACTGAAAGTTATGGGCAGGTTATTGATGATATTGGCGACTATGTTCACGCACCGCATTCAGCATCGCTGCTGCATTCTCTGGCGGCGTCCATTGCGTAATGCCGTGCCCCAGGTTAAATACATGGCCATTGCCATGACCGTAACTGGCGAGCACATTGGCAACCTGTTTCTCGATTGCTTCAGGTGTTGATAGCAATACAGCAGGGTCAAGGTTGCCTTGCAGGGCAACCTTATCGCCTACGCGTTTGCGTGCGCTGCCAATATCAACAGTCCAATCCAAACCAAGTGCATCAGCACCGGTTCCGGCCTGCGCTTCCAGCCACAGACCGCCGCCTTTGGTGAAAACAATACTTGGTACTTTGCGGTCTTCGCTGGTTTTGGTCAAGCCCGCGGTAATCTTCTGCATGTAATTCAGTGAGAACTCTACATAGGCATCGTGTGCCAACGCACCGCCCCAGGAGTCGAATATCATGACTGCCTGCGCACCTGCTGCAATCTGTGCATTAAGGTACTGAATTACGGTTTGTGCAGTAATTTCAAGGATGTGATGTAACAAATCCGGACGTGCATATGCCATTTTTTTGATCGTCAGGAAATCAGTGCCGCCTTTGCCTTCCACCATGTAGGTAGCCAGTGTCCATGGGCTGCCGCTGAAACCGATCAATGGCACACGACCATTCAGTGTTTTACGAATCTGGCTCACGGCATTGAATACATATTGCAGTTCAGTCATGTCTGGAACTATGAGCTTCTGTATGTCTGCTTCCTGTTGCAGTGTGCGTTCGAATTTAGGACCTTCACCCTCTTCAAAATATAATCCCAAGCCCATTGCATCGGGTACGGTGAGGATGTCTGAGAACAGGATAGATGCATCCAGCAGCGGATAGCGATCCAATGGCTGAATAGTTACTTCTGTTGCGAAATCAGCATTTTTGCAAAGATTCAAAAAACTGCCCGCATTTTTACGTGTGGCTTTATATTCCGGTAGGTAGCGGCCAGCCTGGCGCATCATCCAGACAGGCGTGTATTCGGTTGGTTGGCGCAACAAAGCGCGTAAAAAGGTATCGTTTTGTAATGTAGTCATTGTTTCTGCTCAAAAAATTGGGGATGCACATCACGTACATCCCCACCTATTTTACTAGATTAAGCGCCATTTAGCGCGGAAGTTTAGCGTGGCAATACAGATGAACCCATCAGGAACTCATCGACAGCACGTGCAGCTTGACGGCCTTCACGGATTGCCCATACGACCAAAGATTGGCCGCGGCGTACGTCACCGGCAGCAAAAACCTTATCCTTGCTGGTTTTATAGCAGCCTTCACCATCTGTCGTGGCTTTAGCGTTGCCGCGCTGATCTTTTTCCACGCCGAATACATCAAGCAGTTTCTGGATCGGTGACACAAAGCCCATTGCCAAAAACACCAGGTCAGCAGGAATAATGAATTCAGAGCCTGCTACTTCGCTAAGCTTGCCATCTTTCCAATCTACACGTACGGCTTTTACGCCGCTTACTTTGCCGTTCTCACCAACAATTTCCTTGGTCATCACAGCCCAGTCGCGCTCACAACCTTCTTCATGAGAGCTTGAGGTGCGCAACTTCATTGGCCAGTTTGGCCAAACCAATGCTCTATTTTCCTGCACAGGTGGTTTCAAATTGACTTCAAGCTGCACTACATTTTGTGCGCCTTGACGGTTTGAAGTGCCTACACAGTCAGAACCGGTATCACCACCACCAATCACGACTACATTTTTACCAGTAGCCTTGATTTGATCAGGAATGGTGTCACCAGCAACTACTTTATTATTCGCAGTCAAAAACTCCATCGCAAAATGTACGCCACCAAGCTCACGGCCAGGTACTGGCAGGTCACGTGGTTGCTCAGCACCAGCTGCTAATACTACCGCATCAAATTCTGCCAGCAGGTCATCCGCTTTCACAGACTCACCTACGTGCTGATTTACGCGGAATTCAACACCTTCAGCCTGCATTTGTGCCATGCGGCGGTCAATGTGTGATTTTTCCATTTTGAAGTCTGGAATACCGTAGCGCAACAAACCACCGATGCGGCTGTTCTTTTCAAGCACAACTACACTGTGACCCGCACGAGCCAACTGCTGAGCTGCGGCCAAACCCGCAGGTCCAGAGCCAATAATCGCTACTTTTTTGCCGGTTTTGTCAGGGTTGACCTGTGGTTTTACCCAATCATTTTCCCAGGCTTTATCAATGATTGCGTGCTCAATTGATTTAATACCAACAGCATCATTGTTGATGTTTAAGGTACATGCCGCCTCGCATGGTGCAGGGCAGATGCGGCCGGTAAACTCAGGGAAGTTATTGGTTGAATGCAACACATCAATTGCACTGCGCCAGTCTTGGCGGTAAACCAGGTCATTCCAGTCTGGGATGATATTGTTGATCGGGCAGCCGGTTGTACAGAAGGGAATGCCGCAATCCATACAGCGGGCACCTTGTTGCTGCGCTTCTGCATCTGTTAAATGCAATACAAATTCCTTGTAGTTCTTAACGCGCTCCTGAACCGGCAGATTTGCCTCAGAAAGACGTTTATACTCCATAAATCCAGTGATTTTTCCCATTATGCGGCTTCCTTGCTTGCTGCTGCGGCCATTTCTGTTAAGGCACGTTTATATTCATTAGGCATAACTTTTACAAATTTTGCACGGGATTCCTCCCAATTTGCGAGCAGTTCTTGTGCGCGCGTGCTGCCTGTATAGTTTGCGTGATTTTGAATCAAGGTTTTCAATGTAACCTCGTCTGGCTGATTCAGGTGCTGCACTTTGCCTACAGCGCTCTCAGCTGGTTCAACTTTTTCCAGCGCGACCATGCTCATGTTGCAGCGTTTGGCAAACATGCCGTCTTCATCATAAACATAAGCTACGCCGCCGCTCATACCTGCTGCGAAGTTTTGGCCGGTGTTACCCAGCACTACAACTGTACCGCCGGTCATGTATTCGCAGCCATGGTTGCCAACACCTTCGACTACCGCCGTTGCGCCTGAGTTACGAACGCAGAAGCGTTCGCCCGCTACGCCACTGAAATAGCTTTCACCTGTTGTTGCACCAAACATCACAGTATTACCAACGATAATGTTTTGATGTGAAACGCCACGGAATGTTTTTGGTGGTTTAATCACGATGCGACCGCCACACTGGCCTTTGCCTACATAGTCATTACCTTCGCCAGTTAAGTCGAAAGTAATGCCTTTTGCCAGGAATGCGGCAAAACTTTGGCCGGATGTACCTGTAAAGTTCACGTGTATCGTATCGTTAGGCAAACCAACATTGCCGTAACGTGTAGCAACCTGGTTAGACAGCATGGTACCTACGGTACGGTTGGTGTTGGTGATCGGAATATCGATCACTGTTTTCTCGCCTGTTTCCAGTGCTGGTTTTGCTAACGCTACCAGTTTGTTATCCAGTGCATTTTCCAGACCATGGTCTTGCACGTCGTTGTGCTTGCGTGAAACACTAGCTGGCATATCTGGCTGATGGAACACTTTGCTGAAATCCAGGCCATTGATCTTCCAGTGATCGATGCCGGCTTGTGTATCCAGTAAATCTGCACGGCCGATCAGGTCATCAAATTTTGAAATGCCCATTGAAGCCATAAGTTCACGTACTTCTTCAGCAACAAAGAAGAAGTAATTCACTACATGTTCAGGCTGGCCTGTAAAGCGTTTACGCAATTCAGGGTCTTGTGTAGCAACACCTACAGGGCAGGTGTTGAGATGGCATTTACGCATCATGATACAGCCCTCAACCACCAATGGTGCGGTGGCAAAGCCAAACTCATCTGCACCCAGCAATGCGCCGATTACAACGTCACGGCCGGTTTTCATTTGGCCGTCAACTTGAACGATAACGCGGCCACGCAGTTGGTTTAGCACCAGAGTCTGTTGTGTTTCAGACAAGCCCAGTTCCCATGGTGCGCCAGCGTGTTTAATTGATGAGATCGGTGAAGCACCGGTGCCACCGTCATGACCTGCGATCACGATATGGTCAGATTTAGCTTTTGCTACGCCAGCTGCCACAGTACCAACACCGGTTTCAGAAACCAGTTTCACTGAAATTGATGCTTTAGGATTCGCATTTTTCAGGTCGTGAATCAACTGAGCCAAATCTTCAATCGAATAAATATCATGGTGTGGCGGTGGTGAAATCAAGCCCACGCCAGGCACTGAGAAACGCAATTTAGCAATGTACTCACTTACCTTATGGCCTGGCAGCTGACCGCCTTCGCCCGGTTTTGCACCTTGTGCCATCTTGATCTGGATCTGGTCAGCATTTGCCAGGTATTCTGCTGTAACGCCAAAACGGCCTGATGCCACTTGTTTAATCGCGGAGCGCATGGAGTCGCCAGCTTTAAGGGCAATATCTTTCTCGATCAGGTTTGCACCTAATACAGATGCCATTGTGGTGTCGTTTGCAATCGGGATGAAGCGTTTGACATCTTCACCACCTTCACCGGTATTTGACTTGCCGCCAATGCGGTTCATGGCGATTGCAAGGGTTGCATGTGCCTCGGTAGAAATAGAACCTAGAGACATTGCGCCTGTTGCAAAACGCTTAACAATTTCTTTCGCCGGTTCTACAGATTCCAGCGGAATCGCAGCGCCTGCTGATTTGATTTCAAACAAGCCACGCAATGTCATATGACGGCGTGACTGGTCATTAATCAGTTTGGCATATTCTTTATAAGTTTCGAATTTACCGGTGCGGGTAGCATTTTGCAGCTTGGCGATTGATTCCGGTGTCCAGGTGTGTTCTTCACCGCGCACACGGAATGCATATTCACCGCCGGCATCCAGATTGTTGCTCAGTACTGGGTCAGTACCGAAGGCAGATGTATGGAGACGCACTGCTTCTTCAGCCACTTGCTCCAGGCCGATACCTTCGATGTTTGTCGCTGTACCGGTAAAGTATTGTTCAATAAAGTTGCTGTTCAAGCCGATTGCTTCAAAGCGCTGGCCGCCGCAGTATGATTGATAGGTTGAAATGCCCATTTTGGACATGACTTTATACAGGCCTTTGCTGATGGCCTTAACAAAGTTCTTGTTCGCTTTGTAGCTGTCGTCTGACAAACCTTTGATGGTTTCAAAGGTTAGCCATGGGCAGACTGCTTCGGCGCCATAACCGCCTAACAACGCGAAATGATGTACCTCACGTGCTGAACCGGTATCTACTACCAGGCCAGTACTTGTTCTCAAGCCTGCTTTCACTAGATGTTCATGTGTTGCAGAGCATGCCAGTAAAGCTGGAATTGCTACGCGCTCTGCACTCATGCTGCGGTCTGACAGAATCAGGATATTAAAGCCGTCTTGTACCGCTTTTTCTGCTGCCTTAGTCAGGCTTTCCAACGCTGCCGCCATGCCGGCTTTACCATTTTGTGCAGGATAAGTAATGTCCAATACCAATGATTTATATTGATTGTTGGTCAGTGTGGCAATTGACTTCAGTTGCTCCAGCTCTTCCAGCATCAGCACTGGCTGACTGGCTTCCAGACGCATAGGCGGAGTGGTTTCATCAATGCCCAACAGGTTTGGTTTAGGGCCGATAAAGGTTACCAGCGACATCACCAGTTCTTCACGAATCGGGTCGATTGGTGGGTTGGTTACTTGTGCAAATAACTGTTTGAAGTAGTTATACAAGACTTTGGGTTTGGCAGACAACACAGGCAACGCTGCATCGTTACCCATGGAACCAGAACCTTCTTCACCGTTTTGCACCATAGGCTGCAGTATGAATTTGACGTCTTCTTGTGTATAACCAAAAGCCTGCTGTGTATCCAACAAGCTGGCATTTAATTGCAAATCACCTTCGACTTTAGGCATGTCAGCCAGGAAGTAGCGTGACTGTTCAACCCATTGCTTGTAAGGTTTGGCCGATGCCAAAGCGCTTTTCACTTCTGCATCATCGATAATGCGGCCTTGCACTGTATCAATCAGCAGCATTTTACCTGGCTCTAAACGCCATTTTTTAACGATTTTTTCTTGTGGGAATGTCAGTACGCCCATTTCTGACGCCATCATCACCAAGTCGTCATCTGTTACCAGGTAGCGTGCAGGACGCAGGCCGTTACGGTCAAGCGTAGCACCAATCATGCTGCCGTCGGTAAATGCAACGGCAGCTGGGCCATCCCATGGCTCCATCAGCGCTGCATGATATTCATAGAAAGCACGACGGTCTTCATCCATCAATGCAT
>JALRGX010000098.1 GCA_023259635.1 Methylotenera sp. | reverse complement strand
TGTATTCATTTGACGCTCCTTGATTTAATGCAAAAAGTGTCAAGCTATTTCAGGACGGAACAGTTAAAAAAATTAAGGGGCATTATTGCCCCTTAATTCCATTAAAGAATATGCTAATTATCTGAATCTGTAGCTAATGTATCCAGTAATGGTCAACCAATAGTGCAGCGAATAACAACGTTAAGTAAGTAATAGAGTACCTGAAAGTTCTTTTTGCCAGCTCATCAGAGTACTTTTTATAAAGTCCAATCACATAAGCCATAAATATTGCATCCAGTACGATAACCGATATCAGGTAAATCATGCCGCTCATGCCCAGTCCATAAGGCATGAGTGACACCGCTACCAGAATAATGGTGTACAGAAGAATATGCAGCAAGGTAAACGCTTCGCCATGGGTAACCGGCAGCATAGGCATACCGACTTTTGCGTATTCTTCACGGCGATAAAGTGCCAAAGCCCAGAAGTGCGGTGGTGTCCATGCGAATATAATCAGGAACATAATCAGGGACTCAGGCGAAATGGCATTGGTGACGGCAGCCCAGCCCAGAATTGGCGGCATGGCGCCAGAAGCGCCGCCAATCACAATATTCATAGGAGTCGCTGGTTTGAGGAAGATTGTATAGATCACGGCATAACCAACAAACGTAGCAAATGTGAGCCACATCGTAAGCGGGTTGACATAAAAATACAAAATGGCCAGTCCGGCGCCACCAAGTAACGTGGCAAAAATGATTGTTTCAATAGATGAAACCTGCCCTGTAGGCAGTGGCCGCGCTCTGGTGCGTGCCATGATGGCATCAATCTTGTGTTCTATCAGGCAGTTAAATGCGGCGGCGGCACCTGATGCGAATGCAATGCCTATTGTTGTAGCCAGCAGTAACGACAGTGGTACCATATCAGGTGTCGCGAGAAACATGCCGATTAAGGCGGTGAATACAATGAGTGAAGTTACTCGCGGCTTACATAGCGGAAAGAAATTTTTTATACGTGGCGCAAGCGCTTTAATATGGCGCATCAGGTTAATTTCCATTTGCATCTCGCTTTTATATTTTTGAGCAGTCATTTCCGGGCCTCGTTTCCATTATGCTTTAGGACACTTCTATAAAAACATTTTTTGGGTACATTACGGCGTTGCGCGAAATTTTAAATAAAAATCTTCGCAACCTCGCTGTATACCGCATACTATCTCGGTTTCTGCGTTCCGTGCGCCTTTGGCGTATGAATA
>JALRGX010000103.1 GCA_023259635.1 Methylotenera sp. | reverse complement strand
AGGTTGATGATTTGACAGCCGCCGCATCAGCAGCTGTATCAAGTGCATCGGCTTCAGCTACAGCCGCCGCCGGTAGCGCCACCGCATCCGCAACCAGCGCATTAGATGCGGCTAACTCCGCAGCGAATGCTGCCGCAGCAATTGTGAGCGCTGTTAAGAGCACTGTCACTTTCACGACTGGTGGTACTTTAAACAGCAATCTTGACCGTATCAGTGACGGTATTTATCGGTATTACTGGACGGGTGCGTATCCCGTGACCGTACCGGCTGATTCCACAGTTGCGGGTACTGGTGGTATTGCTGCGGGATTTTGGGCTGTCGATAACGACCAAATTTTGCGCCAAAATTTAGCCGCAGTTGACGGCGCAAAATTAATAGGCTCATGCCAGTCATTAACTGAATTAAGAGCAACTGAGCCGAGTTTCGATGGCCAACAAATAAAATTAGCTAAAGCGGCTGCGGGTAAACCTACGGTTAATGCAACGCTGACGTATGATGCGTCTGATACGTCAAGTCCTGATGATGGGGTATCTATATTCGTAACCGCAGGCGGAAAGCGCTGGAAGGCAGATATTAGCCTTGGGTATGACATTCGCCTTACTGGTGATTTAAATATTGACGGGTCTGGTTTTTGCGCTGCCGTTATAAAAACGCGCGATGCTATAATTTCTAAAATTGTAACAGCAGGTCGCGTCAACAATATTACACGTACCATTCGTTGCGTGCCTACCAACTTTATTCGAGAGTACAAAGTAGATCAGAGTATTGATATTCCTACCATACTCAATATTGATTTTATCGGGTCGCCTTTCCTTGAAGCTGGGGATTTTACCTCCGGACATGTGCTGCGCGTTTCTAATGTGCAGTTTACAACACTAACTAAGGCGATGTTTCAGAAAGAAACAGGCTGGAAAGGTGCCTCAAGTGCTTATCTTAATCAGGCCATAGGTAATAAAGTTTTTGGTTGCTCCGATGGCGGGCGCTTCACAATTCGCGGACCAGGCTATGCAGTCGTAAGTGGGTCTCCTACTATCACCACACCTGCTGTCATTTTTGGTAATGACTCCGCTACCGATAAAGATTGCCGCGATGTTTATGGTGCAGATTTTAACATTATAGGCTTCCATACTGGCTGGCGCTGGGGTTCCTATTATACCTACACGTGCGGGGTTAATAACTGGAATATCTCACGATGCTGGAATGGTTTCCACACGCCACTTGACTTCAGTAACTTCGGCGAAAGGATGTACATCCATAATGGTACGCTTGGTAATATCGAGCATCACGGTACATTTATCGAAGGCGGCGGGGATTATACCCTCGAAAACGTCAGCACTGATTTCATCGGCGCCGATCTGGTTCATTTTGGCTCTGCGTCACCAGGTGAATATAAACATCTTTCCGGGCATGTTGAAGGTGTTCAGGGCCAGCGAGCGGCTAAAGACACACCGACATCATTCTCTAAATCACTGGTTATATTTGGGCCTTCAGTACGTTTCGATGACCGCGTTACTTCACAGTCGGATTATCGCGGTATACGGCAGCATTACGGGTGCCCTGGCACATCGTTCGGTCGCGTTCTTAAAGTAATTGATCAGTCATATGCGCCGGGACGCGAAGGAACAAAACCTACAACGGCATATCCTTGTGTAACTGGCGCACCGTCAAACGCGGGGGTTGATATTCAACTTACCGGCGCTACTGCCGTAGATACTCCGTACATCAATAGCTATAGCGACGCGGTAAGAAATAGTGTGAACGCTTCTATTTCGTTCACAACAGCGAGTACAGGCGCGCTGTCCTCTAACATAATTACTACTAATGCCGCATTTGCTGCGTCAATAACAGGTGATGCAACCTGTGTTTACGGCACAACGTCAGATGCTGGCGCTGATGGCTATATGCCGTTTATTTTAACGTCTAACAACCCGTCAGCGGTAATACAGTTATTCTGTACCAACCGCTTTAGGCCTGAATCGGGAATCTCTCAGCTATGGGGTGCAGCATCAGTACGGATAGCTGATGCTGTGGGTAATGTGATTGCCGCTCCTGTTTTGGCTAACTACCTCGGAAACACGTATATAACTACTCTTGCGGGTAGTGTTTATACCACCGTGGCTACTCCAATAGAGCGATCAAGGCCAACAGGCGGAACTATTGATTTAACCGCTTTACGCAGCGGTACAGGTCTAACTTCTGCTGATTATCAGGCGGTTGTTCCTCGCTCTGTGATTGGGTATTTCTTAGGTAGTGATTTCTCCGTAGCTGGGTGGCAGTTTACCGGATTTACTGGAACAATCTATGTCAAACTCCCTGTATGGTGGTTTAAAAAATGATATATTACATTAATGCTTTACCCGAACAGATTGAAGGCAACACGCACGAGGGTGAAACGCCCGATTCAGGATGGGTTGAAAAATACACAATGCTTGAGGTTTCCAGCATTGAAAAAAGCGGGGCAATTACTTCTTTTGAATGTGATGATTCAGAAAAAGCGAAACTCATATCTATAGCACAAAAAGTGCTATTTGAAATGCCAGTACAATCAGGTTCAAATATTATGGGTCACACCATATTGCATCTTGGTGAAGACATTACTTTTTAAAGACAGGCGGCGAAAGCCGCCTTATCTTTTACATGTCAGTATTTTTGTTATCTAATTCTGCATTTTCATCTATCTCGCGCAAAACAGAACCTGCATAATTACTTAACACACGACCGGAATCAAAGATTGCCTTTTGAAGTGCGTCAACTCTTCGGTTTTCCAATATTAAAGCATCTCTGTTTCCTTTTAAGGCCTGTTTCAATAGCTCATTTTCTTCATGAACCTTGAACAAATTTCTTATAAAATCGTCTAAGTCGTCACGCTTAAAATCAAAATCTTCAGGAAATCCGCTTATGATATCCTCAGCGATACTTAATGCAGGCATTGCTGATTTATCTTTATTGTTCATATGGTAATCACTATTTAAATTACCGATTGCAGTTTCTATTTCTTTTCTGTTCATTTTAAATCACCGTTGTTTAAATATGTAAAATACCACACTATACGATTGACAGCATTGACTACAGCCACACGCTCAACAGACTCCGGCTGTGTTAGATGCAATAAAAGATGCAGGTCGTTAAGTATCTCTTGCTGCCGTCTTTTATTATCATGCTCGTTTAATTTGATAGTTTTCATTCGAACTCACGCCCGAGGTAAGTAAGAGATAAAATACCGATAACTTTATAATCGTCGGTGCTGGCATACTTTTTGAGCATATCCAAATCTTCTTTGCTAACAATCCTGAAAGGAAGTTGAGCGATGCCAGAAAGTACATCATTACGATTACTTATGCTCGCACAATAATGATAAACATAACGACCGCTTTGATCGCACTCACTTACCTGGGTAATATTCATCGCGACTCCCAATACCTATAGTTCGACCATTACCTACTATAACTGGTAATCCAGACATGTGATTCATGACGACATATTTTTGGTTGCTTTGCTTATTTTTCGCTAAGCAAATGAACTCTGCTGCGTCATGGCGTAATTTTTTTTCTTTTTCAGACAGCATGGTCATAATGGTTCTCCTTTTGAGATATGCGCGATAAATCGCCTGTAACAATCAAGGTCAATGTCATGATTGTTCG
>JALRGX010000080.1 GCA_023259635.1 Methylotenera sp. | reverse complement strand
ATGTCTTTTAAACACATCACCTCCCGCGATAACCCTATTTTCAAGCAGCTTAAAAAGTTTGCGGATAATGCCCGTGAGCGCCGCAGTGAGGGCAAGACTTTATTGGATGGCGTGCATTTAATCGAGTCATATATGGCTACTTTCGGGTTGCCGGATGTGGTAATTATCCCTGAAGGTAAAAGTACAGTTGAAGCCACTGGCCTGATCCAGGAGTTGGCAGATGTTTCTACGGTAATGCTGCCTACATTAATGTTTGCGGAGCTAACGCCGGTAGCCAGCTCAACCGGTATCCTGGCTTTAGTCAAGATGCCGCAATTGCCTGTGCCTGAATCTCCTGACTTTGTGCTGATGCTGGAAGATATTCAGGATCCGGGTAATCTTGGCAGTATGTTGCGTACCGCGGCGGCGGCTGGTGTAAAGGTGGCATATTTAAGCACTGGCTGTACAGATGCATGGTCTCCCAAGGCGTTGCGTGGCGGGCAGGGCGCACAGTTTGTGTTGCCAATTGTTGAACGTGCTGATTTGGTTGAGGAACTGCAAAATTTTCATGGCAATAGTTATGCCGCTACAATGGCGGGTGAGCCTATCTATGCACAGGATTTAACCCAGCCAACCGCTATTGTCATCGGCAATGAGGGTGCCGGCCTCCGTAAGCAAACCATTGCAGCCGCTACGAAAGCGATTACCATTCCTATGGCGGCGAATTCAGTTGAATCCCTGAATGCCGGCGCAGCTGCTGCCGTTTGTTTATTCGAGCGTATGCGCCAAGCATCCTGATGCAGAATCTGAATAATTTCAGAATCCGCATCCATTCTGTAGGTTAGTGTATTTCTTTACTGCCTCGTGCAGAAAGGTCGCTGGCTATCAATTGTGCAGCGTCTACTTGGTCAAACTCGTAATGCGTATTGCAGAAATCGCAGTTCACTTCAATTTTTCCTTGCTCTTCAAGGATACTGGTAATTTCATCTTCGCCTAGCATGCGCAACATATTGGCAACGCTGGTTCTGGTGCAGCTGCAAAAGAATTTTGTATTGCTTGCCTCAAATAAGCGTACGTCCTCTTCATGAAATAAGCGGTGAATAAGCGTTTCTGTAGGCAGGTACAGTAACTCATCATCGGTGACTGTGTCGGCCAGATGTCCTGCACGGTTCCATGCGTCAATGTCATGCTCGACCTTGTCTTCACTCTGGGTGACCTGGTTCATGGTGTCCGGGAGTTTCTGCAATAACATGCCGGCAGCTGTATCACCGTCACAGCATAGCCAGATTTTGGTTTCAATCTGCTCGGAGCGTAGCATGTAGTTTTCAAGGATAGTACTGATGTCATCGCCTTCAATAGGTACGATGCCTTGGTAGGTTTGTCCACCGTCTTTAGGATCCAGTGTGATAACAAACTGTCCGTGTTCAATCAATTCAAACAGGTTTTGCTCATCGTGGATATCACCATTCCATTTTGCAGTGGCGCGTATGCCAAACTCAGAGGTGCATTCTACAACCAGCAGTTTCAATATGCCTTTGCCTTGAATTTGCAGTACCAGTGAGCCATTCATTTTCAGTGTTGCCGTCAGTAGGGCGCTGGCAGCCATTAATTCGCCCAGTGCGCGCTTCAATCCTTTTGGCATGTGTTGTTTATCAAGTGCCATATGAAACGTGTTGGTGAGGTTTACAAGGTTGCCGCGCACCGGCGTGTTTTCAAATAAAAAGCGTTGCAGCGTATCTGGATTGGTCGATATTTTTTTCATGCGGGCATTTTAACATTTTGTGCCTGCGTGATTTATATAAATATTTTGTTGCTATTTTAAATAGGAATCATTATCATTTGCATTATTGATATTTTGTAATGAAACAGGAACTGGAATATGCGTAAAAAGATAATTGGTTTGGCAGTATTGGCTGCGTTAGCATCAGGCAATGTAATGGCGGCTCCGAGCATTGAAGATAAGATCGATATACTGCAACAAGAGATCGAAGCGTTAAAGGATCAATTGGCAAAAGCGGATACCGGTAATAGAGCCAAAGGCATCCAATCATTTACCGAAAATACAACAATAGGTGGTTACGGCGAGTTGCATTACAACAACTTTATGGGCGATGTTCCTGCTGGTGCTACACGCAGTAAGGATGAAATTGACCTGCATCGTTTTGTATTGTTTTTTGGTCACAGATTTAACGACTGGATCAGCCTGAAATCAGAACTTGAGCTTGAGCATTCGAATACCGAGAACGGCGGTGCAGTGGAACTGGAGCAGGCTTACCTGGATTTCAATTTCAGTCAGCGTATCAATGCCAAAGCCGGTGTGTTCCTGATGCCGATTGGGTTTCTGAATGAAACGCATGAGCCACCAACATTCTATGGTGTAGAGCGAAATAACATTGAAACCCGTATTATTCCCAGTACGTGGTGGGAGGCCGGTGTTAGCCTTTATGGTGAGATTGCGCCGGGCTGGAAGTACCAGACTGGCCTGACTTCAAACCTTTCAGCCGAGCATTTTGAAAAGTTTGCTACTAAAGGTTTGCGTGAAGCACGCCGTAACGTGTCTGAAGCACCGGCAGAGAATATTGCCTTCCATGCGCGTCTGGATTATAGCGGTATGCCGGGCCTAACGGTAGGCGCGAGTGTGATAACGGGTAACACCGGACAGGATCACGCCGATCTGCATGGCGCTGACGCCAAGTTGACGTTATGGGATGTGCATGCACGTTACAACGTAGATAAGTTGGATTTACGCGCACTATATGCGCAAGGGCATTTGGGTGATGCAGCGAAAATTAATGACGCATTTGGTTATAACGTTGCCAGCCGCTTCTATGGCTGGTATGCCGAGGCTGCTTACCATGTGTGGAAAAATGGTGACCACGACCTGGCCCCATTTGTGCGCTATGAAAAATGGGATACGCAGGCTAGTTTACCGGGCAATGCAGTACGGGATACGTTGAGTAATAATGATGTATGGACCGTGGGCGCAAATTACTGGCCACATCCACAAGTGGTGTTGAAAGCAGATTTCCAGAAATTTGAAAAAGCTGACGGTGATAATGGCGATAAACGTCTTAACCTTGGTTTAGGCTATATGTTTTAATTGTTGGCAACTATGAAAAAGATGGCTTAGCAGCCATCTTTTTGACATACTGCGACAGTTTATGAATTTAGAAAAAACTTTAAATGCCTAAAAAGTACTTAACAATAGCTTTGAGCCTGATGGTAATGATGCTTGCCAGCTATGCGCAGGCTATAGAGGAGTACCTGAAACCTGAGCAATTCCTGACGGAAGTTTTTGCGGGAAATATCCCTAAGCCGCAAGTGCTATGGGTGACCAAGGATGTTGCAAAACAGGTAGAGAGGATTCTCGGGCATGCGCCAGCGCAGCTTCGCCAGCGCTATTGGTACGCTAATGGCAAGAGCGCATGGATCCTGGATGAAGTTGGCAAGGAAGATCCGATTACGGCCGGCTTTGTGGTAACTGAGGGTAAGATTTCTCAAGTGCGGGTGTTGATTTATCGCGAAAGCCGTGGTTGGGAAGTGCGTTATCCGGCGTTTTTAAAACAGTATCAAGGCGTCGAGTTGCAGGCTAACCAGAATTTAAACCGTAATATAGATGGTATTTCCGGTGCAACGCTTTCTGTGAATGCGATGAATCGCATGGCCAGGTTGGCGCTTTATTTTGATGGACTAAGCCGTACGGAAGGTTTGAGGTAATCGATGAAAAGCTTCCGTTCCAGAATGATGCATTTCATTCGTCGCTGGCATGCAAAGATAGGTGTGCTGGCTGCCATATTTTTCTTGTTTCTGTCGATAAGCGGAGTTGCGCTGAATCATACAGATGCTTTGCATCTTGCCAAAACACCAGTCCAGACTTCATGGTTAATGCGCTGGTATGGTTTAAAGCCAGAAATTCCAACCCAAGGTTATGTGTTTAAGGATGAATATTTTGCCGCATCGAATGAGCGCTGGGTGTTGAATGGCTATGAACTGCATGACCTGGGCTTGCCAATCAGCAAGCCGGAAATAATCGGCGCGGTAGCGTGGAACGATATGTTCGTGATTGCCAGTACCGAACATCTGTTTCTGTATACAAAAGAAGGGCAGCAGGTAGATCATCTTTTTGCAGCTTCTTTGCCCGCACCCATCATCAGGCGTTTGGGGCTGGTTAACCTTAATGCTATGCCAGAACTCGTGCTTAATACCGCAGTTGGAGATTTCGCAAGTGAAGATGGTTTGAGTTGGCAGAAACTAAGTGCAACCGATGATCTAGTGTGGGCCCAAAAGCAGGCTCTGCCGGAATCACTATCTGCGGATTTAACCAGGACATTTAGCCCGTCACTGCCGCTGGAGCGTATCGTGCTTGATTTACATAGCGGACGTTTTTTTGGCAGCTTGGGACCGCTGGTGATGGATATCGCGGCATTGCTGCTTATCGTTCTATCCTGTTCTGGGGTGTGGATATATATTCGGAGTTCACGTAAGCGGCCTAAGCATTAATTATAGTTGCACAGGGATTGTGCGCGTCCGGGGTACTTTCTGTATATCCCAATGATGAGTTGCCCAGTGCCAGATATCTTGCAGGCTGGCGTTATTCAGAGTCTTTTCAGGATGCTGGCCTAAAAACTCGAGTACATTGATGATCAATTCAGCTGCGCATTCGTCTATGATAGCCTTTGCTAGTGTCTGCTTGCTAAGTTTCTCGCCGGCAGCATTAGTTGCCACAGGAATATGAGCGTACATGGGTGACTGGTAACCCAGCATGCGTTGCAGGTATATCTGCCGTGGGGTGGAGTCCAGCAGGTCGGCACCGCGCACTACGTGTGTTATTCCCTGTGCTGCATCATCTACTACTACAGCAAGCTGATATGCAAACAAGCCATCGGCACGTTTTAAAATATAATCACCAATATCCGTGTTTAAGGTTTGGCTGATTTGGCCTTGAATCGCATCATGAAAGCTGATCTTGACGTTGTCGGATTTAATGCGCCAGGCAATAGGGGCATTGGGTTTAATGGGCTGCTGTAAACAGGTGCCAGGATAAATCACCCCTTCAATGCCGAATGCAATGCTCGAATCGTGTATTTCCTTGCGGGTGCAGGTGCATGGATAGATAAGCAGTTTAGCCTTTAGTGCTGCAAGCGCGTCATGATAAAAGCTGTCTCGCTCACTTTGATACAGCACAGGCCCATCCCATTCAAACCCGAAGCTTTCAAGCTGGTGCAGGATAGTATCTGCAGCGCCTTTGACTGTACGCGGCTTGTCCAGGTCTTCCATACGCAGCAGCCATTGGCCATTGTTTTTTCTTGCATCACAATAACTGGCAACGGCGGCAACCAGTGAGCCGAAGTGCAGCGGTCCGGTAGGTGAGGGGGCAAAACGACCGATATACATCTGTCAGGAAGTCAGTTTACAGGTTGCAGGTAAGGCGGAATATGCCAGGAACCAAGATGATTGCCCAGCAGCATTAAGTGGCAGTGCAGGCGGTCATCTCCACTGGCACTCACGTCAAACTCATAGGTGCGCAGTAATTGCACATGGCCTTTGCGGTTCCGGCCTAACCATATGCGGCTGCAAACGACCGTTTCATCCAGGAGCTGCAGGTTGAATCTGGCGGCTAGCTCACTCCCAAGTGAAATAGCCCTTTCGCGTTTGTCCAGGCTGTCAATCCAGAACCATGCAAGTGCCAGTAATATTACGATTAATGCTATTTCCATAAAAAACCTTATATACAACACTATCAGTGTGCCGATTTTTCTAATTATACTTAATATGTTTCTACCCAGTTGGCGCCATCTTACTGGTAAACATCTAAAAAGATAAGCATGAAATTTATTACAGATTTATTTCTTTATAATATGTATTTATGTGTCGCATATATAAAACTTGCAGGTAGTTTTTATATATAATACATGCAGAAAATAACGAACAGCTGATATCAAAGAGCTGGCTAAATGCAATAAACATACAGTAAATAAATTTCTATAATAAATTGCAAGTGCAAACCAAAATCAGTTCAGGTAACGGTCTTCTGGTTTTTTGAAACGAAATAATAATTAATGAATACTTCTCGTGAAAAAGAAGCAGTGAATGCTTATCTGAAATTGCTACAGTCCAAAGGGGCGAGTAGTTCTTTATTACATAGACGATCATTATTTTTGGATAAATTATGCGGGAATCTTGCAAATTTATCGCATGATGGTGCTGAATACCGTATCGCAGTTGAAATCATCATGGAGTCGGTTCCACAAGATGACTGGCACGAAAACCTGACTGCAGCACGCGAGTTTTACCCTTTCTGGTTGAAAGATATCAAGGCGATTGCTGCGCTTAACAGGAACCCAGGCTTTGAAGTGCCGCCTGTTAACTGGAAACCTGATTTAGTTTCATTGAAGGCCCTGACAGAAAGCCTGGAGACCGAGAAGTTTGATACTTCGGAAAACTGGCCTTTAAAAGCTTACGCGCAAGCCCTGCGCGATGAGGGGGCAGAACAGGCATTGGTTGATACGCGCGTTAAGCTAGCCAAAATTGCATTGATACGCTTAAAAACTGCACCAGAAAAGAGCGGTGTGATGTATAGAACTGCGGTTGACCAGACCTTGCCATTGTTTACCATAAAACAAAACAGGAGATTGTTTCTGGTTGTGGTCAGGGAGTTTTTTCACTTCTGGTCCGGCAACCCGGATGCCGCCAGCATGGTGCTTAAAGACGGATCTGGCAGTATGTTGCTCTAATAGACTATATATAGTTTAAGTTAATATCCGTATTCAGGCCTCTCTAATACTTTACAATATACCCCTTAGTTCTATGTACGCTAATTTGCACAAATAGAGTGCGCTATATTCAGGATTGCACCCATTCGGTGCGTACTTTTATTCTGTTTGATATTAATACCCATATAAAACATATGTTTATGTTTTTGGCTTGATCTTTGCTTGTACTCATCCGCTTAAATGTATAAGAGGTGATAGATAAATGGAAGCATTAGTAACAGCAAACGATGTACTTTTTGTATTGCTTGGTGCCATCATGGTGCTGGCAATGCATGCCGGTTTTGCATTTTTAGAGGTAGGTACTGTACGCAAAAAAAACCAGACCAATGCACTGGTGAAAATCATTGTGGATTTTTCGGTGTCGACAATTGCCTATTTTTTTATAGGTTACAAAATTGCGCACGGCATCAGTTTTTTTGACGGTGCTGAAACGTTGGCTGCTAAAAACGGCCTGGAACTGGTCAAGTTCTTCTTTCTTCTCACTTTTGCTGCCGCTATTCCGGCAATTATTTCAGGCGGTATAGCAGAGCGTGCAAAATTCAACCCGCAGATGGCTGCTACCTTCTTACTGGTTGGTTTTGTGTACCCGTTTTTCGAAGGCATTGCCTGGAGTAACCATTACGGAATTCAGGATTGGTTAAAGCTTACTTTTGATGCGCCATTCAGGGATTTTGCCGGATCTGTAGTAGTGCATGCAGTAGGCGGCTGGATCGCCGTTGTTGCTGTGGTAATGCTTGGTGCGCGACGTGGTCGCTATAGCAAGGACGGGCGTTTGAATGCGCACCCACCTTCAAATATTCCGTTTCTGGCCTTAGGCGCATGGATACTGACAGTTGGCTGGTTTGGCTTTAATGTGATGTCAGCACAATCTGTTCAGGGTATTTCCGGCCTGGTTGCCGTCAACTCCCTCATGGCTTTGGTTGGGGGCACTCTGGCAGCGTTGGTTATGGGTAAGAACGACCCTGGTTTTGTGCATAACGGACCATTGGCAGGTTTGGTTGCTGTGTGTGCCGGCTCCGACATTATGCATCCGCTGGGTGCTTTGGCGACCGGGGCGATAGCCGGTGTGTTATTTGTAGTTGCATTTACACTAACGCAAAACCGCTGGAAAATCGATGACGTGCTCGGGGTTTGGCCTTTACACGGCCTTTGCGGTGCATGGGGTGGTATAGCTGCCGGTATTTTTGGTGCAAAAGCACTGGGTGGCCTTGGCGAAGTAAGCTTCATGTCCCAGCTAATAGGTACAGGCTTGGGCATCCTAATTGCGGTTACTGGCGGCTTTATCGTCTATGGGGCGCTGAAAATGTTAGTTGGTATTCGCTTGGGTGCTGAAGAAGAGTTTGATGGTGCTGACTTAAGCATCCATAAAATTAACTCAACGTCTGATGTTTAAGTGAATTAGATTGATAATGTCAGCAGATGCTAAAATCTGCTGACATTCGCTAAGTTAAAAAGCCCTGGGTTATTCCAGGGCCTTTTTGTTGGTGTTGAGGGGGTATTTAGTGTTGCAACTCGGCAGCAATCATCTCCGCCTGTTTCAACACCGTTTCTGTTGCCAATATTTCCATATCAGGCGGGTAGCCAAATTGGCGTAGAGTGCGTTTTACGATAACTTTGAGTTTGGCCTTCACGCTCTCTTTTATCGTCCAGTCAATGCTGGCATTTTCGCGAACCTTTTGTAGCAGCACTACCGCAAGTTCACGCAGTTTATCTTGTTGCATGAGTTCTTTTGCGCTGTCGTTATTAGATACCGCAGTATAGAAAGCAAATTCAAGCGGGCTCAGTTTTAATCGTTCAGCTTCGCTATCACCATGTACGATTTCCTTGCTGATTTTAATCAACTCATCCATCAGTTCGGCAGCTGTGATGATTTTATTCTGGTAACGCTTAATCGAGTTTTGCAGCATTTCCATCAGGCTGCGGCCTTGTATTACATTAAGGCGCTCGCGCACCTTGATTTCTTCATTGAGCAGTCTCTTCAGTACTTCCAGCGCGATATTCTTATGTTCGTGATTTTTAAGTTCCAGCAGGAACTCATCACTTAAAATTGAAATGTCCGGCTTTTTAATACCGGCCGCATCAAACACATCAATCACTTTGTCTGACACCAGAGCCTGATCTATCACCTGGCGAATCGTGGTTTCTATTTCCTCATTGGTTTTACCTTCACCTGTGCCATCAAACTTAGCCAGCCGCGCTTTCACTGCCTGAAAAAAAGCCACTTCATCTTTTACATCTATGGCTTGCTCGTGGGGGATGGCAATTGCAAACGCCTGTGAGAGCAAAGTCACTTCATTGATGTAACGTTTTTTACCATCGTCCAAACCCAGAATATGTTCTTCTGCCTGCAAAATGAGCGATAGTTTTTTAGAAGTGTCAGCCGTGAAATAAGCCTTGTAATCAAAGCCATGATAAAACTGCTGCACGACTTCCAGCTTTTCCTGCATCAATGTCAGTGCCTGTTCCTGTGCAATGGCCGGGTCACCCTTGCCGCCGGCATCTGAATAGAACGACAAGGCTTGTTTTAAATCTGCGGCAATGC
>JALRGX010000066.1 GCA_023259635.1 Methylotenera sp. | reverse complement strand
AGAAAAAATATCAGGGCTAATTGCTTCCAGATACTTCTTTTCAACTTCAATATGCGCTCTAGCTTCAAGCTGTAATACACGTTTTTCAGGTGAGGTAGAGTAGTCACCAGACAATGCTCGTTCAATATCAATCGGTTTGGTGTTGTGTCCTTCGATTAAATTGGAGTAGTAGCAATTCATGTTGCTTACTAGGTGCGCTACTGCATCAATACACATGGGGTGAATGGATGCTGAAAGCTTGGCTGATGCTATGGCCAAAGCGTAACTTTTTTCAAGAATGGCACCGCTAGCCTCAAATAAAAGGGGCTCTATCTGCCTTGGGTTGTCTGGAAATGTATATGCCATTTGCCGATTATTATGCCGATTTAACTTGTTGTAAAGTAATTTGTATTTTTATATTAAGTAAATAATTATGCCGATTATTATGCCGATTAATTTGACAATAAGTGTAGTTAGTGTAAAAAACAAAAAAGCCCACTAAAAAGTGAGCTTAATTTAGATGGTGGCCGGGGGCAGAATCGAACTGCCGACACGCGGATTTTCAATCCGCTGCTCTACCGACTGAGCTACCCGGCCCTTGTAAAACTGTTTGCAAACCTCGGTGTTTGTTTGCAAGTCGCGCATTATAGCAAACTAATTTGGAATCTGACAAAAATATTTCTAATATTTAGTGTTTTTATTAAGTTAATTAGAACAAGCATGTAAAATCCGTTCTTATGAAATTTAATATCAATCAGCCAAATCAGGCACTTAAAGAAGAACTCCTGCACAAAATCAACCAAAAGACCAAGCCGCTTGGGGCGCTGGGCTTATTGGAACCAATTGCGTTGCAGGTTGGTTTGATACAAAACACCTTGCAGCCGCAGTTGAGTAACCCGGCTTTATTGGTGTTTGCGGGCGATCACGGAGTGGTCGAGGCGGGCGTTAGCCCTTATCCGCAGGCAGTAACCGCGCAAATGGTGCTGAATTTTTTGCAGGGTGGCGCAGCGATTAATGTATTTGCGCGGCAAAACAATATGCAACTGCGCGTGGTGGATGCTGGGGTAAATCATGATTTTGATGTGCATCCCGATTTGATACATGCCAAGGTGGGTTCTGGTACCAGGAATTTCCTGCAGGAGCCGGCAATGTCGCTGGAGCAATGTGAGCAGGCGCTGGCTATAGGTGCCGCACTCGCTGAAAAAGAAATTAGCTCGGGCAGTAATGTGCTGGGTTTTGGCGAGATGGGTATAGGTAACACTTCATCGGCCAGTTGCCTGATGAGCGTGTTGTGCAATTTGCCGATTGAGCAGTGCGTTGGGCGCGGCACCGGGTTTGATGATGCTGGCCTGGCGAGAAAAACTGCCATCCTTAAGCAAGCATTGTCACAGCATCAATTGCAGGAGGGTAACGCTATGCAGGCGCTGGCTACTTTTGGCGGTTTTGAAATTGCCATGATGGCGGGTGCCATGTTGGGGGCTGCACAGAACAATGCAATCCTGTTGATAGATGGCTTTATCGCAACCTCGGCATTGCTGGCTGCTTATCATCTGCAGCCGAATATTCTGCACTACTGTGTATTTGCACATTGCTCAGGTGAGGCAGGCCACCGTCAGCTATTGGCGCATTTAGGTGCAAAACCTTTGCTGGATGCCGGCTTGTGCCTGGGTGAAGGCACTGGTGCTGCATTAGCTTACCCAATGGTGCAGGCGGCGGTAAACTTTTTGAATGAGATGGCCTCATTTGAAAGTGCCGGTGTAAGTGAAAAATCAGAAGCGGATGCATAATGCTGCGTTCTTTATGTAAGGAATGGCGTTGTTTCCT
>JALRGX010000042.1 GCA_023259635.1 Methylotenera sp. | reverse complement strand
GCTTCATTGCGTTGCTCAGGCGGCAACACATGGGAATGCCCCAGGCTGCTACGCGCATTTTTCACATAATACGGCTCCAGGCCACGCAGCTTGTCATACATACGCTCACCTTCAATGCTCCCCCATGCAGTCTGCAACTGCTGGCGGTTTGCCGCATACAACTGCTCGACCGTGGTAATTTTATAGCGGTTAAGCCGCGCCTCCATCTGCTTGCCGATACCGTTCAAATCGCGCAGTTTCAGGCCAAACAAACGCTGCGGCAGCTCGTGTGGTTCAATCAGCACACAGCCATCCGGCTTCTGCATATTAGAGGCAACCTTGGCCAGGAACGTATTGGGAGCAATACCAATTGAGCACTTGATGTAGTCACCCGCTTTTTCAGCAATGGCCTGCTTGATCCTGGCAGCCAGTTTCAGCGCATTCGCCGGCATCTGCTGGCTACCGGTAAGCTTGCATACCATTTCATCGATAGACAGCACTTTTTCCACATGCGTGCAGCTTTCAACAATTTCGATCAGCTTATGGTGGTATTCCACATAAACCGGCGGGCGGGCCTGCACAAAAATAATATCTGGGCATAGCTTGCGCGCCTCGCTCACGATTGTTCCGGTTTTAACGCCAAACGCTTTAGCTTCATAACTCGCAGCAATACAGCAGGTGGTTTCTGCCATCACTGCCAGTACGCCAACCGGCTTGCCGCGCAGCGCAGGCACCAGCTGCTGCTCTACGGAAGCAAAGTAGGAATTGAAGTCGATATAAAGTGCATTTAAATTCATGCTTAAATTGTAATCTTTACGCAAATAAACTGACTAAGAAAAACAATCGAAATATTATTAGCGTTAAACCAGTGAAGAAAAAGGTAATTTTAAAAATGAATAACGAACAAATTGCAGTTTTTGCCGGTGGCTGTTTCTGGTGTACCGAGCCCGTATTCAGCCAGCTAAAAGGTGTCAGCAAGGTTGTTTCCGGTTACATTGGCGGCCATACCGCCAACCCGACCTACAAACAAATCTGCAATGGAGATACCGGCCATGCCGAAGCCATCCAGATCACATTTGACGCATCCATCATCAGTTTTGAAACACTGCTTGAGATATTTTTCGCGTCACACGACCCCACCACATTAAACCGCCAGGGCAATGATGTTGGCACGCAATATCGCTCTGCGGTATTTTGCCAGGATGAAACACAACGCACTGCCACTGCAAACATGATCAGCCGATTAAATGCTGAAAGCATCTGGCCTGCGCCTATTGTCACCCAAATCAATCATGCAGAGATTTTTTACCCGGCCGAAGATTATCACCAATACTACTTTGCCAACAATCCTTACCAGCCATACTGCATGGCAGTTGCAGCGCCAAAGGCAGCAAAAATCAGGGCAAAATATGCGCAGCTGATTAAAGGCTCGTAAGCAGGGAACCAATCAAGTCTTGCTGCTTAACCACTGCCGACGCCAGAAAATAAGCAGCATAAACAACGCGATGCCGCCCATCAGGCCCATAGACCACCAGAACCCATTCTTATCGGCAAGCCATGGCATGTCATGGAAATTCATACCAAAAATACCGGCAATCAACGTAGCTGGCATGAATAACATGGCTACTACCGTCAGCGCGCGCACTTCAAGGTTTACACGGTTACTGACGCTGGTCATGTAAATATCCATCAAGCCACTCAGGCTATCGCGGATGGATTCCAGCGACTCGATAAAATTAACCGTATGGTCGTAAATATCGCGCAGATAAGGGATGGTTGTTGCACTGAAAAAACAGCTTTCATTGCGGGTAAGGTGATTAATCACTTCACGCAACGGCCAAACCACACGCCGCAGCTCTATGCTTGCACGTTTCAGCTTATGGATACTATGCAGCTGCGCAATGCCGGGCTCAGCCAGCAGCGCATCTTCAAGCGCCTCACTGTCGTCGCCCATGGCTTCCAGCACATTGAAATACTTATCAACAATGCTATCCAGCAATGA
>JALRGX010000104.1 GCA_023259635.1 Methylotenera sp. | reverse complement strand
GCGCTCCAGCGTTCTATCGACTAGCATAGACAGGTACAACTCCCGTGCAATTGGCAGGGTTTCTTCAATCAGCACCTGATTCACAGGCTGGCCATCCGGCGCATTCTGGTAAGTTACCAGTGTTTTGCCCAATAACTCGGTCGCCACATTCTGTGCTTCTGTTGCAGACTTTACAACCTTAACTCCACCGGCCTTACCGCGGCCGCCAGCATGCACCTGGGCTTTGACTACCCAAGCATCGCTGGCAATTTCAGAAGTTGCGGCTGCAACTTCATTGGCAGCAGCAACCACCTGACCACGAGGCACAGGAATGCCATATTTCTGTAATAGCGCTTTGGCTTGATATTCATGCAGATTCATAAAAAAATAGCTCTGATTAATAATTATTCACATTTTCTCGCAATTCGGGCAATTGCGCCAGTAAAGTAATGTTTAAGCTCAAGGTATAATAAAACTTTATTACAAAAAATTTACTATCATGCGTTTAGTCGTACAAGGCAGTGCCGTCACACTGTCACATTTAGCCCACATTCACCAACTCGCTGCCACCAGCGTTCAATTTGTGCAGATTGCGCAGCATGGTTACTATCTGGCAAATCAACCCACAATTAATCCCGAGATTCAGCAGTTCTGCGCAGAGCAGCGAATTGACTGTGACTATGTGCAAGACAAGCATCTCCTGCATAACTTTGGTTTGTGCGTAATGGATATGGATTCCACTTTGATAAGCATTGAGTGCATTGATGAAATTGCTGACATGGTGGGCATCAAACCTCAGGTCGCTGCAATTACTGAACGGGCAATGCAGGGCGAGCTGGATTTTGCACAGAGCCTGCGTGAACGTGTTGCCTTGCTTAAAGGATTGTCAGAGGCAGACCTGATGCGTGTACTCAACGAGCGCCTGCAGCTTAATCCAGGCGTAAAAGAGTGGATTGAAACCTGCAAAAAGAACAACATCACAACCCTGTTGGTTTCCGGTGGATTCACCTTTTTCGCAGAGCGCGTTAAAGCCATGCTGGGACTTGATTACGCAGTCTCCAATACATTGGAAATTATTGACGGCAAACTGACCGGGGGCGTGCTTGGAGATATTGTAGATGCCCAGGTAAAAGCGAATGAATTGACCAAGTTACGCGATCGTTTAGGGTTATCAACCGCCCAAACCATCGCAATCGGTGATGGTGCTAATGACCTAAAAATGATGGCTGCCGCTGGCGCCGGGGTTGCCTATCATGCTAAACCAATAGTGCAGGCGCAGGCGACCTATTCACTTAATCATGTCGGCCTGGATGGCGTAATTAATTTGTTTACCAGCTAAATCCTTCCTGCCAACCCTTATTATAGTAAAGCCAATTCTTCTTCAGTAAAGCCTGCCTTGCGTCTCGCCTCAATATTAAGCGGCTTGCGCATGGCAGGAGCATTATACTGCCTGGCCAGGGCCTCGTAAGTTGCAATCGGTTCCACACCGCGCTGCTGACACAGCCAGTTAAACCAGTAGTTACCGATCGCCACATGGCCAATCTCATCACGCAGAATAATATCCAGGATACCGGCGGCCTCAGCATCGCCAATCTGTACGAATTTATTGCGTAAAGGCGGGCTGGCATCCAGTCCGCGCGCCTCCATCGTCCTTGGCACCAGCGCCATCCTGGCCAGCACGTCACCCTTGGTGCGTTCAGCCATTTCCCACAGGCTATTATGCGCATCAAAATCACCATAATGGTAACCCATGTTCAGCAAATAGCCATTCAGCAGTTCGAAATGATAGGCTTCTTCGGCAGCGACCTTGAGCCAGTCTGCATAGTATTGCTCCGGCATGTCAGCAAAACGCCAGACTGCATCCAGCGCAAGATTGATCGCATTAAACTCAATATGCGCGAGTGCATGAATCAATGCGGCTCGCCCCTCAGGTGTACGCATGGACCTTTTTCCAACTTCGCGCGGTGACACTAGCGCAGGTCGCTCAGGGTGTCCCGGAATTGCAGCAAGCACCGCCAAAGCAACAACGGTATTAAGCGCCACCTGTCCAGACAACCAAGCGGCATTCAAAGCTTTAACGCCGGCAACCTTGCGCATTGGGCTGGTATTTCCAAGCCAGTTAAGAGCGGCCTCGCGCAGATCAGCTGCCTCCAAGGTGCAGCCCGAAGGCTGGCATACATTATTCACATTATTGCTGGTCATAAGCTTTAAAGTCTATCGTAACATTTGTTCCGTAAGTAATATGGCCGCCGGCATCGCTATAAGGCAGGCCATCCTGAATGCTGATGCTCGCATGGTGCGCGAGTGCGATTTCCTTTACGATAGCCAATCCAAGGCCGCAGCCTTCACCGTCACTATCTTCAACCCGGTAAAAACGGTTAAATACCAGTTCTTGCTGGTCATGCGCTATCCCTATACCGTTATCAATAATTTGCAATGTCGCGTTATCTTCTTTTTGTGACAAGGCAACCGTAACCACACCGCCATTCGGCGTATAACAAATAGCATTGTCAATCAGGTTAGACACCATTTCTTTAAGCATGAAAGCATTACCTGAAATCACCAAATCCTGACCTGATTCGGCTTCAAAACCCAAGTCGATGCTTTTCTTAAGTGCACGCGGCACCCACTCCGCGGTCACAGCCTGCACCAGACGCGTCAGGTTTACCTCTTCAAATGGATAATGGCCTTCAGTGCCCGGTTCAATTCTAGCCAAAGTTAACAGTTGCTGAACCAGGCGTGACAAATGTTTTGTGCTGACTGCGATATTTTCCAGCCCATGCCTTACCTGCTCTGAAACCGGCTCACGCAGCGCGAGTTCAACCTGATTCTGCAAAGCTGCTATTGGCGTTCTAAGCTGATGCGAAGCATCAGCAACAAAGGTCTTTTGGAAATCCACCCCCACCTTAACCCTTAACATCAAATCGTTCATTTCATTTAATAGTGGGGTGATTTCCTGTGGAGCACTACCTGTAGCAACCGGGCTCAAATCTTCATGAGAACGCTTCGCTAAAGAGTCCCTCAACTGATTAAGGGGCAACAAACTGCGCTTAATACTAAGAAAAATAACCAATGCTGTCACCAGCATAATCATAATTTGCGGAATCAGCATTTCCTCAATAATCTCAAACGCCATCGTTTCGCGCTTTGTGCGTGTTTCCGCAACCTGGATTAACAGGCTTCCCTTTAATTCAGAATTAATGACAGGTAACGCGTAAGCAACAACCCTGACTTCTTCATTACCCAGAACATCATCATAGTAAAGATGCGTTCCACTTTTAAATGCTATTTTAGGAGGCGTAATCTCCGGATTTCCCACTACGATAGATCCGTCAGGTGCCGAGATACGGTAATTGATATAATCGTCCTTATCATATTGAAGCATGTCCTTGGCTATTTCCGGCAAATCGATCACTACCTTACTGTTTACCACATCAACTTGATCAGCTAATGCAAGTGCAACACGCAACAGTGCACGATCGTATGCAAGGTTTGCAAAATGATAAGCACGTGAATAAGAAACAAGCGAACTTACACTAAGAATAATAAACAGACATAACATCAACCATAGCAACAATTGACCGCTTAGTGAGTAATGGCTCGCCTTATTAATGGGAGGACTTTTTAACATTTTCAAGTAAGTAACCTAGTCCACGTATGGTTCTGATTTGCACGCTGGCAGGAGCGATCTTTTTTCTCAAACGATGCACATATACCTCTACTGCGTTATCTCCCAACTCATCATCCCAATTACAGAGTGACTCCAGAACCTGTTCCTTACTCACCACTTTGTTTTGCTTGTGCATAAGAATTTCCAGCAAAGCCAGTTCACGTGTTGAAAGCAGTAAGTCATAGCCGCCGCAGCTTGCTCTTTTATCTGCCGCATTAAAAACCAGATCCCCGCATACTAAAGAAATATTCGCGCCCATTTTTCCGCGCCGGATCAATGCACGAACACGGGCTTCAAGTTCACTTAAATTGACGGGTTTGATCAGGTAATCGTCTGCACCCAGATCCAGGCCTTTGACACGGCTTTCAATCGCATCCTGTGCGGTTAACACCATTACTGCCACCTTATCACCACGGCTACGTAAACGCTTGAGCACCTCAAAGCCATCCAACTTAGGCAAACCCAAATCAAGTACTACAAGATCGTAGCTGGTTTGCTGTAAAAAAACATTGGCAATTTCACCATTTGCTGCATGATCAACCGCATAGCCTGCCTGCGTAAGTGCAGCCTGCAAGCCCTCAGCTAAAATTTTATCGTCTTCTACTACTAATAAACGCATGTGTAAGGCTCATGTAAGGTTCGAGGCGTATTGTTGCACCCATGGATAGTGAGTTGCAAATAGAACGTGCATTCATCTTGAAGTAAATTTAATTTAATTTTTAAAAGGACTTAAATATGAGTAAGATTTTATCAGCATTATTAGTTGGCTTTTTTGCAGTATCTTTAAATGCGTTTGCTGAAACTCCTGCTGCGACAGACGCTGCAGCTCCAGCGGCAAAAGCAGAAGTAAAACATACAGCAGCTCCGGCCAAGAAAACCAAACATAAAAAAGCAGCAGATAAAGCAACATCAGCTACTCCAGCGATCCCAGCTTCAGAAGCTAAATAATACAAACCGTTTCTGATACTGCATTAGTTAATGACGCACCAAAAAAAGCCGCGTTAATTCGCGGCTTTTTAATAGCTCTAAATAACAGCGGTAAAAATTATTTCAGCGCTATAAAGTCCAGCTCACCAGCCTTCATGTCCGGCACCAGTAAATAGGCTTCATCCTTGGTAATCGCTATATCAGCAGCAGCCTGATAACCTGACTTGACCAATGTTACGTCACCTTTGGTATCAACACTGAAAACCTTGCCATTTTTCCAGTCACTGACATACATCGTACCGCTGGAATGATGCACCAGGCCGTCACCGCCACCGAAACCTTCAGCAACGTCGGTGAGTTGCCCTGTTTGTGTGTTCAGGCTATATAAAATGCCGGATACAAAGTCCACTTCCAGCAGGAATTTGCCGGTATCATCTGCCAGCAAACCATTGGGAGCTTTAATGCGTGCATCTTTCTGATCATTAATCAGCAATGTCACATGGCCTTGTGTATTAATCTTGTAAATTGCACCGCCACCGCCTTTGCCTGTTACATCTCCGCTATCGCTCACATAAAGGTTACCTTGCGGGTCAGCCTCCAGGTCATTGAGGAATATTGGCGGATTAGGAAAGGCATCCTTGGCTACAAACACACTGGTTTTGCCGTCTGGCGCGATTTTAATAATTTTGTCTTTATCAGCTGCATATAAATACTTGCCAATAACGGCAAGCCCTTTAGGGTCATCGAGACCGGTAGCAAATACCGAAGCTTTGCCATCACGCGTAATCACCGTAATTTGCCCATCGCCATCCTTGCCAAACTCATTAATTTCAGAAACATAGATCCGCCCATCCTTGGCCTGTACCGCAGACTCTGGTGTCTTTAACCCTGTAACTTTCTGCGGGTTAATTAGCTTGGGGCTAGCCGCACCCTGACACCCCATCACCATAACAGCTGATGCCAGTGCCACTCCAACTTTAAAATAATTTTTCAACACTCAAATCTCCTAGAAAGGCATAGCCCGTATTTTAGTGGTTGGCAATAAAGTCACCATACTACATGGAGTAGCACCAGTATCACTCTTTGCCTCAGAACTCATCAATGCCTGCAGTGCATGATCTGCTTTCATTTTACCGATCACATTATCAATAGCCAACGCATAAGACTGCTTAATCCAACTTTCAGCACTGGCACCTATCAGGCCACGCACACTGGATTCGCCTATGTAAGTTGCAATATGCTCACCCATACCGGTGTAAACATCAGCGGTTACCTTGCCATAAAAAAGCTGCACTTGCGGGTTGTAAAACATTTTAGGCTGTAACCAGACCAGGGCGCGGCCGGACTGATTGGCATCACAAACGCTAACCTGGCCAAAGGCCTGGCCGAGTTTATCAACTGCAATACTTTCTACAATAGGCCCCTGGTAGTACCAATAATCACTATATGGATGCCACAGCTTAATCGGATTAGTAAACTCTACCGGCTGGATATAAATCAGCATATCAGGCTGGGAATCAGCTGCTGAAGCGCTCTCGAGACCGGCACCGAAGCCCAGTATTAAACCAAGGACTGCAAACCATTTATTTATGTGCTTTTTCATTTTTTTCCCTATTTAGCTTGATAACTAATACGATATATCACGTTTGCATCATCATCAGAAACATAAAGGGCGCTATCATGACCAACCGCCACATCTATCGGACGTCCTAAAACACGACTTCTTTTAAGCAGGCCAGCTCCCGAATCTTTTATCAACCAGCCAGTAGCAAAATCTTCTACTGCAATAGGTTGGTTATCCTTGAATTTTACACGAACCAGCTGATAGCCTGCCGGCTGTCTACGATTCCAGGAGCCATGCAAAGCTACAATCGCATCTGTTAGATATTCAATGGGCCAATTGGTTTTATCCAAAAAGGTAATACCTATCGGTGTCGTGTGTGATGTAAAGGTAATAGCTGGCGCTTGTGCCGTTTTACAGAAACCTGGCTCACCTTTAAAGTTCGGGTCCTCTACCATCAGCTTTTTAACTGGATCACCCCAGCAATATGGCCAACCATAATGTTTTCCGGCCTCGACTTTATTCAGATGCTCCGGCGGAAGCTCGTCATTTACTTTACCACCAACGCTGTCAGAGCGATTATCCGCACCGTTATTGGTAGCATACATGTCACCGGTCTGCGGATGCCAGGCAAAACCTTGGGAGTTGCGTAAACCTTTAGCCCAAATAGCAGACTGCTGATGCCTGCCAAGCGTAGTGAGTGCACCTGCAGGCTTGCCATCAATCGTATAACGCAATATCGTTGCCCGTAACGGATCTGCCTCCACACACACATTGCAACTCGAACCAACATTGAGATATAAATAACCATCCGGGCCAAGTTTGATAGTTTTAAGCGTATGCCCACCCGATGGCAGGTTCGAGATAAATGAACGCGGGGCTGACCAATTGCCATTTACACGATCGAGCTTAACTACGCCATCCTGATTGGCAACCAACAGTGAGTCGCCAACAAATACCAGCCCCTGCGGCGCATTAAGGCCATGTGCTACCGTGATAACCTCATCGGCCACACCATCATTATTTACATCGGGCAGCATAAGTACTTTGCCAGTCTTTGCGGAAGTCACATACAAATTACCACTTGCGTCAAACGCCATAAACCTTGGGCCACTTAGCAGCCCACCATGCTTAGTTTTTTCATCAGCAAAATATGTCAGTTTAAAACCTGCCGGCAATTTAATCACAGGCTCATCAGCTGCGCGCGCATAAATCGCCGACATTGCGATAAAAGCACATAGACCTAATGTTAATAAAACTTTAAAGCGTAAATTAGCGTACATGTTTCAAACCCGAAAAATCAAGGTACTCAAGTCAAAGTATCCGACCAGATATTTTGTGCCCATGCTGCTGCGTAACCACCTTCCTGCTCACTCGGGGCTGCGGAAACCCCACCGCCTTCCGCTGATATCATGATTTTTTTCACAGGATCGTAGCGATACACATTTGCTACATGCATCGCAGATTTATCTGTCACATAGCTATAACAGGTATTTGCAAAAACAGGCATAGAGTCAGGAGCCTCACCCGCCATTAGCTGCACAATGGCATTGGCACATATCTTGGCCTGATTAGTCGCCATATGGGCCGATTTTGGCAACGCTGCGGAAACCGCATCACCTATTACGTGCACATTTGGAACCAGACTGGATTCATACGTTACAAAATCCACCTCACACCAGCGCTTGTCTATATTGTTAAGCCCCGCCATTTGTGCAGGCTTGCCGGCACGCTGTGGCGGGATAATATTCAGCACATCAGCCCTCACGGCATCAAACTCGGTTGTGACAATCTTGTTGACCACATCAACATTTACCAATGCATTATTCGGGCGGTAGTCTACCAGGCCCTTATACGTTTCATTGAAAACTTTAGTAAAGAGTCCTTTTTTAGAAACAATATCTGGATTCGCATCCAGGATAATGACCTTGGATTTTGGCTTGTTGTTCTTGAAGTAATACGCTACCTGTGCGGCCCGTTCATAAGGGCCGGGCGGGCAGCGATAAGGCACAGCTGGCACATGCATTGCAAACACGCCACCGTCAGGCATGGTTTCAAGCTGCTTACGCAAATTAACTGTCTGCCAGCCGGCTTTCCAGGCATGCGGCACCAATTTTTGCGCTTCGGCACTTTGCAGCATTGGCAAATGGTCATAAATAAAATCCACACCGGGCGCGATAATCAAACGGTCATAAGCCATCTCGCCGCGCTGCATGTAGATCTTTCTGGCATCAACATCAATGGCTGTAACTTGGTCCTGAACCCATTGAATGCCATGATTGGATTTAAGCAGCTGGTAATCAAAGGTTAAATCATCGATGGATTTACTACCCCCCAAGACCAGGTTGCTTAAAGGGCATGAAACAAACTGCCGGTTAGGCTCAACGACAACCACCTCAATTGCACCTAAACTCCACATCCGCAGATATTTTGCGGCCGTAGCACCTGCATACCCGCCACCAATAACAACGACACGGCCGATTGGCGGCTTGCTGGCCCGGGCTAAAGCCGTAATATTTAATGTAGACAGCCCCATCGCTGTAGCCAAACCAGCCAACTTCATGAAATCACGACGATTAGTTTGCATGGTCATCTCGCAATTTTTGTGATTTTAAAACAGGCGCAGAACCGGATTTTTGCAGGGAAAAATATTCAGCCAAGGCGGTAATTTCATCTGCGCTCAAACCTTTAGCATGATGATGCATGACCGTTGAGGACTTCTCTCCGGATTTAAATGCCTGTAATTTGGTGATGATATCGTTTTTGGAGGTACCGGCCAGTACCAGCGTTGAGTCTGCGCCTGTAGATACTGCATTCCCCTGCGTACCGTGACACGCTGCACATGATGCAGCCAGACTGCGGATATGTACATTATATGCCGTCACATCAGCATCTGCCGCACATACTATCATCGGGCTAAAAAGCCCGATGATAGCTGCTATGATCATAGCCTTTTTCAAACAATATTCCTTAAAAAATATTGTCGTCAGGTTCTGCCTACATACGAGGCGTAAACCCTTCGAAATTAAAAGAATTTCTGACTTAAAGCGTTAATATCTTACAAACATGTGCCTTCGCAACCGTCATCTTTAACACCCAAAGATTGTAACAGCTCAACCATTTTTGTATTGCCCAAATCTTTCATTGCACGCAGGATACTTACATCACCACGCATTTTCTTGTTCACATCGGCACCTTTTGCAGCCAGGTATTTCACCATTTCTGCATTATTGTTATAGGCAGCATGATGAAATGCTGTCATTTTATTGATCGGATGTGCAAAATCCAGGTTAGCTCCATGCTCAGCTAGATACTTTACCACTTCCAATTGGTTCTTGGCTGCTGCCATTAGCAGTGGTGGCCATGCAAAATAAGTGTCATTTACATCCACGCCGGATTCTACGTATTTTTTAACAATCGCCAAATTACCTTCACCGACTGCTCCTGTAAATTCAACTGACTCATCATCAGTCAGCGCTCTGGCTGCCATTGCGTTAAATGAAAAACTTAATACCAATGCTGCCAATACAACTCTCAAAAAATTCATGCTGCTTCTCTCCAAGTTCATCTGTTAAATATTTTTAATTCTGTGTTTCCTTAGGCAATAAAACGTCTTGCATTCTGGAACATGCGTAACCATGCACTATCTTCTGCATCACCGCAACGTTGCCATGTGTTCTGCACATTGCGGATTACACGCTCTGGATGTGGCATCATAATACTAAAACGCCCATCTTTGCTGGTTAATCCAGTTACCCCCTGTGGTGAACCGTTCGGATTAAACGGATAAACCTCGGTAGGTGAAGATGCATTATCAACAAAGCGCATAGTCACTAATTTCTGCGCCAACAGTTCATTGACAGCGCCAGTCTCAGAAAATTCCGCAAAACCTTCACCATGTGCAACTGCAATAGGCATTTTGCTGCCAGCCATACCGTTAAAGAACAGGGATGGTGACTCCAGCACCTCTACCATACTCAGGCGCGCCTCAAACTGCTCGGAACGATTACGCACAAAATGCGGCCAATGCGCAGCGCCAGGAATCAACTCACGCAGATTACTCATCATCTGGCAGCCATTACATACACCGAGTGCGAAACTATCCTGGCGATGGAAGAATGCTGAAAATTCATCACGTGCACGTGCATTGAACAGAATTGATTTTGCCCAACCTTCGCCAGCGCCCAACACATCACCATATGAGAAGCCGCCACAAGCCACAAAACCGGCGAAATCCTTAAGTGAAACACGACCTGAAATAATATCGCTCATATGCACGTCAAAAGCGGCAAAGCCGGCACGGTCAAACGACGCTGCCATTTCCACATGACCGTTTACGCCCTGCTCGCGCAAGATCGCCATTTTCGGGCGTGCACCGGTTGCAATATACGGCGCTGCTACATTTTCGGCAGGGTTATAAGTCAGCTCGGTAAACATACCGCGATCATTATCATTGAGCAAACGGTCATACTCCTGCTGCGCACTTGCCGGGTTATCTCGCAGTTTTTGCATCTGGTAAGTAGTTTCTGACCAGATACGATGCAAGTTTACTCGCGTATCACTGAATACTACTTTGCTGTTCTGCCTGATCTCGATCTGGTTTGCATTCACCACATCACCGATCACATATGCCAAGCCATTAAACTGGGCGGCAATAGACTCTGCATCTTCAGCTGCCACCTGGATTACCGCACCCAGTTCTTCGTTGTAAAGCACGCTGACAACATCACCCGGTAGCGCTGAAACATCAGCATGAATACCACAGTGACCGGCAAACGCCATTTCAACCAGGGTTGTGAACAAACCACCGTCTGAACGGTCATGGTAGGCCATAATCTTGCCGGCTTTGTTCAACTGCTGAATGGTGCTAAAGAAATGTTTAAGCTGGTTAGCATCATCTACATCCGGTGCGGCATTGCCTAATTCACCATACGCCTGCGCAAGGCTGGAGCCTCCCATGCGGTTCCTGCCCGCGCCAAGATCAACCAGCACCAGCTTGGAAGCCTCATTAGTTTGCAATTGCGGCGTAAGCGTTTTACGTGCATCCGGTGTTGCGGCAAAAGCTGTTACCACCAATGAGATTGGTGACGTTACGGCTTTGTTGACGCCATCGTCATTCCACACGGTTTTCATCGACATCGAATCTTTACCTACCGGGATACTGATTCCCAGCTGCGGGCAAAGCTCCATACCAACAGCTTTTACTGTGGCGAACAGCGCAGCATCTTCACCTGCGTGACCTGCTGGCGCCATCCAGTTAGCAGAAAGTTTTAAGTCACTAATGTCATCAATCAAGCTTGCGGCAATATTAGTGATAGACTCGCCAATTGCCATGCGGCCTGAAGCAGGCGCATTAATCAATGCCAGCGGTGCTTTCTCACCGATTGCAAACGCTTCACCGCGATAGGTTTCATAACCGGCTACAGTCACGCCAACATCAGCAACCGGCACCTGCCATGGACCTACCATTTGCTCACGTGCTACCAGACCCGTTACAGAACGGTCACCAATCGTGATCAGGAACGTTTTATCAGCCACGCCCGGCAATCTCAATACGCGTGCTGCCGCCTCTTTCAAATCAACTTTGCTGGTATCAAAAGCCTTTAACTGTTTTGTCGTGTTTTTTACATCACGCGTCATTTTTGGCGGCTTACCAAGCAATACAGATAAATCCATATCTACCGGTTTGTTATCAAAGTAGCTGTCAGCCACTGTTAAATGACGATCTTCAGTAGCATAGCCCACCACCGCAAACGGGCAGCGCTCACGCTCACAGATTTCCTTGAAGCGCGGCAGATCTTCTTTTGCAATCGCCATCACATAACGTTCCTGCGCTTCGTTACTCCACAACTCACGCGGCGACATACCAGGCTCTTCGTTATGCACGTCACGCAGCTGGAATTGGGCGCCTACGCCGGCATCATTCACCAGTTCCGGGAACGCATTGGAAATACCTCCCGCACCAACGTCGTGGATGCTCAAAATCGGGTTGTCTTCTCCCAATTGCCAGCAACGGTCGATCACTTCCTGCGCACGACGCTCCAGCTCAGGATTGCCACGCTGTACTGAATCAAAGTCAAGGTTTTCAACGTTGCTGCCGGTATCCATACTGGATGCAGCACCGCCGCCCAAGCCGATCAGCATTGCCGGGCCACCCAGTTGTATCAAAGCCGCACCGGGAGGAATCGGGTTCTTTTTAGAGTGCTGCGCCGAGATACTGCCGATACCGCCAGCCAGCATGATAGGTTTATGGTAACCACGCACTTCAACCTGGCCATTGGCACCCGGAGCTTCCAGCTCCAGCGTGCGGAAATAACCCGCAATGTTAGGACGGCCAAACTCGTTGTTATAGGCTGCGCCGCCTAGCGGGCCATCAATCATAATCTGTAATGGCGAAGCGATACGGCCAGGTTTGCCGTAATTGTTTGCTTCCCACGGCTGTTCAAAATCAGGAATATTCAAGTTTGAAACTGAAAAGCCGGTCAGGCCTGCTTTAGGTTTTGAACCGCTGCCAGTTGCACCTTCGTCACGGATCTCGCCGCCAGCACCGGTTGCTGCACCCGCAAAAGGAGAAATTGCCGTTGGGTGATTGTGCGTTTCCACTTTCATCAGGAAATGCATGTCTTCTTCCACAAAACGGTATGCACCATCCTTAGTTGGATAGAAGCGTTTGGTTGGCTCGCCCTCTTTCTGGCCTGCAACGATAGAAGCATTATCAGAGTAAGCTACCACGGTTTTACCGGGATTCAGCTTATGCGTGTTACGGATCATGCCAAACAACGACATCTCCTGCTGCTCGCCATCGACCACCCAATCCGCATTGAAAATTTTATGACGGCAATGCTCGGAGTTTGCCTGCGCAAACATCATCAGCTCGACATCGGTCGGGTTACGCTGCATCTTGGTGAAATTCTCAACCAGATAATCCACCTCGTCCGGTGATAACGCCAGGCCCATATCGCCATTCGCCCGCTCAAGCGCCGCCTTACCACCCTGCAGGATATCTACAGTACATAATGGTTTTGGTGTATCCGTGTGATACAGCTTAGCTGCGTCTTCCAGCGCGGCAAATACTGATTCAGTCATGCGGTCATGAATCAAGGGTAATAGCTGTTGACGCTCGGCTACGCTCAACGCTTGGCCATTTTTAGTTTTTACATAATAGGCAATACCACGTTCTACGCGCTGAATTTCAGGCAAACCACAGTGCTGCACGATGTCAGTCGCCCGTGACGCCCATGGTGAAATTGTACCCACACGTGGCAGCACTAGGATCAGCTCACCTTCCGGGTTTTCAGCCTGCATTTTCGGGCCATAAGTCAGGATCTTATTCAGCGTATCTTTTTGGTTCGCGCTCAGCTCGCCCTCCACCCAGGCAAAATGCCAGAACTCGGCATATACGTGACTGATGTTCGGACAGATTTCATCCAGCTTCTTCTGGATTTTTTCGATACGAAAAGTAGATAAAGCAGCACTGCCGCGCAGGCTGATCATGTGTGAAGTGGATTTAGATTGGCTCATTAAAACTCAGCTAATATCAATGATTTGAATAAAGCAGAATTTTAACAGATTAGCGACAAATAGGCCGCTTAAATGGCAATATTAATCCGGTTTATATTGCCATTTATAGAATTCCCGAAACAACAAGCATATCGACAAAATCAACATGCGATTTAATTAATCACATGGTTTAAGGAAACGCGGGATAAGTCGCCGAGCGAGATAAAGTGCAAGGCGCACGGAACGCAGGAACCGAGATAGTATGCGATATACAGCGAGGTTGCGAGTACCGCGCAACGCAGCAATTTGCTCGCGCAGGTACTTATTCCGAGTTTCCTTAATTAATTACTTAGTGCGCCGAACACCTTCTTCAGCAATGAACTACCCTGTCCAATCGGGTCTTTACGGATAGCAGCCTCTTCCTTTGCCATCATCAGGTAAACGCCGTCCAGCGCTTTCTGTGTCACGTACTGCTCCAGATTGACCTGCTCTTTTTTCACCAGGCCAAACTGGCTGCCCATTTCAGCATATTTATTATATTGCTGTGCAAGCTGCACATTCTCGGTAGCTTTTTTAACGATTGGCAAGAACTTCTCAGCCATCTGCTTTGACGTGGTTTTCTTGAAGTACTGCGTTGCGGCATCATCGCTACCGGTCAGTATCGTTTTAGCATCAGCGACTGTCATTTTTTTAGCGGAATCTATCAGCAAAGCTTTAGCTTCCGGCACTGCAGCTTCTGCCGCCCGGTTCATCCTTAGCACCAGCTCATCAGCCTGTCTGCCCATGCCAAACATGCGCATGGCTTTCTCGGTCTTTTTCAGCGCATCCGGCAACGGGATTTTCACTTCCTTATTCCCTAGAAATCCATCTGTTTTACTCAATTGGCTTACAGCCTTGCCAGCACCTTGAATTAAAGCCTCCTTAAGACCGCTGCTAGCCTCGCTATTAGATAAGTCACTCACGCTCAAGGCATTAGCATTCGCAGTAAAAGACGCAAAAATTAAAACTGTAGTTAAAAAACGTAGCATGACATTCTCCAGTTACCCAGTACTGCAAAAAATTACTGCTTAGCGCAAATAGCTGTTAATTCCATATCAACAACAAATATTCGCACTAAGCTATCAATTTAATTGCTAATTGATTGTTAGTAAATTTACTTCATGACTACCTACCTGGCATCCGGGCTAATTAGCACCAGGACCTACATGCCAGATATTTTTGGCATAGTCACCAATTGCGCGGTCACTTGAGAACTTGGCCATATTCGCCACATTCAGTACAGCCATACGCTCCCACTCATCGCGGTTCTGATACAGCTTACCTACCCTGTCCTGCGTGTCAATATAACTTGCATAATCGGCAAGCAATAAGTATTGGTCATGATTGAGCAAATTATTGACCACATTCTGGTAACGGCCAGGATCATCCATTGAGAAATAACCATTCGCGATCATATCCAGCACCAGTTTCAATTCCGGATTGCTGTCGTAATAAGCACGCGGATTGTAACCATTGGCTTTCATTTCCGCTACCTGCGGTGTAGTAAGGCCGAAGATAAAGATATTCTCGTCACCCACCTCCTCTTTAATTTCAACGTTAGCGCCATCCAGAGTGCCAATCGTTAATGCACCGTTCAAAGCCATTTTCATATTGCCGGTACCACTGGCTTCAGTACCTGCGGTTGAAATCTGCTCAGACAGGTCGCTACCGGGGAACAGGATTTCTGCTGCCGACACTTCGTAGTTCGGATAGAAAACCACTTTCAACTGGTCGCCGATCATTACATCTTCGTTCACAATCGCCGCAACATCGTTAATCAGGCGGATAATCTGTTTCGCCATGGCATAGCCTGGAGCAGCCTTGCCACCAAAGATAACCGTACGTGGCGTAATACCCTTATCACCACGGCGAATTCGGTTATACAACGTAATCACATGCAAGATGTTCAGCAACTGGCGCTTGTATTCATGTATACGCTTGATCTGTACGTCAAACAGGCTTTCGGTATTCAGCCTGACACCGGTCACTTGCTCTATTTTTTCTGCCAACCTGATCTTGTTAGCCCGTTTTACCTGTGCAAATGCTTTCCTGAAATCAGCATCATCTGCCAGTGGTGTAATTTTTTTAATGTGGGTCAGGTCTTTCTTGAAATCCGGGCCGATGGCTTTTTCAATCAGGCTGGTTAAACCTGGATTAGCCTGATTCAACCAGCGGCGTGGTGTAATACCGTTGGTGACATTAGTAAATTTACCTGGGTAAATACGATCAAAATCTGCGAACAAGGTGCTCTTTAACAGCTCGCTATGCAAAGCTGCAACGCCATTCACGGTATGGCTGCCAACCACCGCAAGATGCGCCATACGCACGCGACGACCATGGTCTTCATCAATAATGGAAACGCGCTTCAGCAAATCTACGTCACCCGGGAAGTGGTGATTTACCATATGCAGGAATTCATGGTTAATTCTGTAGATAATTTCCAGGTGGCGCGGCAACAAGCGGCCGAACAGTCCTACCGACCACGTTTCCAGCGCTTCCGGCATTAAAGTGTGGTTGGTGTAGGCGAATATTTTACCCACCAGGCTCCAGGCAAAATCCCAAGATAAATGATGCTCATCCACTAACTGATACATCATTTCAGCAACACCGATAGCAGGGTGCGTGTCATTCAGCTGGATTGCAATTTTTTCAGGAAGAATTTTCCAGTCATCCTGCGACTTGATCTCACGCGAGGTTAAAAAGCGGCGCAGGATATCCTGAATAGAAGCAGAAACAAAGAAATACTGCTGCTTCAAGCGAAGCTCCTTACCCATTTCGCAGACATCATTGGGGTAAAGAATCTTGGAAATGCTCTCGGTAGCATTACGCTCCTGAACAGCCCGCTCATAATTACCGTCATTAAAATGGCGCAAATCAAATTCGCGCGCCGCCTTTGCAGCCCATAACCGCAGATTATTCACCGTCTCGGTACCAAAACCCGGTACGGGAACATCATATGCCATAGCCACCACATGCTCAGCATCTATCCAATGTTGATGCTGGCCACCATCCTCAGGGTACTTCACAACGTGTCCGTAAAATTTAATGTTGTAATGCGCTTCCGGCCGCTGAAACTCCCAGATATTGCCGTAACGCAGCCAGTTATCAGGGTTTTCAACCTGTTGGCCATTCTCGATACTCTGCCTGAACATGCCATACTCATAACGAATGCCGTAACCAGCTGCAGGGATATCCATCGTCGCCATTGAATCAAGAAAGCATGCTGCAAGCCTGCCAAGACCGCCATTGCCTAATGCCGCATCATTTTCAATTTCAACTGTGGCTTCCAGATCACGTCCTAAAGCTGTCAACCCTTCTTTCAATTCATCATTAATGCCCAGATTTAGTGCAGAATTGCTCAACATGCGCCCGATCAAGAACTCCAGTGACAAATAATAAACACGCTTCGGATCTTTCTGATAATAAGATTCTGCCGTTTTAACCCAGCGCTCGACCACGTGGTCACGCACGGTATAACTTGCAGCCTCATACCAATCACGCGGCGTTGCAGCATCACTGGTCTTGAATGTTGAAAAAATCAGATGCTGTTGTAACGCCTGCTTAACAGGAGCAAGTTTGAAATCTGCTGTTACTTTATTTCTAGGATTTCTTTTAGGGGTTGCTTTTGTTGCTTTGGTGTCTTTTGGCGTTTTCATTTTTAGAGTCTTTTTTTATGAGTTACATAGATCATTTTAGCAAAAATTAAGCCAACTAACTGACAGTTAATGGAAAGTTACAATTTAAAAGGATCACTCAAACACACCTGCACAAATAAAAAAACCGCCGAGCCTAAGCTGGGCGGTTTTTTTAAAAACTTCCGGATTAACTTATCAAGCAATTCATACGCTTCACAAAACTGGCAGGATCCTCCAAAGTTCCACCCTCAGCAAGCAAGGCCTGGTCAAACAACACATGCGCCAGATCGGCAAACACATCATCTGCGCTTTCTACTTCCAGACGTTTAACCAACTTATGTGTTGGGTTAATTTCCAGAATCGGTTTGGCTTCCGGTGCTTTTTGGCCGACTGATTTCAGAATGCGCGCCAGATTACCTGATAAATCATGCTCATCACTCACCAGGCAAGCAGGGGAGTCTGTTAAACGGTGTGTCACACGCACGTCTTTAACCTGCTCACCTAAGCTCAGCTTGATTTTCTCAACCAGTGTTTTGGCTTCTTCTTCAATTTTTTTCTGAATCTCTTTTTCAGTCTCTGACTCAAGCTTGCCTAAATCGAGATCACCTTTAGCAATCGACTGTAATTTCTTACCTTCAAATTCGGTCAGGCTACCCAGCAGCCATTCATCCACACGGTCACTCATCAGCAGCACTTCAATACCTTTTTTGCGGAAGATTTCCAGATGCGGGCTGTGTTGTGCTGCCGCGAAACTATCGGCAGTGATATAGTAAATCACGTCCTGTTCCGGCTGCATGCGCGAGATATAGTCTTTCAACGACACATCCTGTGCATCGGTATCTGCCTTGGTTGAAGCAAAACGCAACAGGCTTGCGATTTTATCTTTGTTGGCAAAATCTTCACCGGGACCTTCTTTCAGCACACGCCCGAATTCCTTGTAGAATTTCGCGTAATCTTCCGGCTTGTTCTCGGCCATGTCTTCCAGCAGGCCCAGCACTTTTTTCACGGAACCGGCTTTAATCGCTTCCACATCACGGCTGGATTGCAGAATCTCACGCGATACGTTCAGCGGCAGGTCTGAGGTATCAATCACGCCGCGCACAAAACGCAGGTACTGCGGCATCAGTTTCTCGGCATCCTCCATAATGAACACACGTTTCACATATAGCTTGATGCCATGACTACGCTCACGATCGTATAGATCAAACGGCGCTTTGCCTGGAATATACAGCAGCGAGATGTATTCCTGCTTACCTTCCACACGGCTATGGGTATAGGCTAAAGGATTTTCAAAGTCATGTGAAACATGCTTGTAGAACTCCTGGTATTCTTCTTCAGTGATGTCATTCTTACTGCGTGCCCACAAAGCAGATGCTTTGTTAACGGTTTCATCTTCATCCGTAGCAACTTCAGCACCATCTTTCCATTCTGTTTTTTTCATCACGATAGGTAGCATGATGTGATCTGAATACTTGCGGATAATCGATTTCAGTTTCCAGTCGCTCAAAAACTCTTCTTCACCTTCACGCAAATGCAGCACGATCTCGGTACCACGGCTGGCTTTATCGTCATCTTCCAACGTAAAATCACCTTCGCCACTTGATTCCCAACGCACAGCCTCCGCACCACCGGCACGGCGTGTAGTTAACGTTACTTTATCGGCAATAATAAAGGCCGAATAAAAGCCCACACCGAACTGACCAATCAAATTGGCATCTTTCGCCTGATCCCCGGTGAGTGAATTGAAGAACTCCTTGGTGCCTGATTTGGCAATGGTACCAATATTGGCAATCACTTCATCGCGACTCATGCCGATGCCATTATCAGTAATCGTTAACGTGCGGGCCTCCTTATCAAACGCGATGCGGATTTTCAAGTCGCTGTCATTTTCATACAAGGCGCCGTTTGCGAGCGCTTCAAAACGCAACTTATCTGCAGCGTCAGAAGCATTGGAAATAAGTTCACGCAATACAATTTCCTTGTTGCTGTACAAGGAATGAATCATTAACTGTAAAAGTTGTTTAACCTCGGCCTGAAATGCCATGGATTCTTTTGGATGAGTCTCTTTTTGTGCTGCCTCAGTGGACATAAAATTAAGCTCCTGATGTTAGAAAATAAAACAATGATCTGTATGTGGGGATAACCTTCTTTAATTTCAAGCATGGCTCATGCACATTGTTTAAGTAAAGACTGATTGAATTGCCATCGCGTGGGTCGTAGTGGCGAGTAAATGCAAAATCTCCCTTTAGAAAAAACTGGATTGGCGCAATTTGCTCGCTATGACGAATTTATTCATAAATCAGCGTTTCCTTAAATTTTGACTAAATTTTCAATTTGTCATCAAAGTATCAAACAAAAACCTTTAAAATAAACAATAATATTGTTTTACAAAATATAAAACGCCAAGCACCCTGCATAACCTCATCGGCTACATAATATGGAAAACAACACTATCGCTACCCTCGCTGACAAAGCCTTACTAGCTGCTATAGACCTAGGCTCGAACAGCTTCAGGCTGGAAATCGGGCGCCTATACGCTGGCCAGATCCAACGTGTGGAATACATTAAGGAGCCTGTGCGTCAAGGTGGAGACCTGGATGAAAACCGCAACCTCACGCCGCAAGCTATTGAACGTGGGTTACGTTGCCTGGCAAGGTTCGCTGAACGTTTACAGGGATTTGACGCATCACATGTACGCGCAGTAGCGACCCAGACCTTACGTGAGGCCAACAACCGCGAGATATTCCTGAAACATGCAAAAAAAACCCTGGGCTTTGATGTAGAGGTGATTTCCGGAGTGGAAGAAGCGCGGCTTATTTATCAGGGCGTAAACCGTTTCCTGCCGCAATCTGATGAAAAAAGACTGGTCATTGATATCGGCGGGCGTTCTACTGAGTTTATCCTGGGCCAAGGCTTCGAGTCACATTACACGGCATCGCTGCATGTAGGCTCTGTAGCATGGTCAATGAAGCATTTTCCTTCCGGCGATTTCACTGAAAAAGCATTTTCACGTGCAGAAATCGCTGCCGAATCCATATTTGAAACTTTAGGCACGCATTACAACAACAAACACTGGGATGTGGCCTATGGGGCATCCGGCACGATAGGCGCGGTAGCAGATGTGCTGGCGCAATACGGCAGGCCCCTGGACACCATTACCAGAGAGGGCTTGTATTGGCTGCGTGATGAACTCTTGCGCGCACGCACGGTTGAAAAACTTCGCCTGAACGGCCTGCGCGAGGACCGGAAACCAGTAATTGCCGGCGGCTTGTCTGTACTGATCGCTGTATTTGAATTCCTGCAGATCGAGACGTTGAATGTTGCCAAAGGTGCTTTGAGACACGGGCTGTTATACGACATGCTGGCGCGCGAAGATGATATGCTGGATTTACGTAATGCATCTCTTCGCCGTCTTGCCAGAAAGTTTGATGTAGACCAGAACCATGCCAATACAGTGGCCAATGTGGCAGTCAAACTCTTTGATAAAGTTAGTGAAAATATTAATTTTGAATCTGGCGAACAGCAATCTCACGCACGTAAACTGCATTGGGCTGCACAGCTACATGAAATCGGCAGCATGATCTCACCGGTTGATGCACATATTCACGGTGCCTACATACTGGAACACGCCGAGCCACAAGGTTTCGCGCAAAGCGAACTGCACTGCTTAAGTTTACTCATACTCGGATACCGGGGAAAAATAAAACGCCTGGAGGCAGACTTAAGTAACCGTATCTTTGTCATGCAGTTATTATGTTTGCGTCTCGCAGTTATTATGTGCCATGCCCGTAACAAGCCCAATCTGCGCGGCGTACAACTGCAACTTAACGACAACACAGTCACCTTGACAATGCCCACTTACTGGCCAGAAAAATACCCGCAATCATATTACCTGTTGGATGAGGAAACACTGGCCTGGCAAAAAACCAACTGGAGGCTGCAACTGCTAACCACCTGATATTTTGTAGAAATACGGAATAAGTACCTGCGTGAGAAAATTGCTGCGTTGTACGGTACCGACAACCTCATTGTATACCGCATACTATCGCGGCGGCTGCGTTTCGTACGCCTTTGGCGCATGAATAATGCGCTTAAGCG
>JALRGX010000084.1 GCA_023259635.1 Methylotenera sp. | reverse complement strand
CTGTCGTCGGCAGTGGCGCTATACACCACCTGGCCGGCACCGGAGTTTTCATCGAGGGCAGTCGCGGTGGCGCCGGAGGTGATGCCCGGGGCCACTTCGTCCAGGTTGTTGATGTTAACTGTAATCGTTGCTGTACCACTTAAGACACCGTCACTTGCTGTCACTGTCAGGTTATGTACGCTTGCAGTTTCATAATCAAGCGTCTTACCTGCCGCAATCGTAATTTCACCCGTAAATGCATTAATCTCGAAAATACCATCAGAATTACCGTTTGTGATGCTATAAGTAATCACATCACCATCGCGATCCAGATTAGTGCCGGTGAAACTATCGCTTACATTGTAAATGAATGTTCCCGCTGCAATGTTTTCATCAAATGCAGCACTAGCGTCTACAATATTTGGGGCATTGTCGTTTTCATTAGTGAGATTGATCGTGATTGTTTCAATATTGCTGTCAGCAGTACCATCGTTTGCTACCACATTCAACGTATAGCTTTTCGTGGCTGACTCATAGTCAATAAAGGCCGCACCCGCTACAGTCAGACTTATCTGGCCAGTACTGCCATTAATACTGAATAGGTCATTACCACTACCATCCTGAGGCACAGTGCCGCTGAAACTATAGGTCAGAACATCACCGTCAACATCAGTAGCATTAGCACCAGCCCCTGCAATTACGCCAGGACTTGCTGTTTCAGACAAGGTTACTGCTGGATTGGCTACAGCCAGAACCGGTACATCATTGGTACCGACAATAGAAACTTTCACGGAGGTAGGGGTACCATCAACGCTAGTTACAGTAAAAGTTTCGCTAATATTCTCACCAACACTCAAACTATCAAAAGCACTATTGGCAGCAAAAGTCCAATTACCATTAACGTCAATGCTAAAAGTACCATAAGTGCCTACAGTGCCTGTTTGTGCTACAAACAAAGCAGGACCAACCGCATCAGTGATACTCAAAACACCGCTCGTAGTTAACGGGACATCAGTTTCATACAAGGTAATGTCAGCACTACCCAGTACTGCAGGTATATTTGCAGCCACAACTCCAGCATCTTCAACAACTGTAGCTTCAGAACCAAGTACACTTGCAGCACTACTATCCAATAATAATCCGGGACCATTTAAATCTTCGTTAACCGCTCTTACCAAATCAACAAAACCAAAACCGTAGGAATTAGATTGTCCACTTACACCAGCCGCAGTTTCTTCCAGCACTTCATTAATGTCTCGACCATCTTCGATGGCTTTGATAACGGTATCAATCGCGGCAAGGTTGATTGAGTTATCCAGAGCATCAGGCACAAATACGCCGGCAAGCTCTTCAGTAAAGGCAACTAATTGTTCGGCACTGATATGGATGATGCGTCCGTTGGCTAGCTCAAGGTCTACCTCAACTCCACGCGGGGTCTGGATAGTATCACTAGTCTGGATGCTATCTCCCAAATGCAAATCACGCTTATCTCCATTGCCTAAAACCAATGAAGCTACGCCCGTCATGCCAACAACCCTGCCGATTAATGCCATTTTTGTGTCCCCATTATTTAGATTTTTTCAATCTATCTTTTATGATGCAGTGACATTAAACACGTTATTTGCAAACGAATATATTGTACTGATGGCCAATACAGGTAAGATATTGAAACACTATGATTATTACCAGTTAACTCCGCATTACGTCAATGGAGCATAAGTGCCTACGGGTTTCAAAATAAATTCGAATATATTGATACGCCCATTCAACATTACGATCCTGCTAATGCTGATGTTGTTTTGTTTTTCCTTTTTTTCCGCAGCCGGTTATGACTTTGACAAACTAAGCACGTTAGCCAAACAAAAGTATGGTGAGGAAGCCTACAACGATATTTTGGATCTGCAGAAATTAGTTTCCCAGTTAAAAACTGCACCTGACACTGAAAAACTCAAAAAAATAAACGACTTTTTCAACAACAAAATACAATTTGCAGATGATATAGATATCTGGGGGCAATCTGATTACTGGGCTACACCTCTCGAATCTATAGGCCGCCAGGCTGGTGACTGCGAAGATTTCAGCATAGCAAAATATATGTTTCTCCGGGCGGTAAATATCCCCAACAATAAGCTAAGGCTTACCTACGTTAAAGCCACACTTAACAATGGCGGCCAAAAATCTGTAAGGGCACATATGGTACTAAGTTATTATGCTACGCCACAGGCGGATCCACTGATTTTAGATAGCTTGGTCACGGATATATATCCTGCATCTGTCAGAAAAGACTTATCTCCTATTTTCAGTTTTAACGATAAAGGCCTCTGGGTAGGTAGTGGGAGCAGTCCCAAAGGTGATGCTCAATCGCATCTCTCAAGGTGGCGCGATGTACTTTTGCGAATGCAAATGGATGGACTAGACTAAATGAAGGTTAGGAATAAATATGTCTTTAATTAAACAATTATGGTTAGCAATCATTGTGATTCTGTCAATGGCTTTTGCCGGGGCGTTTACACTAAGCACGGTTGCCAGCAAGCATTATATTGAGCAGGAACTCCAAGCCAAAAACGATGACAACGCCACTACGCTCGCCTTATCAATGACGCAGATGGAGAAAGATCCTGTCGCGCTGGGTCTATTACTTTCTGCGCAATTTGACGCCAGCCATTATCGTTACATAAGCCTAACAGACCCTGATGGTAAAGTTATCAGTGAGTATGTTAACAACACCAGCAAAACAAAAGCTCCGGACTGGTTTGTAAAAATAATCCCGCTGCAATTACACCCAGGGCAGGCAGATATTCAGGACGGATGGTCACAGTATGGTACGTTAACAATAGAAAGTGATTCCAACTTTGCTTATGACAAGCTGTGGGACAACACAATACTTACTGCACTTTGGGTATTATCAATCGGTATTATTGGCGGCCTGGCGGGCGGCGAGATTCTGAAAAAGATATTAACTCCGCTAAATGATGTTGTCGATCAGGCTGAATCAATAGGTAAAAATCGCTTTATTGTCATTGAAGTTCCTAAAACCAAGGAGTTTAGAGCTGTTGTAAATGCGATGAATGCTCTTTCCAACCGCGTTAAAAAAACCGTCAGCGAAGAATCTGCCAGACTGGATCAACTACGCCTGGAAAATAATTATGACCATATCACCGGCCTGATGAATCATGACTATTTCATTAAAAACATGGATGCTGATATCAGCCATAAAGAATATTTCTATGAAGGCGTTCTCATTGTATCCAGATTAACCAATCTGGCTACTATTGATCAGAAGCTAGGGTACAAAGAAACTAATGCAATACTCAAAATTATCGGCGATACACTACAAAGCACATGCGACAAACAAGTAGGGTTATCTGCTGGCAGATTAAGTGGTACAGACTTTGCCATCTTTGCAAACACGCCTATGGATGACTACTCTTTTGGCAACCAAATTAAAAAACTGCTTGAAAAGATTAGCGATAGAGATAAGTCAACCAGCATTAATTTCACTACCGTTGCAGCACACATCAGCGGTACCGACAGCGGGGAAAAAATAATCGCTCTCACCAATAAGTTACTGGACGAAATTGGCACCGAACAAGACAACGTACTCCACATGATTAACCCGGGCGAGCTGGATCAGTATCAGGATAGCAATAAAAACGAATGGCTGAATTTACTGACATCAGCTCTGGATAACAAAAGAGTCAAACTTGAAGGCTATCCTGTAATTAGCAATACTGGCGACCTGATACATTTCGAATCTCCCGTGCGCTTACAACTTAAACCTGACGGCAAGTGGTTTTGTGCCGGTGAATTTATCACCTGGGCAACACGACTTAATCTGATGGTACGTCTGGATGAATTGGCATTTGAAACAGCCATTAAGTCACTCAGCAATGGTGCGCAGGCAATTGGCTTGAATGTATCCGCCAGCACAATAAGTAATCCGGATTTTGTAAAAACGATCATTAGTACCATTTCCGAGCAACCACAGATTGCCGATAAACTTTATTTTGAAATTCCGGAGCAGGATGCTTTTGACCATCTACCGGAACTCCACGAGTTTTGTAAACAGATTAGAAACCTTGGCTGCAAAATCGGCATTGAACATGTTGGCACCCGCATTGCACGTTTAGGAGAACTACATGACGTTGGACTGCACTACATCAAAATTGACGCTTCCATCATTCGTAACATTGATAGCAGTGAGGCGAATAAAACACTTCTGCGCGGCTTATGCATGATTGCCCACTCAATTGGTGTCATCGCAATTGCCGAGGGCGTTCATAATGAAAAGGAAATAACAACGTTAAAACAAATCGGCATAGATGGCATGACCGGACCGGGCATCAAGACTTAAAGTATTTGAAAGTTATAGTCAGAAATAAAACCTGAAGCATTTACAAGTTCAGGCTCTATTTTTTATTAAGCATCAGTGCTAATTGCAATCTATCTTTTACGCCAAGTCGCTCGAAACTTTTTGCCAAATGGGCTTTTACTGTACGCTCGCTTATTTCTAATGCACGCGCTATTTCTTTATTGCTTAAACCTTTGGCCGCTTCAATAGCAACTTCTTTTTCACGGCTGGTTAATCGCCCAAGCAGCTCTTCTACCACCTCAGACCGATTACCTGTAAGTTTCACCGTGGTTTCAATAAGCCGTTTTAGAAGCTGTTGCCCCAGCCATATACCGCCATGGCTGATCACCACCCGGATCTCTTTTAATGCTTCCGGGGTAGAGTAAGCATGCGCATAACCCATTGCCCCTTTACTCAGGGCCTGTAAGGTCTCGGCATGGCCTGGCATATTTGCCAAAACTACAACTTTGGCGTCTGGATAACTTTGCAATATAGTGGCAATTGCTGCAGGCAACGCGTCCTTCTCATTATTATTAATATGCAACCAGAATACCAAAGCCTCATTGCAACTTGCGACAAATTCTAAATAAGAGATGACTTCTGGAATATCTTTAACTAATAACGCATCCGGAAAAGCTTCTGCCCAACTGTTAATAAGTTTCGGCAAGGTACTAACAAATATATCCTGCATTTATCTCTCACTGAAAGCATATGACTTTGCTTTTAACACCGGTTTCAGCAAATAGGAAAGGACCGTCTTTTTACCGGTCATAATATCAACCTGCGCCATCATGCCAGGAATAATCGGCAGACCTTTACCGATATTGGACTTCAGTGTACGTACCCTTACAAGATAATAAGCATTTCCTTTATCATCAACGATAGAATCTGGCGCAACACTTTCAACAACTGCATCCAAGGCGCCATAAATAGTGTAATCATAAGCCGTTAATTTCACTACTGCAGGTTGCAGAACGCGAATAAAAGCAATGTCCTTGATCTGGATCTTGGTTTCCAGAATCAATGCATCATCAGTAGGCACCACCTCGAGCACTTCTTTGCCCGGCTGGATAACACCTCCCACCGTATTAAAAAACAGGCGGCTCACTTTGCCGTTTACCGGTGATTTCAGCGTGGTTTGATTAACCTTGTCCTGCAGTGAAACGCTGACTTCCGACAAGCTATTCAAGCGTGCAGTCACATCGTTCAGCTCCGTGCGTACCTTACTTTTAAAGTTCTGCTCTACTTCGCTGATTTTACGGCGCGCTTCACCAATCGCACTTTGAATCCTGCCAATCTGGGCGCGTGACTGATCGATATCCCCTCTTGCCCTGGTTGCTTCACGTTCCAGTTTCAGAATATCGATTTCTGAAACAGCGCCACTTGCCAATAAAGGTTTATTGGCAGCCAGTTCCTTCATGGCAGAGTCGTAATTTTTTTCTGCAATTTCTTTTTTATACTGAACTTCCAGCAATTCCTTCTCACGCTGAACCATCTGGTTACGTGCAATATCAATGGCGGATGCTAATTCTTCCTTACTGGACAGATATAAAGCATATTCCTGATCATAAACCTCAGGCGCTTCTATGTGTACCTCATGTGGCGGATCAAATTTTTCATCTTCAGCCAAAGCACGGAGTCTTGACTGCTTAGCCAGGAACGATAAATACTGCGCCTGATTCTCCCTAAGAGACGAGACTGCTCGCGTTTCATCGATACGGACCAGTGGAGTTCCCACCGTCACCGTCTGGCCTTCTTGTACTAGAATCTCGGCAACAATACCGCCGTCCAGGGATTGAATCACCTGCACCTGCTTGGATGGAATTACCCTACCCTCGCCTCTGGTTACTTCATCCACCTTGGATACGGATGCCCAGATAATAAATATTCCCAATACGGCAGTAATCGCATATAACAGCACCTTCGCTTTAACTGGTGCCTGCTCCATTATCACCAGATCAGCTTCATCCTGCCAGTGCAGATCCTCCCTGGTTTCAGTTGGCACAGTACGATCCAGAAAATAATAGATAGGCTTGGTAATCCAGGTCTGGCTCTTCAGAATGCGATTGAGGGTCCCCAGCTTGTCAAACAGTTTCTCACTCATAGCGCCTTACCTATCTTGCCGTTTCTTAATGCATCAGTCACTTGATCTTTAGGTCCATCAGCAACAATTCTGCCGGAATCAATCACAATAATTCTATTTACCAAGTCATACAAAGAAGACCTATGGGAAATCAATACCAGTGTCTTATTTTCAGTCACTTCAACCAGCCTGCGCTTGATTGCCTCCTCACCAGAATGATCCATAGCACTGGTTGGTTCATCCAGTAACAGTATCGCCGGTTTGGATATAAAAGCACGGGCGATGCCTACCCCCTGCTTTTGCCCGCCGGATAAAGTTTCACCACGCTCGCCTACCAGCATGTCGAAACCTTTTGGATGTGAGTTTACAAACTCATCAATACCGCCGACATATGCAGCAGCAAGCACGGCCGCATCGTCTACATGCGGGGATGAAATTGTTAAATTGTCACGCAGAGAGCCATAAAACAGCTGCGTATCCTGCTGCACATAACCGACGCAGCGCCTTAATTCAGCAGGGTCTATCTGGCGCGCATCAATGCCATCAACCAGAATGGCACCTGCTGTAGGCTGATACAACCCCAGTATTAATTTATGGATCGTTGTTTTACCGGAACCCATCCGTCCTAATATGGCTACATGTTCACCAGCCTTAATTTTAAAAGACACCTTTGTTAACGCGTCTTCTTCTGCACCAGGATATCGGAATGAAACTTCCCTGAATTCAATATCGCCATTAAATGCCGGTCTTGAAAGGAAAGTACTGTCCAGCGGCCGCTCAACCGGACGACTCATAATCTCGTCCAGCGAAGTTAAAGAGGTTGCCGCATTATGATATTGCGTTAATAAACCAGCAGTCTGCGCAACAGGTACCAGCGCACGGGAAGCAAGCATAGAACAAGCTATTAAACCACCCATGGTCAATTCGCCATTCATCACCAGGTAAACGCCCAGCACAACAATCGCTACTGTAATCAGCTGCTGTATACTGGCTGCGCCATTATTAATAGACGTGGTCAACAAGCGTAATTTACTGCTGACTTCCGTCAGAAAATGCGAACTATGCTCCCATTTGCGCTGCATCTGCCCTTCAATACCCAGCGCTTTAACTGTTTCTAGCCCAACTAAACTTTCGATCAGCGTGGCATTACGGATTGCGCTTGCCCGGTACATGGTCTCTGACAAATCATGCATTTTTGTCTGCACGCTGAATGAATAAATGAGCATCACCACAGCACCCAGCAGAACTGGAATAATCATTGGCCAGGCAACCCAGGCAATAACCGCAACGAAAATCAAGCCAAAAGGAATATCAATAAATGTCGTAATTGTGGCAGATGTGATGAAATCCCGAACAGTTTCAAAAGAACGCAGATTGTTCGCAAATGAGCCTACCGAGTTAGGACGCTGCTCTAACCGTATCCCCAATACGTGCTCCATAATGCGCGTGGTAAGCTTCACATCAATTCTGGTACTTGCCCAGTCAAGAAAGTACGCGCGCATTGTGCGCAACACCAGATCACCAATCACGATAAGCGCTATACCAACCGCCATCACCCACAGTGTTTCTGTAGCGCGATTCGGTAGAACGCGGTCATAAACATTCATGGTAAAAAGCGGCATTGCCAACGCGAACATATTCACCACAAATGCGGCAACCATAATGTCACGGTAAATACGGCTGTTTTCTGCCAGGGAACCCCAGAACCAATGCTGCAAACGGACTTTACCTACACTTGGGGCACGCTGGTCGAATACATATTTCAGTTTTGCAACAATAAGATAGCCTAAGCTCCGCCCTGCCAGCTCGCTCAATGGCATTATCACTTCAGCCTCACCGAGTTCAGGAAAAATCACACCAACCTGATCCTTCGCAGGATCTAATTTAGTGACAACGCAGGCCGCTTCATCTTTAAGCAACAGAATAGCCGGCAGAAATTCCGGCCTGATTTCATCAAGCGGCTTTTTTAAAACAGTGACGGCAAGATTGACACGATCTGCTGATCGCTTCAGCAATGCAGGTGTCATTTTGCCGTCCCGTAACGGCAATCCTGACACTAATGCGTCTTTAGAAGTCGCTACACCATACAAGCGACAGATCAATGTAAAACTATCCAATAAGGAGTCAGCTACACCTTCGTCTACTTTCAGGTCCAAGCCCTCAATACCCATGCCCCCACCTTTTTTAATTACTTTTATATTTTTATTATCTGCTTAGCAGCGTCTTTATTCAATGCCTTATTGCAAATAGTGTGCCTGATCAAAACCCCGTAACAAATAAGCATTAAATATAAATATAGTTAGTACTGACACTTACATAAATACATTAACTATTTTAATAAATTCATTTAAGTGTAATATATACGCTGTATCATCAAGGCCTTAATACCGCGATAAGTGATGACTTTAATACCGCACATCGATTACTCAGGCTTCAAACCACTGGTCGACGTTCAGCAGAACGCCACATTATTAATCAGTGAATCTGATGAGATCATCCTGGCCAATCATTTAGCGCATACTTTGCTGGGATACAACAATCATGAACTGCATGGCCTTCCGATAGGGTTATTAATTCCCGAGCTTGATATCAGGCAATTGGGGCTGCAATCCACTCATGATAGCGCCAGCGGGGAACAGCATCCCATCAGTATCAATAACAACCTGACTGCCTTGACCAAAGATGGCGCGACGTTAAATGTAACCGTTAACCTGGCTACACTAACATCCCCAAAAGCTTCTGCTGTCATCACCATTTTTCACGGCAGGCACAATCAGGACGAAGCGCCATTAAGCAAAAGTGATGAACGGCTGAACCTGGCAAAACGTGCGGCAGGCCTTGGCTTATACGATAGAGATCTCACCAGTGACATGCTGTACTGGGATGACCACTCACGCGAGCTGCTGGGATTTTCTGCAGACGAAGAAATCACCTACGAGAAATTCGAGGCCTGCGTACACCCTGAAGACCGCGAAATGAGAAGAGCGGTTCTGCTGCAGGCGCTTGACGCTGAGAGTAACGGGCAATACCAGACTGAATTCCGCATTCTACGTAAAAATGATGGCGCGCTGCGCTGGATATCCAGTGCAGGGCAAATAAATTATGAGTCAGGCCGCCCGGTGAGGCTATTAGGGCTAATGCGCGATGTTACCGGAGTTAAAGCCCTGGAACACCAAAGCAATTGGCGCCGCAATCAAATCGAAGTTATGGTTAAACAACAAATTGCAGTACATACCGCTACGGCTATCGCTCATGAAATAAACCAACCGCTTACCGCCATTTCAGCATATAGCGAAGTAGCGCTACATAGCCTGAAAAATAACAGCATCAACTCTGAAAACCTCAATCGCGCCCTTGAAGGATGTGTCAGAGAAGCCCAGCGTGCTGGCGATACCTTACACGAACTGATGAACTATCTTAACCAAAGGGAACTGGTTGTTGAACCCACTGACATCAATCAGCTCATCAAGGCCTCAATAGAAATCGCCAAAAAAGATGGCTATAGTGGTTTTAATCCTTCACTAAATTTAGAAAAAAAGTTACCACTAGTTACCTGCTGTCCGCTGCAGGTGCAAAAAGTCATATTAAACCTGCTACATAACGCAATTGATGCAGTTCAGGAATCAGGCATCACTCAAACCAACATCAACATCAAGTCTCAAAAAAATGAGCAGGGAAATATGGTGTTAATCACGATACAGGATAATGGTCCCGGTTTTGATAAAAAAATTTCCGAACGAGCTTTTCAACCCTTCTTCACCACAAAACGCAAAGGGATTGGCATGGGTCTGGCAATTAGCCGCTCGCTGATTGAAGCAAACGGTGGTGCCCTTTGGCATGATCCAAACGCACAAACCGGCGCTATAATTCATTTCACACTCCCATTTGCCATATGAAAAATATCGACATGAATACTGATGAAGCTACGGTTTTTATTGTAGATGATGACTGTGCTGTAAGAGACTCCCTCATGCTCATGATTGAGCAGGAAAACATTAAAGTACAAACATACAGCAATGCACAAGATTTTCTTGATACTTACCAGAATGAAGTTTATGGCTGTGCAATACTCGATATACGCATGCCGGGGCTGGATGGCATGCAACTGCAGCAGGAAATGAATCGGCGTAATATCAAGTTGCCGATTATTTTTCTTACCGGTCATGGCGATATTCCGCTGAGCGTCAAGGCGGTCAAAGCTGGCGCAGTCGACTTTCTAACCAAACCGGTCACACGTGAGAGCCTGCTTTCGGCAGTACATTCTGCAATCTTTGAAAGTCAAAGATTAATCACACAACTCACTAATGGCGAAGATGCGAGGTCCCGGCTGGCTGGTTTAACCGAACGCGAGCATGAGGTAATGACACTTGCAGTCGCAGGCGCTCCGAACAAAGAGATTGCACGGCGCCTTGGCATCAGCCACCGCACAGTAGAAATTCACAAATCAAAAATCATGCATAAAACCGGCGCTACCAACCTGTTAGAGCTGGCAAGGATAGCCAGTGAAGGCAAGCCCGTAGAATAATTCTGCTTCAAGCCTTGCCCTATAAGTGTTTGCGCGGATTATCCCACCCTTACGTTTTTGCTACAGTACTAGTCTAGTGGCGACCTGTGGAATCCGTAACTTAGACTAACGCTCCATTAAGGATGCCTCACTGACGCCTTTATGTAATTGAATGGAGGGCTGAATGCATACTATACGTCCTGCCGCCGTCGCTGGCAGTTTTTATCCCGGGCATAACCAGGCGCTGACTGACAATATTCAAGTACTACTCAAGCAGGCTGCCGCAAATACACAATCAACAACAGCTCCAGGCATGGGTTCTGTACCGCCGAAGGCGATTGTAGTACCTCATGCCGGTTATATTTATTCTGGACAGACTGCTGCAATTGCCTACAACAAGCTCGCCCAATGGCATGACACTATCAAGCGCGTCATTTTGCTCGGTCCGGTACATCGCGTACCGGTTCTCGGTCTGGCATTGCCGGATGTAGATGCGTTTACGACCCCGCTGGGTGAAGTAAAGCTGGATAAAACCGCCATCAAATCTATCACCGGCATGAAGCAGGTGGTAGTCAGCTACCCTGCGCATGCACAGGAACATTCTATAGAGGTTCAATTGCCGTTTCTGCAATCAGTACTGGATGATTTTAAACTGGTACCGCTCGCAGTCGGCGATGCCACGCCGGAAGAAGTGGCCGAAGTACTGGATGCACTATGGGGTGGTCCGGAAACCATTATCGTAATAAGTTCTGACCTGTCACACTTTCTACCCTACGCTGTCGCGAACGAAGTGGATAAATCCACAGTTAACAACATACTCCACATGCAGGGGAACCTGACCCATCACCAGGCCTGTGGAGGCACACCTGTTAATGGCCTGATTCTGGCCGCTAAAAAACATCATTTACATCCGACATTGCTGGACTTGTGTAATTCAGGCGATACCGCCGGTGATAAGGGGCGTGTTGTCGGCTATGCTGCATTTGCGTTTATAGAGGATGACGCCGATGCCTGAAAAAACAAACCGTACCGAATCTACAGAAAACCTTGCCGAGCACGAACACGATCAGAGGGGCAGAATACTGTTACCAATCGTCCGCAGTGTTATTTCAGATGCCTTAGGCAAACCAAATGAACCCACAGACGAAAACCCGCCTTGGCTGCATGAACAAGGCGCAAGCTTCGTTACTTTAACCATGAATCAGCATTTACGTGGGTGCATAGGCTCACTGGAGGCGCACCGGCCGTTGCTGCTGGACGTTAAGGCCAATGCCTATGCCGCAGCTTTTCGTGACCCTCGGTTCTCTCCGCTGACCATCGCCGAACTAGATACAACAGAGATAGAAATTTCACTACTATCACCGCAGCAGTCTATCGCTTTTAAGGGAGAAGCCGATGCCCTCGCACAGCTGAGACCTAATATAGACGGCGTGGTATTTAAATACGGTCACTACCGGAGCACATTCTTGCCACAGGTATGGGAGCAATTAACTGACGCGACAACGTTTATGGCGCACCTTAAACATAAAGCAGGCCTGCATCCGGAGTTCTGGCACGATGACGTCGAACTGTATCGCTATACGGTAACAAAATTCAAGGAAAAAAACCTGGAACAGAAAAACAGCAGTGTCAGCGAAAGGTTAGCATCATGATTGAAGGTTCACACTATCCCGCGCGTTACTGGCATATGCTGGATGATGGCCGCATGCAGTGCGACCTTTGCCCCAGGGACTGTAAACTGCATGAAGGTCAGCGCGGCGCATGCTTTGTACGCATGCGTGAAGGCAACCAGATGCTTCTTACCACCTATGGACGTTCATCCGGCTTCTGTATTGACCCGATAGAGAAAAAACCGCTCAACCATTTTTACCCCGGCAGCAGCGTATTGTCTTTCGGTACTGCCGGCTGCAATCTGGCATGCAAGTTCTGCCAGAACTGGGATATCAGCAAATCAAAAGATATGGATCGGTTAATGGATCAGGCATCGCCCCAGGCGATTGCTGCTGCCGCTCAAGATAATAATTGCAAAAGCGTGGCATTTACCTATAACGATCCTGTCATCTTTGCCGAATATGCCATGGATGTCGCCGACGCTTGCCATGAACGCGGTATCAAGACAGTTGCCGTCACTGCAGGTTACATACACGACATTCCAAGGCGTGAGTTTTATGCAAAAATGGATGCAGCCAATGTTGACCTGAAAGCGTTTACCGAAGACTTTTACTATAAACTTACCGGCTCCCACCTGCAGCCTGTGCTGGATACCCTGCGCTATCTCAAGCATGAAACCGATGTCTGGTTTGAAATCACGACATTACTGATTCCCGGCCAAAATGATTCTGACGAAGAAATCACAGCACTGTGCAAATGGGTCAAGAAAGAACTGGGTGCAGATGTGCCGCTGCATTTTTCAGCATTCCACCCTGATTATAAAATGGCAGGCATTCCGCCCACACCGCCTGCCACACTGGTACGCGCCCGCAACATCGGCATGCGCGAAGGTCTGCATTATGTCTATACCGGCAATGTACACAACCAGCAGGGTGATACCACGTTCTGCCCAGGCTGCCATGCACCGCTTATCGTACGCGACTGGTATGAGATCAATCAATACCGCCTGACTAAAGATGGGCACTGCCCGGATTGCAACACTGCTATTGCCGGGCACTTTGATGCTAAAGCCGCGCATTTTGGCAGAAAACGCATTCCGATTGTTATTGGTGCTTACGCCTAGGAAATATTATGTCAGGAGCTTTTGAAAAACTTGTTCATATTCCTGTTGATAATGTGCATATTGAAGGCATGCTGGAACTACCACAAAATGCACAGGGCATTGTGCTTTTTGCACATGGCAGCGGCAGTAGCCGGCATAGTCCGCGTAATAATTATGTCGCCCGCGTTTTGCGCAATGGCGGCATGGGAACACTGCTGATGGATCTGCTGACGCCGGAAGAAGACATGGATTACCAAACCCGCTTTGATATCCCGCTGCTCACCAACCGCCTGCTGGCTGCTACACGCTGGCTGAAAAATGACAAACAAACACAATCACTCCCTGTCGGTTACTTTGGCGCCAGCACTGGCGCTGCAGCTGCATTACAGGCTGCAGCACTGCTTGGCAACGAGATTAATGCGGTAGTTTCCCGTGGTGGGCGACCAGACATGGCAGGCGTAGAAGATTTAAACCGTGTAGCCTGTCCTACCCTGCTGCTGGTTGGCGGTCTCGACGATATTGTGATTGAACTGAATCAGGCAGCTTATAGCCATATGCATTGCATCAAGCAGCTCACGATTATTCCCGGTGCTACCCATCTGTTTGAAGAACCGGGAACACTGGAGGAAGTAGCCAGCCTTGCATGTGAATGGTTTAAGCAGCATCTCTAAGGAAACGCTGATTTATTTATAACTTATCATTGCGAACAAGGTGAAGTAATCCAGAGCCACATATAATTCAATATGTTATGGATCGCTACGTCGTTTCACTCCTCGCGATGACGGGATTAATCAGTGTTTCCCTAAGTTTGTAAAACTGCTATCACTTCTTCATCTTCAACCTGCGGGAAGTCAACATAAAACTGTCCTACCGCCCTGAAATTATCCGGCGTATCCAGGCAAACCACCTCATCGGCCAACGGCCGAATCTTGCGTAAGGTTTCCGGCGGCGAAACCGGTATCGCGCATATCAAGCGTAATGGTTTCCTATTGCGCAAACCATGCAACGCAGAAATCATGGTGGCTCCGGTCGCAAGTCCGTCATCAATAACAATTACAATACGTCCGGCAGGGTCTATGGGGGGCCGTACTGGCGTATACTGTGCGCGGCGCTGGCTGATCGTTACCATTTGCTTCTGCTTCTCAGCTTTAATATATTCACTGTCAGCACCGACCGATGCGGCATGGTCGGCAATATATGTCCAGCCGCTCTCGTCAATAGAGCCAATTGCCAGTTCCGGATAATCCGGTGCGCGTAATTTACGTACCAGCACCACATCAAACTCGCCATCCAGCTTATGTGCAATTATTTTAGCCATAGGCACAGCGCCGCGCGGAATAGCCAGCACTAAAGGATGCTTACCCTTATAGCCTTTAAGTGCCTCTGCCAGTATATTGGCAGCTTCATCACGATCATGAAACATTATCAGGCACTCTCAGTCTGAACTAATTAATTGCCGGTTGCAGCAAGTCAATTTTAAAATCTGCTTCATAAGGCGGTACGTTGCATTCAATAATATTGCCAGGAGCCACATCAAGCCGGACACCCGCAACATCTGTGCGTACAGGAAGCTTATTGGCACCACGATCTACCAGCACTATGGTGCGTATTTCTGCCGCCTGTTTTGTTGCCAGATACTCTACTGCCCGCAGCATGGAATGACCGTGATACATCACATCATCCACTACCAGCACGGTGGCACCGGTTAAATCCAGGTTTAAATGTTCGGGGTTTTCTGTAAGCTTGGTTTCAGGGTGCAGCAAGGTCAGGTCATCGGCATAACGTTTAATCTGCAAATGCAGCATCGTGAGATTAGTCATGCCATATTGGCTCGCTAATCTGGCATGTAACATCTCAGCGAGCGGGGCTCCGCGCCGCAATATACCAACCAATATAACGCGCTCTTTACCCCGGATATATCCACTGGCCTGCCACGCCATATGGTCAATTACAGCATCAAGCTGAATCTTTGAGTACAGACAGGTTCGGTTGCCAACTGGTGGAAAATCCACACAAATTCCCCTTTATAAAATGTAATCAAGTATTACCTGGGCCACAGGAATACGATTCTCTGATGTTTTTTTTCGGTTATTTTTACTACGTTGGTTTTTATCACGCCATCATGATCCGCGGTAATCTGATATTTACCGAGCGGCAAATCTGCCAGGAAAAAAGGACCATCACTCACCGTATCTATGGCTACATTACCCTGACTATCCTTGATTTGCAGCGGCACATCAGCAAGATACTCTTCGATACGGTTATTATCTTCAACTTCCGCTTTCTGTACGAATACAATTTCCAGCAGATACTCCTTGGCATGGGATTTAAACTGAAGCACTTCTTTACTGCCTATACCGCCGGAAATATAACAAGCTTCTTCAGGAGCCGCTTTATGTGGCAGACATTTCTGAAAATCAACTTCAGTAATAATATCGTCCGATGTTGCCTCCTCTAACTCCTGAGTCTCTGAAAAATCCTCTGGCGGCAGGAACCCCATAGCCGCAACCTGGAAAGTACCACTTAACAGAATTGTTATCGTAGCTAGAGTTAATCTAAAACTTTTCATTTGGCACTGCTTTCTTATTATTATCAAGAATCCATACAAAATACGCTAACGCAAGGCTCAACACACCCAGACAAGCCCACTACAAATTAAATAATGCGCCACACCAACAACTTATTTAACTTCAATATTACGTTTTTTTGAGGACTCGGCCTTAGGTAAGGTAATTTCCAAAACGCCATCCTTCAATGCAGCTTGCGCTTTAGCAGAATCTACGGAGCCAGGCAAAGTAAATGACCTTGCAAACGTAGAGCTTGAGATTTCACGGCGATGATAATCTCCTTTTTCCTCTTTCTTCTCGGTCTTGCTCTCACCTTTAATCGTAAGCAGGTTATCGGTAAGGGAAATACTCAGATCCTTTTTTTCCACACCGGGAACTTCAGCACGCACCAATATTTCATTATCCCGGTCCACCACATCAATATTCGGCAGGCGCTGCCCGCTAAACTCAAACAGACTGTCACCGAACAAGGAATCCATCACCGGAAAATCACGTCCATGCCAGAATGATGGAAAGCCTCGACCAAAAAAACGATCGAAAGCACGCTCCATTTCTGTAATTGGATGTTTAATCATAGATGATGTCTTGGTAGCGACACTGCCCTTAGTTTTTGCTGAAGATGCATCTTCCGAGATTTGTATATTTTTTTGTTTAGCCATCGCTTGCTCCTTATTATTAAAACAATCTATACACCAAACAACACTAAGAGACCACCCTCTCTTGTGAGAGCGGGCAGATGATTACCCGCAGGTATCGATGTTCTATATTTCCAACCTCGCAAAAAAACACCTTGGCAACCAGACGAGCACCTTTAAGGCTCATCACATCAAACTTGTAACCGACGCGAGTAAGGAAATGTAAATACGGATTCAGGTTAGCGCCTTCCATCAGCGCAACGTTCTTTAACTGTGGTAACAATCGGGAAATGTGCTGCCATACCAACTCTGAAGGCCGGCAATTCAAGAGCCTGCTACCGGCCTTATTACACTCAGTGATCATGCCATTGTAATGTAACGTTAAAATCAGTCTATTCTCATCTTCATCTATTGCAGCCGCCTGTTTTGCTGCCGAAGGACGTTTATATTCAATTAAACTGGGTGTTCGCTGAGTAATCATACCTATATCTCCTTCACCGCATTTAACTAAATCATCCATTACAGGAGCCGCCATAAATCAACAAGCATCAACTTGATAACGGGGCTTCCAGGTGATATAGCTGAATCATTGCCACCATACCAACTCAGGTTACGATATTTATCACCACTTCTGGACGAATAAACAACTCTTTCAACCTTGATATTCCTGGACTTCTTAAAATTATCAAGATCACCATAATTCATTGAATAGGTTGGAATTTACAACCTAATTGCAACTAAAAATATTAGTGTAAACACGTAAGGGTTAACACGTACCTGCGGGAACCCTTAATCCAGGCGGGGGGGGGGGTAAAAATTTCATGATTTTTTATTTTTATCGAAATTTTCAAGAATCCTGTATACGTGCTCGCGCGGATTATCTAAGTACGAGAATATTGCTACTTTACTCATAACTGGCATTTAGAATGTATTCGCAAAGAGCAGTAAACAGAGGTAATACATTATGCAATTACCAGAATCAGAACAGACAATATTTGAAACTATTCTCGGCAGACGCTCTGTTCGCAGCTACAGCCCTGATAAAGTCGAAGCCAATGTATTAAAAACACTGCTGGAAGCTGCTGTGTGGGCACCTACGGCCATGCATAAAGAGCCGTGGGGGTTTGTAATCGTGCAAAACAAAGAGGTTTTACAAAACTTATCAGACCTTGCAAAACCGCTTTTCATTGAAGAACTTAAAAAAAGTGGAGCCAGAGTGGATTTCTCGAAATATATCGATGGCAACCTTTTTTACGATGCAGGTACGCTGATTATTATTTGCGGCAAAACCAATGGACATCTACCAGTAGCTGACTGTTGGGTGGCAGCTGAAAACCTAATGCTTGCGGCATGCGCCATGAAACTTGGCAGCTGTATTGTAGGCTCAGCATTACCGGCAATGAATTTGCCTGAAGTTAGATCTACGCTCGGCATCCCAATGGGATTCACTGCCATAGCACCAATCATTATTGGTTACCCTGACGCCGAAAGTGCCCCTGGTTCACGCAAGGCTCCGTTGATACTTAAAACGATCACTTGATTCATTTTCTTGATGCATCGACTATCGCTGTAAATAAAGAGGAGAAGAATTCATGTACAAGCACATACTCTGTCCGGTTGATGGCAGTCTGGCATCAAATGCAGGGATGCGGGAAGCTATTCAATTAGCTGAAGAACAGGATGCAGAATTACTCCTTCTTCATGTGATTGATACTTATGTTCCTATCGTCGACATAGCAAGCGATTCCAATGTGACTTATATGATAGATATTTTGCGTGCGAATGGTGAAAAAATCATCAAAAAAGCTAATACAGCGGCCCAAAAGACTGGCATAACAGTGAATACGAAAACTATTGAATCAGTTGGCGGCAGAGTGGCATCATTTATAGTAGCTGAAGCTGAAAAATGGCCTGCCGACCTGATCGTTATGGGGACGCACGGCTTACGCGGCATCAGCCGCCTGGTAATGGGCAGTGATGCCGAACATGTATTACGCAATAGCAAAGTCCCTGTTTTACTGGTTAAAAGCCCTCATGCAGGAAGATGATGATGGAAATGAAACTGGACCCAAACTTGCAGTTGAATAAAAATCACCGATATACAACAGTACATCAAGTGCTGTCGTATCTGTTTAGTGATTACCTGGGATCATTTATCATTCAGCTATGGAATGACAGCAAATTACGTATTGGCAACGATCTTTCAGCGTTTACCCTGAAAATTAATGATGCCAGCGTACTGCGTGACCTTATTCTGTTCCGTGACCCGGTAAGACTTGCCGAAGCTTACTTTGACGGTGCAATCGAGGTGGATGGTGACTTCAATGCCGCACTCGGACTGCGTCATTATCTGGAAGACCTGAAACTACCGCTAAGCAAAAAAATAAGTCTGGCTCTTAAAGTGCTGCTGTTAAATAAACAGGCATCATCACTGCCTATAAAGTTCGCGAGAGATAACGAACTACCGCGCCAGAACGGTAAAGAAACCATTGCCTTTCATTATGATATATCCAATGACTTTTACCGGTTATGGCTGGATAAGCACATGATTTACTCATGTGCTTATTTCGAGCACCCGCTGCAAAGCCTGGAACAGGCGCAATGTAACAAGCTTGATCATGTCTGCCGTAAATTACGTTTAAAACCTGAAGAGCACTTTCTGGATATAGGCTGTGGCTGGGGCGCCCTGGTATGTTGGGCGGCAAAACATTACGGTGTGCTGGCACACGGCATTACCCTGAGCGAAAACCAATATGAACATGCCTGTGCCGAGGTTATAAAACAGGGGTTGCAGGGACAGGTAACAATAGAACTGCGCGATTACCGTGAACTTCCCCAATCTTCATCTTATGACAAAATCTCCAGTATCGGCATGTTTGAACATGTTGGAATAAAAAACCTGCCGACTTATTTTTCTATCGTGAACCACTTACTTAAACCCAATGGCTTGTTCCTGAATCACGGCATCACTACGGACGAATCAGGCTGGGGCCACTGTGTATCCAGCCGGTTTATAAACCGGCACGTCTTCCCGGATGGTGAACTGGAAACCGTGAGCACTATCCAGTCATTAATGGAGGATGCAGATTTTGAGATTGCCGATGTAGAAGGCCTGCGCCCGCACTACGCACTTACCTTGCGACACTGGGTACATCGGCTCGAACATAATTATGAAGAGGCCATAAATCTGGTAGGAGAGCGAAACTACCGCATTTGGCGGCTTTATATGACAGGCTGTGCATTACAGTTCGAACAAGGGCAAACCGGGATTTACCAGATATTGGCTGTACGTAAAAACAACAGCTTCCCGCCACTACCACTCACCAGACATGACTTATATGAAACCCGGGGTAAATCTTTTTAAAACCGGAATTACTGAAAAAATGGAGGAATATTTTGTCAATTAAAGATATATGCAAGCGTGACCTTGTTACTGTTGGTCGTGATGATACGATTTTCAAAGCAGCTGAACTGATGCGGCAAAACCATGTTGGAGATGTTCTGGTTTCGGAGAAAAAAGACGATGTAAACCTGCCCACTGGCATTATTACTGACCGCGATATAGTGATAGAGGTTGTGGCACCGGGTCTTGACCCTAGAGTAATCACCGTTGGGGACATTATGGTACCCCGCCTTTCCA
>JALRGX010000028.1 GCA_023259635.1 Methylotenera sp. | reverse complement strand
ACCCTGGGTTTATCATGAAAAATCGTACTTAATGCTGCACAAACCCAGCAATTACGAGTGCTCGCACAAAACCCAGCACCACCCTACTATTTACAGCCTGCTTCCACATCCGCTGGTTGAACGTGGTGTTCAATGCATAGGCCGACTGGACGAAGACACCACCGGTTTGATCCTGATTTCGGACGATGGCCAATTCATTCATAAAATGAGTTCACCAAAATGGAAGGTGCCAAAAATATACGAAGTAACCTGCAAGCACCCAGTTAGTGATGAACAAATTGCGCATATCCTGAAAGGCGTGCAGCTGATTGATGAAGACGCACCCATTGCTGCAATGGCTTGTCAGAAAATGAGCAATCACGTCATCCATATGACGCTGGCTGAAGGCAAATACCATCAGGTAAAACGCATGGTGGCAGCGATCAGCAACCGGGTTGAAACGTTAAAGCGCATACAGATCGGGCAATTGCAACTGCCGGATGACTTGAAAGTTGGAGAATGGCGCTGGCTTAGTGATACCGATTTAAACAACCTTAAGCAAACTGAGAACTAGATACATAAATATTTAGTCCTAAAACCTATCATTATTAAATTCAAAATTAGCTAACCAAATGCACTACGTTAAATCAGCCTTACGCTACCCATTTATTGCCTTACTCACACTCTTGCTCGCCGCCTGCATGGGCGTGCCCGATGATGTAAAAGTCGTTGATAGTGTAGATGCCAATCAATATCTGGGCACCTGGTATGAAATTGCACGGCTTGATCATAGCTTCGAACGTGACCTGATTAATGTAACTGCAACCTATTCACTGCGTGAAGACGGCGGCATCAAGGTGATTAACCGCGGCTTTAACCCTGAATCAAAAAAATGGAAAGAAGCAGAAGGCAAAGCTTATTTTGTAGATGCGCGCAATACTGATGGAAGTTACACTGGAAAACTCAAGGTGTCATTCTTCGGGCCATTCTACGGTGCCTACAACATCATTGAGCTGGATAAACCTTATTACAACTATGTAATGCTGTGCGGACCTGACAAATCGTATTTCTGGATACTGTCGCGCACACCGCAATTACCCTACCCCATCAAGCAGCATCTGATTGCAAAAGCCAAAGAACTGGGATTTGCTACCGAAAAATTAATCTATGTCACGCAATCGGCAGAAATTGTGGATTATGAAGCCGGACGCCACGTAAGACATTAACCATGCTGATTACATCATGGAAAAAAGTTAAAATATCAAACCTTTCATTCAAACCACTATTAATTTTCAAACCTTTATTAATTTTTAAGCTGACCTCATGACCAAGCTTTTATATTCAAGCTTAATACTCTTATTCTCAATTTACGCAAACGCTGATGAATTGATCGGACGCGTAACTGAAGTTGCATCCGGTGACAGCATTACGATCATTGATGCATCGAATGTGGAGTTTAAAGTGAGACTCTCAGGTATTGATGCGCCTGAAAAAGAACAACCCTATGGTCCAGTATCAAGGGAATCACTGTCTGACCTGATTCAAGGCAAAGAAGTAACGGTAAATTGGATAAAACGCGACTACCACAGGCGCGTTGTTGGCAAAGTACTGATCAATAATACCGATGTAAATCTGGAGCAAGTAAAACGCGGCATGGCTTGGGTTTTCAGGCATTTTGAAGATGACCCGTTCGCACAGGACCAATCAGATTATTTAAATGCGCAAGAAGAAGCCGAAAAACACCGCCTGGGCTTATGGGCCCAGAACGACCCCACCCCGCCATGGGAATTCAGGCGTTACGACTAAGAGAATTTTCATTTAACCGGGCTTAACTCAAATCCAGCCTTTTTAAGCCTGGCGATAAGCCCTCCCTCGCCTGCCAAGTGCGAGGCTCCGACGCCTACAAATAGTTTTTTAGTTTTCGCGGCAGTCAACACACGCTCCGCCATCAGTGCATTGCGTTCATCCAGCAGCTTAACCTGCATACGCTCCCACAAACCTGGGGGCATACTGCCACCAGTAATTTCAGAGTTCAACGCTGCCAACTTCTCGCTATCGCCTGCCAGGTAAGACTGAATCAGTCTTTCATAATCACGCTCTTTATCCTCAGACGTTCGCTTCAACACTTCGCGTAAGATGCCTATTTGTTCTTCCAGGCTGATGCTATCCATTACACCAAAATGCTCAGTTACAGTTTCGATACCGATAACTTCTTTGCCAAAATCATTAGCCTGCGCCATCAGCAGAGCATCCTGGACGAAAGGTGTTATCGGTCTTGGCATATCGAATATAGCCGCCAATAACCATGGTTTCATACCTAATACCGTATCACGATGCATCGCATGGAAGTCAGCCAGCTCATAAACTTTATCCAGTTCAGCATCGGCCAATATGTCTTTGAGACTACCGGCAGGCATCATCAAAAGCGAAGCATCACGCGGGGGCAGTGTTTCCATCACAAACATATCTGAAAATTTGAGTGCATTGATAACCGCAGGTGCAAAATCGGTTACGCGATTATCGTCGGTATGTATCGTGCCAAACAGATAAATAGTATTGGCTGAAGATGATTCTGCCTTCCATAGCATGCCTGAGGCCGCCATGCAACTCAGGCTGAATAAAGAAAAAATGCTAAAGAGCATCAGTTTTTTTACCTTATTCATGCAGTTGGAGACCATGTTCTTCAAACAAATCCTTTTCATGACGTCATCAAAATTGGTGATGATTTTAATCAAACCACTATATTAGAATGATTCTTTATCTTACACCGATATGACAAAGGGAATTCAACATGGTTTCTACAAAAGAAAATCAACTTATTAAGTTTGAGAAAATTCCTACGTTATCACCATCAAAGCAAATAGACGCTGTGATGGAGCTGGCAACAAAAGAGAATTCCAGATTAAACGGTGCATTAAATGCATATCTGGCGCAACTATATAAATTCACGCTAGATGGAGAATACGATACAGATGACAAAACTATAATGCGCCATACCAGCAAAACCCTTGTAGATATGCTCAAAAAGAATGAAGGCCCGATAGAGGAGCTTGACACTTACACCTTGAATACAACCAGAAATACCGCGCTTGTAGCAAATGTCATTAATACTGAGCCAATGATTCCTGAGCATTTTATTTCTAAATCAATGCGCTAGCTAATATCAACCATTTACCGAAAGTTGAGATATCCATCCGAAAGTAAGTCTGCGTCGTTAACTATCCAAAATTACTGCTAAAGCCAATATACATGGCTTTAAGGTCAAGAATATTTGCGCCTGCCCTCAACCTTGCGTCTTGGCCTCACAGTCCGTTCCAGCTGCTCACCGCGCACAGTGGTCACCGGTTTATGAGAAAGCGGCTGCCAGGCTGGAATCAAACAATGTTTACCACTGCCGATTAGGTCCGCCCTACCCATTCCAACCAAGGCTTCGCGTAGCATAGGCCAGTTGTTAGGGTCATGGTAACGGATAAATGCCTTATGCAATTTACGCACGTTACCGGCTTTAGGAATCGGTACATTCTCCGAATCTGCCGTAACTTTACGCAACGGATTTTTACCGGAGTGATACATTGCGGTCGCCATTGCCATTGGCGTGGGTGTAAAAGTCTGCACCTGGTCCAGCTTGAAATCGTATTTTTTTAGCCACAACGCCAGGTTCAGCATGTCTTCATCCGTGGTGCCAGGATGCGCCGCGATGAAATATGGAATCAGGTACTGTTTTTTACCAGCATCGGCACTGAACTTCTCGAACATGGCTTTAAATTCATCATAGGCATCCATGCCCGGCTTCATCATTTTGCTCAGCACGTTTTCTTCGCTGTGCTCCGGTGCGATTTTCAGGTAGCCACCTACGTGATGCTGCACCAGTTCTTTTACATATTCCGGCGACTTCACCGCAAGGTCGTAACGCACACCGCTGCCGATCAGGATCTTTTTCACGCCTTTAAGTGCACGTGCCTTACGGTAAAGTTGAATCAGTGCGCTATGGTCAGTTTGCAGGTTCTCGCAGATACCTGGGTAAACGCAGCTGAGTTTACGGCAATTTTTTTCAATTGATTCGCTCTTGCAGGCAATACGGTACATATTAGCCGTAGGCCCGCCCAGATCAGAAATTACGCCGGTAAAGCCTTCAACCTTATCGCGGATCTCTTCAATTTCTTTCAGGATCGAACCTTCGGAACGGCTCTGGATAATACGGCCCTCATGTTCGGTAATACTGCAAAAGGTACAACCGCCAAAACAGCCACGCATAATATTCACACTGAAACGAATCATCTCCCATGCCGGGATTTTTGCATTCTTATAAGCTGGGTGCGGTTTGCGTGCATACGGCATGTCGTACACATAGTCCATCTCTTTGGTCGTTAGCGGAATCGGCGGCGGATTCAGCCAAACCTCACGGTCACCATGGCGCTGCACCAGTGCACGCGCATTGCCGGGATTGGCCTCCAGATGCAGCACACGCGAAGCATGCGCGTATAGCACAGGATTATTAGCTACTTCTTCATAAGACGGCAGGCGTACTACTTGTGTAGCCCTATCAGCTTTAGGCTTACGTACAATTTCAACTGCCTTGGCTCCATCAGGCAAACCTGCTTGTGCATTATTTTCATCACTTGCACAACTGGCATCTGCTTTGCCCATCTTCATTTCATATGGGTCTACATGTTTATCTACGGTACCGGGACGGTCCAGCCTGGTGCTCTCGATCTCGCTCCAGCCTTCAGGAATACGCTTGCGCAAAAAGGCAGTACCGCGAATATCCTGAATATCGGCAATTTTCTCGCCTTTGGCGATGCGATGCGTCAACTCCACCAGCGCACGTTCTGCATTGCCGTAGAGCAGGATATCGGCTTTAGAATCCACCAGAATGCTGCGGCGCACCTTATCTGACCAATAATCATAATGTGCAATGCGGCGCAAACTAGCCTCGATACTGCCAATGACCAACGGCACATCCGAATAAGCCTCGCGGCAGCGCTGGCTGTACACCAGTACGGCACGGTCTGGACGCTTGTTCGCCGCCGCATCCGGCGTATAGGCATCATCACTGCGGATTTTTCTATCGGCAGTGTAACGGTTCACCATACTGTCCATATTGCCCGCCGTCACGCCGAAATACAGGTTTGGCTTGCCCAACACCTTGAAAGCATTAGCATTCTGCCAGTCTGGCTGCGCGATAATACCCACGCGGAAACCTTGCGCTTCCAACAGGCGCCCAACCAATGCCACGCCAAAACTCGGATGGTCAATATAAGCATCACCAGTCACTAGAATAATGTCGCAGCTATCCCAACCCAGCGCGTCCATTTCGGCACGTGACATAGGCAGAACAGGCGCAGTCCCAAACCGCTTCGCCCAGTAAGGACGATAGCTTTGGATGGGTTTAGCTAACATGGTTGAGTATTGTTCCAAGGGGTATAGGGCAATCTATAGAAAAGCGCGCATTTTACGCGCTAATTACATGATTAAAAAGCTTTTTTACTGAATCTTTACATATTTTTAACCATGTTTATAACAAGGCTATACCGAATTTCCCCATCACATAGGCAAATATCAGAAAAAACAGCATGGTAAATATCACACAAGTTAATAGCGTGATCGCAAATCCCCATTTTGGTAACAAATAAGGGAAAAGCAAAAACATCGGCAAAGTAGGCAGTACATACCAGAACGTGTAATACGCATGATTGGCGATCTTGCTCACAGGCTGTTGTTCAACATAGAGCCATATCAAAGTCAGCACGGTTACTAGCGGCAAGGCCGCAATCAAGCCACCCAGCTTATCACTACGTTTTGCAAACTCGGACACCAGCACTACAACACCCGCCGTTACCAAATATTTAACAATCAGATATTGCATAGTTTTTCCTGTCTTAAATAATCAATGCCCGTCGTGCCCACCATGCCCACCTGATTTACGCACCTGCAGCTCAATCGCAGGTGCTTCATCTTTAGCTTACGGCCTTTTAATTTCTGGCGCCTAGCATAACGCCAAGCATGAGCAGTGTTATCAAATTTCGAAGCAGCCATGAGGGATGATGCGGCAATTGGGGAGCTTTCATATATTTAATATCCTTAACAAAAGCAGGTATTTTGATTGAACACCGATTCGACCTGTTAACTAGCAACTAGTTTATACTTTTAGGCAAATAAAATATTACCTGCATAACGCCTAGAAAACACGCACTAAATGAGCCACGCCTATTACCAGTTGCCAAATGGCCGCGTTGCCTGCATTGATGGAAATTGTGATTTTCCATCAATGGATAGTGCACTGCGTGAACCTAACGGCCTGATTGCGATTGGCGGCGACCTTTCCTTGCCGCGCTTACTATCGGCATACCGGCAAGGCATTTTTCCCTGGTTCAGCGATGGTGAGCCTATTTTATGGTGGAGCCCAGACCCGCGCATGGTGCTGTTTCCAGATGAGTTGAAAATTTCAAATTCACTCAGGAAAACATTAAAAAAGAAAAAATTCGAAGTACGGTTCAATAGTGCTTTCCGCGAAGTCGTCACTGCCTGCAGCAGTACGCTACGTGACGGGCAAGATGGCACCTGGATTACCCAGGAAATTATCGACGCCTATTGCGCCTTGCACCAGGCAGGTTATGCAGTTTCAGCAGAATCATGGCTCAATGGAAAATTAGCAGGTGGCTGTTATGGTATAAAAATCGGCAGAATGTTTTACGGCGAGAGCATGTTTCACCACGTTACTGACGCATCAAAAGTCGCTTTTGCCAGTCTGGTAGAACACCTGAAAAGCCAAGGCGTAGGCATGATAGATTGCCAGATGAAAACCTCACACCTGGCCAGCTTGGGCGCACGCGAAATCAGCCGCAAAGAATTTATGAAAGAACTTGCAATATTCTGCAATAATGAAGCTTAGACATTAACTGTACTATAGATAACTGCATAATGAGCTTACCTGGCGATCAACCCCTGCAAAAACTGCAATTCTATGTCACCACAGGATATAGCTGTGGCTACCTGCCGAACAAAATGGCACAAAGCCTGATAGCTTCACCGCAACACCTTGTCGATACAGAGGTTTATAACAGCCTCATACATATGGGTTTTCGCCGCAGTGGTAAATTTGTTTACAGGCCCCATTGCGAAAACTGCCAGGAATGTGTGCCGGTACGTATTGTTATTGATAAATTCACCCCGAATCGCAGCCAGAAACGCGCCTTCAAACAACACCAAACCCTGACGACTAAAATCGTGCCCGCAGGTTTTTACGAAGAGCATTATGCCTTGTATGCCGCTTACCAGCTCTCTCGCCACAGTGATCCATCAAAAATGGATTCGGCAGATCAGCATTCAGAAGAAAGCCAGGTTGAGCAATATCAAAATTTTTTATGCCAGAGCAATGTGGAAAGCGTGCTGGTGGAATTTCGGGAAGGGCTGGACCTTAAAATGGTCAGCGTCATTGATATCATGCATGATGGCATTTCTGCAGTCTATACTTTTTATGATGTCTCTGATTTAAGCGCCGAGACTAATAACAGCATCAGCAAGCGTCCCAGTTTCGGTACTTTTAACATTATGTGGCAGCTCGAATGGGCTAAAAGCATGGGATTACCCTATTTATATCTAGGTTACTGGATCAAAGACAGCCCCAAAATGGCTTACAAACAGAATTTCAGGCCATTAGAGAAACTAATCAATAACCGCTGGATAAATAGCGAAACATGAACCTTCTTCAACAAAATCCACGGTGACCAATATCTTCCAGGGCTATCAAGAATCAAATAAAGGTCAGGTTAAATGCTACAATTCACACTAACGATTAACTAAAACTGACTCTGAATTGAAAAAACTTGTTATCTTCGGTGTAGGCTTAATTGGCGGCTCTGTTGCATTGGCCTTAAAAAAAGCAAAACACACAGTACAAATTATTGGCGTAGGCCGTTCAGCCGACAGCCTGCAAACCGCACTGGATTTAGGCGTTATTGATGTGGCTACCAGCGATGTTACGACTGCCGTAAGAGATGCAGACATCATCCTGATTGCCGCACCGGTCGCGCAAACCCCGGCCATTCTGGCGGCAATCAAACCACATTTGACAGTATCAACTGTAATTACCGACGCCGGCAGCACCAAAGGCGATGTATTACGCTGCGCAAAAGAAATTTTAGGTGCTCAATTCAATCAGTTCGTAGGCGGCCATCCAATTGCCGGTGCAGAAAAAAGCGGCGTCACTGCGGCCATGGCCGATTTATATATCAATAAAAATATTGTATTAACCCCCACACCTGCAACCGATACCCAGGCATTACAACGTGTAAAAGCACTCTGGCAAGCCTGTGGCGCCAATGTCAGCGAAATGTCAGCCGCAACCCATGACGGCATTTTTGCTGCGGTGAGCCATTTACCGCACTTGCTGGCATTTGCTTTAGTAGATGACATTGCATCACGGCCCAACGCAGAGCAGCTGTTTGGCTTTGCCGCCAGTGGCTTCAGAGACTTTACCCGCATTGCCGGTAGCCATCCTGAAATGTGGCGTGATATCAGTCTCGCAAATAGAACGGCTTTACTGGATGAACTTGACGCATACCAGCAAGAACTCAAACACCTGCAGAAATTACTACAATCTGAAGATGGCGAAGGTCTGGAAGCTCTGTTTAAACGTGCAAGTATTGCTCGCAATAACTGGGGCGAGTCCAGAAAACAAACCCAGTAACTCTTCATTCAAACTGAATATCAATTAAATGTAAACTGTAAAAAATGGAACAACTCCAACTCCCCCCCTGCACTAGAGCCGAAGGAACCATTACCTTACCGGGATCAAAAAGCATTTCCAATCGCACATTGCTATTGGCGGCACTATCCAATGGCGTAACAGAAATACGTGACCTTTTAGCCTCGGATGACACCTCACGTATGCTGGAGGCGCTGCAGGCATTAGGCGTTAAGCTGGAAAACTTTGCCGAAAATGCATGGCGCGTAACTGGCTGTAACGGCAACTTTCCCAACAAAAGCGCAGATCTGTTTCTAGGCAACGCAGGCACGGCATTCCGCCCACTTACCGCAGCACTGGCTTTTGCCAATGGCGATTACAAACTCTCTGGTGTGCCACGCATGCACGAACGCCCTATTGGTGACCTTATCGACGCATTGGCGCAGGCTGGTGCAGTGGTTGAGTACCTTGGCAACAAAGGTTATCCGCCATTAAAAATATCACCAGCTACTTTAAACCTGGATAGCGCCATTAAAATCCGCGGTGATGTTTCCAGCCAGTTCCTGACTGCGCTGCTCATGGCATTACCACTCACCGGACAGAAAGCCACGATTGAAGTGGTTGGCGAGCTTATCTCCAAACCATACATTGAAATCACGCTCAATTTGATGGCCAAATTCGGCGTACATGTTGAACGTAATGGCTGGGAGCGCTTCACTATCCCGGCTAACAGTAGCTACACCTCACCTGGCCAGATTTTTGTCGAAGGCGATGCATCCAGCGCATCATACTTCCTTGCCGCAGGGGCAATTGCTGGCAATATAACTGTAGAAGGCTTAGGCAAAAACAGCATTCAAGGTGATGTACGTTTTGCCGATGCCTTGGCGTTGATGGGAGGCCACATAGCCTATGGTGACAATCACATCTCCGCAAGCAAGGCTGACAAAATCAAAGCGATTGACCTAGACTGCAACCATATCCCCGATGCAGCCATGACCTTGGCGATACTGGCCCTGTTTGCAGACAATACAACAATTCTACGTAACATCGCAAGCTGGCGGGTTAAGGAAACCGACCGTATT
>JALRGX010000064.1 GCA_023259635.1 Methylotenera sp. | reverse complement strand
ATTGAGTACAAGGTTTAATACCTGACAGATGCATGGTCGCCGATGCCAAATCGGTGACCATGCTCAATCAATAAAGCATTTATCCAAGTTGTAAGTTTTAAGCTTCAAATCGTAAGTTACAAATTGCCCCAGGGCTATATGGATTTAATTAAATTAAAAATAGGTGATACATATGAATGATCCTGCACAAATCACTAGAATACTCTTCCAGGACTTTGACCCAAAGGCGATCTATTTATTTTATGCAATTGGCTATATGGCCATTGCAGTGTTTATTTATGGTGTTTATGTGCAGATACGTAAATACCGCCGTGGCAAACCTGACGGCTCCTGGAATGAATTGTTCCAACGTTTCGTTGAAATGGTTAAAACCATGGCAACACACCGTACACTGGTGCGCCGCGACAAAAGTGCCGGACGCGCTCATGGCCTGATTTTCTTCGGTTTTGTGCTGCTGTTTATCGGCACTGCAACCATCACCCTTGAATACGACATACTTGAGCCATTGTTCGGCGTTAAGTTCTGGTACGGAAACTTCTACCTGTTGTTTTCGCTGGCCCTTGACTTGGCCGGCCTGGGTGTAATCGCCGGTCTCATTTATATGATGTACCGCCGTAAATGGCTGAATCTGCCCAAGCTTGATTACAAGCGTGTAGACAGGCAGGAGGGCGACCCTGATTTTGACCGTAGCGAGTATCGCCGTGAAGACTGGGCATTCCTCTGGTCATTTATCCTGATCGGCATCACCGGTTTTATCCTGGAAGCGACGCGCCTGGTATGGCTGAGCGATAGCCCCGATGTATGGGATTACAGGTTCTGGTCACCGGTTGGAGCGATGCTGGCACATATCATGCAGGCATTAGGCCTTACTGCAGACGGTGCAGGGTCTTTCCGCCCAGTGCTGTGGTGGTTCCACGGCTTGCTGTCACTGACCTTTATTGCATGTATTCCGTACACCAAAATCAAGCATATTTTTACTGCCGCAACCTCCTTGATGTTTAAAGACCCTCTGGCCGGCAGAAGGCTGCCACGCGTGCCTGATGACCAGAAAACTGCAGGTTATAAGACCATCACTGACCTGACCTGGAAAAATTTGCTGCACCTGGATGCATGTACCAAATGCGGTCGCTGTCAGGAAGCCTGCCCGGCCAATGCAGTAGGTGCGCCGCTTTCACCCAGGGATGTGATTCTTTCACTGCGTGAATTTGCTAACAAGGCATTGAGTGCAAAAGAGCTGCCAAAAGAAGCTGAGCTTGATATTCACGGGAAGGATGTAGGCCAGGTATTCATGGAAACATTGTGGTCATGCCGGACTTGCCTGGCTTGTGTGGAAATTTGCCCGGTAGCTGTGGAGCATGTTCCTATCATTGTACAGATGCGCCGTAACCTGGTTGAGGCTGGCGAGATGGAGCCTATCCTTGAGAAGACTCTGCAGACGATTCATAAAACAGGAAACTCATTCGGTGAATCAAAACGCAAGAGGGCCGCGTGGGCCAAAGACCTGCCGTTTGAAATCAAGGATGCAAGAACAGAGCCTGTGGATGTGCTCTGGTTTGTAGGTGACTACGCTTCATTTGACCCGCGTAACCAGAAGGTAACCAAGTCTTTTGCAAAACTGATGCACCACGCAGGTATTAACTTCGGCCTGCTATTTGAAGCTGAGCTTAACTCCGGTAATGATTTGCGCCGTGTGGGTGAAGAGGGCCTGTATGAGCTGCTTGCTACCTCCAATATCGGCACGTTGCAGTCATGCGATTTTAAATCGATTGTCACTACAGATCCGCATTCATTCAACACGATACGGAACGAGTATCCGGATTTTGGCGGCAAGTTCGAGATTAATCACTACACAACACTGGTTAAGCAGTTGATTGAGAATGGCCAGATCAAGCTCAAGAAAAAACTGGATTACCGTGTAACGTTCCACGACCCATGCCATCTTGGCCGCTATAACAAAGGCTTTGATGCCCCACGCGATGTCATCAAGCTGTTGGGTTGTGAACTTGTGGAAATGGCGCGTAACCGTGATAACTCATTCTGCTGCGGCGCTGGCGGTGGCCGAATCTGGATTCCTGATCCGGTAGGCATCGAGAAACCTTCAGCCAACCGCATGCGTGAGGCTGGCCAGATTGAAGGATTGGATGTGTTCATTGTTTCCTGCCCTAAAGACCTGACCATGTTCGAGGATGCGCTTAAAACATCCGGATATGAAGGCAAGTTTGTTGTACGTGAACTGATTGAGCTTATCGATGAGTGTGTTGAGTATGAGGTATGGGAAGAAGCAGCACTTACTGAGTGAGATGGATATGCCAGACAGCACTGATGCACTCGTTAAGTTGGCAATCAAGGCAGGTGACCCCTACGTAGCCGCTGCAGTCCATGAATTGGCAACAGGCATCTCAAAAAGGCAGCTGGAGATGCAGATTCTTGAATCAAGGCGCACGGCGTTATCACTTGCCAGATGGGAGCATACCCCGTCATCAGTGCTGGCGGCATTATCCAATATCGGTGATGGTGCTGTAGATATAAGGCTGGACAAGAATCCGAATACATCGTCTGAGGTTTTATCGACACTGTATGAAGATGCAAGCAATAAAAGAAACCTGGGCCTGACCAGGCTTATTGCGCGGCATCGCAACAGTGAGGCAGGCATTCTTAAAGGCATCGTGCTGTTTGAAGATGATGAAGAGAGCCTGCTGGCGTTAAGCAAGAACCCGGCAGCTGGCCCTGAAGTGCTTGCTAGCCTGGCGGAACGGTTTGCTGGGTCGGAGCTGGCTGTGGCGTTAAATAAAAATATCGCGCAGAACATCTCGGCATCGCCAGATTTGCTTGCCCGTATTTATGCAGTATCTGATTTTCATACCAGGGCGGCGATTATCAGCCATGCCAATTGCCCTGGTGCACTGATCACAGAGGCCACTGCCAGTGATGAGCCCTTGATAATGAGGGTTCTGGCAAAGGATAAAACGGTAGCGCCCGATGTGCTGTTGAAATATGCCGAAAGCGATGATGCCGGGGTCAGGTGCGGGGTTGCTGCAAACGCGGCAATGCCGCTTTCATTGATAAGCCATCTGCTTGGCGACAGCAGTGAACTTGTGCGTAGGGAAATAGCCTCGCGCAGAGACTTGCAGGTAGAACATATTGCCGTGCTGATGGCAGACCAGGATGGTTGGGTGCGGCAGAGGCTGGCACGTAACACGGCTGTACCATTGCAGGTGCTTGCAAGCCTGGCGGCGGATGAAAATTCTGACGTCAGGAGGGCGGTTGCCAGGAACGCCGGATGCCCGGTTGAGCTGCTGGAAATACTGGCGGCAGATAAAGATGACTGGGTTAGGGCTGCGGTGGCTTACCAGCACAATTCCCCGCAGCGCTTGCTGGTTGGGCTGGCAGGTAATGACGATGTCGATGTGCTGAGCGGGGTAGCAAATAACCCGAATACGCCGCAGCAGATACTGGAAAAGCTGGTGGCATCAGAAGAAGCCGATGTGCGCCGGGGAGTAATTCTGAATAAGGCTGCAAGCAGAAACACCCTGCTGCCTTTGCTGGAAGACCCGTATTACCTACACCGGATATTAATGGTGGCAAACCCCAGCATGCATGAGCTGGATAAATGGAATTTACGTGAGGATCCTGATTATCAAGTCAGGTTCTCGGTATATCGGTGGGCAGTTGAAAAAATTGCACCAATTAACACGAGGTACATTGTTGGCAACGAAGTTATAAGGAGACGGAGAGTATGAAAATATTAGTAGCAGTTAAACAGGTAGCAGCATTGGAAGAAGATTTTGAAATACGCGCTGACGGCAAAGATGTTGACGAAGATTTCATGCTGTATGACTTAAACGAATGGGATGACTATTCACTGGAAGAAGCGATGAAAATCAAGGAGTCCAGCGATGTTGATGTGGAGGTTGTGGTGGTGTCTGTAGGCCCTGACCGCGTGGATGAAAGCCTGCGCAAGTGCCTTGCAAAAGGTGCCGACCGTGCAATCCGCGTCTGGGACGATAGCGCAGAAGGTTCTGACGCGATTGTGGTGGGTCGCATCCTGACAGAAGTGATTAAAAAAGAAGCGCCGGATATGGTGTTTGCCGGTGTGCAGTCATCTGACCAGGCCTATGCATCGACAGGTATCTCAGTTGCTTCTTACCTCAACTGGCCCCATGCCGCTGTGGTGGCTGACCTGCAATATAAGCCTGGTGACAATAAAGCGGTAGTGCGCCGCGAACTTGAAGGCGGCATGCTGCAGGAGGTCGAGATCAATTGCCCGGCAGTGCTGACGATACAGTTAGGTATCAATAAACCCCGCTACGCTTCACTGCGCGGTATCAAGCAGGCTGCAACCAAGCCGATTGAAGAGGTGGCACTTGGCGAGCTCAGCCTGTCTGCCGATGATGTGGGCGCCGGAAAATCAATGTCACGCGTACGCCGCATGTATGTTCCAGAAAAAGGCCGTGCAACGATGATTGAAGGCACGCTGGCTGAGCAGGCAGCAAAAATCATCCAAATTATCAATGAATTTAAAGGAGCATAATTATGAGCAAAATATTGGTTATTGCAGAACATCGCCGCAACGAGTTACGCCCGGTAACTTTTGAGCTGATCGGCGCTGCAAACGGTCTTAAACAGGGTGCTGACGACAAGGTGGTCGTGGCTGTTATCGGCAGCCAGGCAGATGGTTTTGTACCGGCATTGTCCGTGAATGGTGTCGATGAAGTGGTTGTAGTTAAAAGCCCATCTGCGGATTTTGATCCGGATGTATTTGAAGCTTCAGTATCCGCATTGATTGCATCAAACAATCCGTCAGTCGTGCTGCTACCGCATTCTGTTGATTCCCTGGGCTATGCATCTGCCCTGGCAAGCAAAGCCAGCTATGGTTTCGCTACCGATGTCTTTATTGCCGAATATCAAGGCGGTGAGCTGGTTGCAACGCGCGGCGGTTACAACCAGAAAGTCAATGTTGAAGTTGATTTTCCTGGCAAGGCCACGGTGGTGCTCACTATCCGCCCCAGCGTATTCAAGCCTTTAGAAGGTTCGGCCAGTCCAGTCGTGACAAGCTTTGATGTGCCGGCTGTGCAGTCACGCAGCCAGAATAAAGACTATATTGAAGTCGGCGGCGGCAATGATATTGATATTACGACCGTTGATTTCATCATGTCGATTGGTCGAGGTATCGGTGAAGAGACCAATGTGGAGCAGTTCCGTGAACTGGCTGACACGGCAGGTGCTACATTATGCTGCTCACGCCCGATTGCCGATGCGGGCTGGCTGCCGAAATCAAGGCAGGTTGGTCAGTCAGGAAAAGTGGTTGGATCCTGCAAGCTCTACGTGGCACTTGGTATTTCAGGATCTATTCAGCATATGGCGGGCATGAAGCATGTGCCGACCATTGTAGCGGTGAACACTGACCCGGGCGCTTCCATCTTCACGATTGCCAAATATGGCATTGTTGCAGATATTTTTGAGATGGAAGAAGAGCTTAAGAATCAGCTTGCAGCTTAAATCCTGATTAAAGTTAGTTAATCCAGGCAGGGTGCGCTTAGTGCCCTGCTTTTTTATTTGCAGCAGCATGCATGCACCATGTGCCGACTACCCCTTTCGTAGTACGACTTCAAGATAATTTTCGCCTATCCCTGATTACTTTAACCTTGTTAATAAATTGTTACAGGAAAATGAATTCAGGTTCTTCCGGTAATAACGGTTTTAGTTTGTAGCATGTAGCTAAGCAATAGGTAGTTTTCTAATTAGAAGCTTTGATTATTTAAAAGAGATAACTATGGAACGTGGTTACTGGATTAAAAGCAAACCTGTCTACACCTCGCTGGTGTGGCATGAGAAAGCGACTTCGCATCTGGTGCTTGCTACCGGCATAGGCGGTATGGCTGTGCTGAAACTGTTTCAACAGATGCATCCTAGGCAGCCGGTGACCGTGCTGTACGCAAGATATGCGCAGATGGATGCCGACTATTCAGAAACATTGAAAAAAGTAGTGCCGGAAAATTTGTATATATTTAAGTTTGAAGAGGCATTGCTTGCCAGTCTTAAAGAAATACTGCCGGATACCCGCATGGGTTTGCGCCTGTATGTTGCAGGATCGGAAGGCTTTATATGGGACGTGGCCGGTGTTGCTAAACAGTTTGGTATCGATGACGCCGAAATCATGAAAGAACTGACCGACACGCTGGCACGTAGCGTTTACTGCGTTCACTGCAAATCGGTCACCAGGAATGTAACTACAAATATAGTGCCTTGCTGCGGCTGTGAACGCATGCTTTTTGTACGCGACCATTTTTCAAGGAATCTGGGAGCGTATATGGGTTTAATGGTTGATGCAGAGTCTCCAGGAGAATTGCCTGCTATTGAGGAGATATATCCATGAATATGATCGATGTGAAAGTGGCTGCCATCAAGCAAGTAACGCCGCTGATTAAACATTTTACCTTTGTCAAAGAAGATGGATCGGAGCTGCCGTCTTTTTCCGGTGGTAGCCACATCGTGGTTGCCCTTGATGCCGATGGCAGAACCTACAGGAATCCATATTCCCTGATGGGCTCGCCCACAGAAACTGATGCATACCATATTTCTGTGCGTAGGCAGGAGAACTCCAGGGGCGGCTCGGCATTCATGCATGAAAATGTGAGTGTGGGCATGACCTTGAAAATTACGCACCCGGTCAATCTTTTTACGCTGGCAAAGATGGCGCACAAGCATATCCTGATTGCCGGTGGTATTGGCATCACACCATTCATGTCGCAGATTGAAGACCTGAAGCGTTTAGGCGTCGAGTATGAGTTGCATTACGCTTTTCGTTCATATGCCCAGGCGGCATTTGTAGACGAACTTAAAAAATCCTGTGGCAGCAGTCTTTACTGTTATGGCGACAGTGATGGCGAGCGGCTTGACATGCAAGGCTTGCTGAGTTGGCAGCCATTGGGGACGCATGTCTATGTGTGCGGCCCGTCACCGATGGTGGTATCTGTTATTGAAACGGCAAGGAACCTGGGCTGGCCTGAACATAGCATCCATAACGAACAGTTCCTTTCTCCGCCGGTAGGCGAGCCATTCAAGGTGCAGTTGGCTAAATCCGAAATTGAAGTAGAGGTGCCGGCTGAAATGAGCATGCTGGAGGCAATCGAGGCTGCAGGCGTAAAAGCTGAGTATCTCTGCCGTGGCGGCGTATGTGGGCGCTGTGAGTTAGGCGTATTGGAACATGACGGCGGCCTGGAACACCATGACCATTTCCTGACCGAATCTGAAAAAGCCTCATGCCGGAAAATCATGCCGTGCGTGTCGCGCAGCAAGGGCAAGCGCCTGCTGCTTGACCTGTAGCGCGGCCTGCTGCTCACCAGTTTCAGGTATCAACCTCAAGAATCCATACAGGGCGAAAAAATGGCACTCAACTTTAAGCAAGAAACTTTCAGGGATGACTATAGCTACAGTAACTCAGCACATGCGATCAGGCGTTTTCCGTTCCCGTTTGCTGAAGACCAGTATATGTATTCTGTCAACATCGAGCCGCACACCAAAGGCGAGCCGGGATCGGTATATGAGTTCCCGTTTGATATCGATGAGCATTATGTTGCCGAGTGCCTGGACAAGGAAATCACCTTGATGCAGGACCCCGGCAGATATCATGCGCTGCCGCACATGATGGATGCACAGTGGGATTTCCTTGAGCTCACCATGACTGCGCTGGCAAATGATTATCCTGAACATTTTTCGCTGAGCCGTAATGGCCAAACATGGACTTGGGATAACAAGCCCTTGGGTGTATGCGATACCTTCACTTTTGGTGACAGCAGCACGCTGGTAAGAGAGCCATTCGACTATATTGGCCGGCAGGTGCAGGGGGATTTTGTATTGTTGGACCAGCGTGACGGTACCTTGTATGCAGATGCAGGCATCGTGACCAGTCAGGCCGACTGGTCATTGGCGTTCAATGTTGGCATGTCATGGAAAGAATGGCATGGTCCGGTGCCAAGGGCCACTGAAATTGGTGTGATGGACAGGGCGCTAAAATACCTGCTTAACCTGCAGCTTGCTAACCCGGTACGCCGGCTTAACTGGACCATGACTGTAAACCCGCGCCTTGATACATCACCGGAAAACTACCCGTATTGGGGTGGCGATAGAAACAAGGTGAACACCGACAATGTGGGTGATCTGGTCAACCTGCGTGTTGAGCTGCAGAGCCTTTTCAGGCTGCCGCGCAGTAATGCCATCGTATTTAGTATCCGCTGTTACCTGATGAGCCTTAAAGATGTTACCAGTTACCCGCGCTGGGCAAAGCGTCTGCACCGCGTTCAGAAAACCATGCACCCTGACCTGATCGAATATAAGGGTATGACCAAGTTTCATCCTATCGTCGTTGACTGGCTCTCGAAGTTTGATGATGGTGCCGAACTGGGTATCGGCACCCATCCGGAATAGAAAAAGATAAATCGATAGAATCTGGCGCGGAATTTATCGAAAAAATCTATCTATGAAGTGCTGGTGAGCCGTCTTTCCAGGTGCACCTTATTTCATGGTAGTGCAGTTGTGTAAACCAATTAATTTAAGCAGCTGGATGTTCTAAGTAACTAATCATTTACGAAACCAATCATTTAAGAAAGCAAGGGGTACTATGAAACACTTATCGAGGTCAGCCATGCTGACAGCTCTACTGGCATCAGCCTTCAGCGCCATGCCCGCAGCCTATGCAGAGGAGGCGGCTCCCGCGTCGCCGCATACATTAACAACCAATATCGGCTTTTTTACCGACTATACGTTCCGCGGCATTTCCTATACCAAAGAACGCGGTGCAGTACAGGGCGGTTTCGATTATGCGCATAGCAGCGGTTTCTATGCAGGTGTATGGGGTACCAACGTCAATAATGACGCGCTTTACGGCAATACCGTTGAGCTTGATGTTTACGGAGGCTATGTGCATCCGCTGACTGAGCAATTGAGCCTGAATGTGGGTTTTCTGCAGTTTTTCTATCCTGACAGCAATCACCCGAATGCAGGCATGCCATCTAAAGGTGGCTCACCCAACACCACCGAGCTTAACGCAGCATTGAGCTACAAATACTTCACCTTGAAGCATTCATACGCTGTTACCAATTTTTTCGGTATCAACGATAACTATGGCGGTAACGGCAGTTCACGCGGGTCTGGCTACACAGAGCTTAATGTGAATTACAAGCTGCCTGTTGCAGACCTTAACCTGGCACTGCACGTAGGTCGCCAGACTGTGCACAACTATTCACAGGCAAACTATACCGACTGGCTGGTAGGTATCAATAAAGACTTTTCAATCGCGGGCACCACAGGCTGGAATGCAGGCTTGAACTACACGACTACAAATGCGAGTGATAGCTGGTATATAGATGCCAAAGGCTGGGAAACCGGTAATGACCGTTTGATCGGTTATATCAAACGCACGTTCTAGTTTTTTAAAGTATCAGCTGTAAGCGGCAGGCAGCGCATGGTGCGACTGCTTGCCAAAACTGCCATGGAGCAGGTTGTTTTATGCTGCATGTATCAGTGTACGGCAGTAGTTACATTGTGGTGTTTTTCCGGTATTTCAGTGATGAAGCCTTCTAGTGCTAACAGTTCGCCGGTGCTTGAAAAAATGCCGCGACCGTGTTCCTGCACGAATTTCGTTTCGCCTTTACGGGTGACGATTCTGTAGATGATGTTGAATTTTTCATCTTTAACAATTTGCTGATTGATCGAATCCCAGACTGCGTTTCTGTCACTGGGGTGAATAATAAGGTTGTAGGTCAGGCTGGAATCGTGAAGCAGCTCCAGTGAGTCATAACCGGTAATATCGATGCAGCCCTCGCTTACGAATTCAAAGGTCCATGACCTGTCGTGCCTGCAGCGGTATACCATGCCCGGAATATGGCTCAGCAGGGCGTTTGCGGCGCGCCTGTTGGCTGCATTCTGCGCTTCTGCCTCTTTTATATCCTGAATGTCGGTGATGGTGCCGATCACGCTAGCCCTTTCGCCGATAACGTTTGACGATGATTTGGCACGCAGCCTGAACCAGTTTGAATCACCGCGCAGCGAGATGAGGCGAAAGTCGATGGTGAAGCTTGGTTTTCTGCCATAGGCAACAGAGTCCAGCCTCGATTCAACCATGAGCTTGTCTTCAGGATGGGTGAAATGGGAGATGGTTTTATTTAAACTATCCTTGATTTTGTATTCAAGAAAATTCTCCCATGCCGGATTGAGGAAAATGATTTTTCCTTCGACATTAAGCTGGAAAACAATCTGTTCAAGCTTGTCGATAATGGAATGGTAGTTGAACTGCGGCTCAAAATTGCTGCTTAAGGCGTGCTCAGCCGATAGTGGTGTAAACTGGAATAGGGTTAAATTGCCTTCCTGGTTATCGCGCATTTTTGTGAGGCTTGCGTTTGAAGGTATCGCGGAACCATCAAGCGAAAGCAGGCGGATTTTGGTGCCTTCATTTTTTGTTTTACCAGTGGCGGCTTCAGCGTTCAGTTCAGCAAAAATATGATGGTCGGCAGGGTGGATGATATTGGTAAAAGGCATGCCTTTGATCTGGTCTTCCAGCCCGACCAGGCCCAAGGTCTGCAGGAACGGCGTGTTCACGAATTTGACTATAAGGCCATCCAGCACGACAGCAGGTGATGACAGCGCATTTGATGCCTCCCTGAGCCATGTGAGTTGCTGGGTGGATTCGTCTTTTTTACGGATACTGTTTTTACTTAATAAGGGCTGGATAATGAAAACAAGCGCAGCAGAAAATATGGCGACAACAGCTGAAATTAATATTACGATATGCGCTAAAAAAGGACCTTCGATGCTGTACCATGAGCCTAGTATTATCAGGAAAATAATACTGATAATCATCGTTGCAAAAATAAACACATTCATGTGCGTCAGCCGGAATTTAACAAGACACCAGTATAAGAAAATCTAGTTGTAATATGCAAAGTATTTTGAATATTTTTAAGGCGTTGCGCAGTTATGTCATCAGCCATAAACTTTATGCAAACCTGCATATTCTGGTGGTTTCTTTGGTCTTGTCCGTGATGCTGATGCAGGCAAGCTCGATGTTTCTGTTTGACTATATTCCCAATCATCTGGCCACCATCGATCAGGCATATAAAGAGCAGTCGATATGGAAGCTGGAACTTTATAAACTTGAAAATAAAGCCGAGATTAAAAGTAGCGATTTCACCGATTTGAATGCTAGTTTAAGCCGCTTTGATGATTCGACTTATGCCTGGAGTAAAAAACAGAGCGATACAAAACTGGCTGCCGCTTATAGCCAGCTAAGGCAGGCGCACCATGAGTTTACCCAGGGCCGCATCCAGGGTGCAGCCAGAGACCGTATCTTGCAAAACGGCAGACATGTCATAGCCGCCTATGATGAGTTTATCGCCGCAGCGCAGGGCGATATTGAAATCAAGCAGTCTATCGTCCAGATTATGCAGTTGGCCTGTGTTTTTCTTGCCATCTGCATTGGTGCATGCATCATGCTGATGTCGTGGAGAATACTCATTACGCGCCTCGGCAAGATTTATGACCTGATACCCGGCGGCCTGCTTGCGGATGACAAAGACTTCGGTTATGAAGATGAGCTGGAGAAACTTGAGAAACTGACTGCTGAAATGTCCGCGCGGCTTGAGGGGTATCAGGTTGAAAGTAAGTGGGCAAATAAGAACAGTATGGAAAAAATGCGGAAGATGTTGCTTTCGCAGGACTTTTTATTCAAGCTTGCCAAGCTCATCGCTAATTCAGACTTGAATGAAGCCACTATTAAAAAGGTGCTCTACTCTATGGAGCGGGCACTTGACGTCAAGAACGTCGCATTGATTTTCAGTGAAAACGGCTCACGCATCTCTGCCCAGCGCGCCTTGTTCTCCAACTCATGGCCGCTCTCGTTTGATGAAAGCATGTTTGATAAAGAGCTGTATATGCTGGCAGTCAGCCATGAGACAAAACTGATACAAGGCGAGTGCATACAGTGTGTGACGGTTCCCCTACCGGGTCCGAGCGGCTGGCTGGGTATATTGCTGATTGAAACCGAGGCGAACCACTATTTTGAGCGTACGGAAATCCAGCTAATTGAAATCACTTCGCAGATGCTGGCGATGTCGATGGGCTTTCAGGCCAAGGAGCAGGAGGGGCGGCGTGTTGCGTTGCTTGAAGAGCGTGCAGTTATTGCAAGGGAACTGCATGATTCGCTCGCGCAGTCGCTGTCTTATATGAAATTCCAGCTTGCCCGCTTGCAGACCAAGTATGGTGCAGAGCTTGCCGTGTCTGGCGCATCTGAAATCGTTGATGATATGCGCGAGGGGTTGGATAACGCATACCGTGAATTGAGGGAATTACTGACCACATTTCGGGTGCAGATGGATGTGCGCGGGCTGGACCACGTGCTGGAAGAGACCATTGGTGAGTATTCCAATCGCTCGAATCTCTCCATTACGCTTGATAACAGGCTCCAGGAATGCAGGCTGACTGTGAATGAAGAGTTTCACCTGCTGCATGTGATTCGTGAGGCATTGTCGAATATCGTGCGGCATTCAGGCGCCGATAAAGTGACGATCTCGCTGGTATTGCAATCTACAGGAGATGTAATCGTAATGGTGGATGATAATGGTGTCGGCTCAGCCTTTGACGCAACCAAACCGCACCATTATGGCTTGGCCATTATGACGGAGCGCGCCCATTGCTTAAACGGCAGTATTGAAATCTCACCCCGCCGTCTGGGTGGCACCCGGGTCAAGCTGGTGTTTCGGCCCAAGAGCGATGGTGTTTAACTGACAAAGAGCAGGAGAATGTGATGCAAGAGACAACTACAGTAGTAATTATTGATGACCATGCGCTGTTCCGTAGAGGAGTCAGCCAGATGATTTCCTCAGACCCCGAATTTACCGTCGTAGGTGAGGCCGCATCTGGAATGGAAGGCTTGGCGCTGGTAGAGCAGTTGAAGCCCGGCCTGGTGCTTATCGACCTTAACATGAAGGGGATGAACGGGCTGGAAACACTGGCGCGCATCAAAGAGGCCAAGCTTGAAGCAAAATGTATCATGCTTACGGTTTCGGACGCAGAAGATGACTTGCTGGAAGCTCTGCGTTCAGGCGCAGATGGTTATCTGCTGAAAGATATGGAGCCGGAAGATCTTTGCTCAAGCCTGAAAAAAGCGATGACTGGGGTGACCGTGCTACACGAGAGCCTGACCGAGATATTGAAAAACGCCCTGATTCATCCAACATTGAACAAGAAAGATGAAGATGTATCGCTGACCGAGCGTGAAAGGGAAATTCTGGAGTGCCTTGCAAAAGGCCTCAACAATAAAACGATTGCAAGGGCACTGGGTATTAGCGATACCACCGTGAAAGTTCATATCAAGCATCTGTTGAGCAAGCTTAAGTTGACGAGCCGCCTGGAAGCCGCGGTATGGGCACACACTAAAAAGTAGTCTGTAAATGGCCTAAACGCCGGGTTGGTATGCAGGCATGACGGTGCCTGCCATACCTGTATTTACAGCGCTTTTATCAGGTTGGACATTTCAATGGCAACTTCGGCCGCTTCGGCACCTTTGATATGCATGCGTGCCAGTGCTTGGTCGTCATCTTCGGTGGTCAATACCGCATTGGCAACCGGTATGCCGGTATTTAGCTGCACTTCTGAAATGCCGCGTGCGGATTCATTTGAAACCACTTCAAAATGATAGGTTTCACCGCGGATAATGGCCCCCAGTGCAATGAGCGCATCGTATTGTTCACTTAATGCCATGTGCTGCAATATCAGCGGTGTTTCCAATGCGCCCGGCACGGTTGCAACTGTAATATCCCCGCTATTCACACCCAGTTCGATGAGCCTGTTCCTGCAGGCGGCAAGCAGGCCGTCGCCGATGTTGCTGTTGAATCTTGATAGCACGATGCCAATCTGCATGCCTTTGCCATTCAGGTTTTTTTCAATGTTTATCATGTTTTCAGCCTTTACAATTTTTTTAAATCCAGATCTCAGCTACAGCAGCATAAAGCCAACCGTTACCTTAAAGGATTAGTGTTGTCAGTGTGTTACACAGTTTACCTGAAGCCGGTTTTTTTAAGACTACTACTTATGAGGTAAGTCTAAGTGGTAATAGTAAGCAGATAAACGCGTGGTTATGATGCACTACGATGCGATGAAAGGGGTTTGTTTTCAGTTTCAAAAATCCTGTCGTCAAAGGGAGTTTTTTTAAAATTATTTAACTTATGGGTTGTCCAGCAGTAATCTTGTGACGTATCAGACGCTTGATGTCGAATAAGGTTGGGGGGATCCATTTAAAGGGAGGTCGAAGTGAAAAAAAACGAAGAAGTATTGGATGCTATCACCGCAGATATAGCTGACGATGTAGTGTCTGGCAATGCCTCGCTACATCGAACCATTAACTGGACTGGGGCGTTCTGGGTTGCAAGCGGTGTGCCGGCTTTGGTGTTGTTTTCGATGGGAGCGATTGCTGCAACTGTCGGCAAACCGGCATGGCTGGTATGGATGATTTCAATTGGTTTCGGTTTTATCCAGGCATTTACCTATGCCGAGATTGCCGGGCTATTCCCTCATAAAACCGGCGGTGCTTCAGTATATGGTGCCGTAGCATGGGTAAGATATAGCAAGTTTGTTGCGCCGCTTTCCATCTGGTGTAACTGGGTTGCCTGGTCACCGGTGCTTTCTATCGGATCTGGTTTGGCAGCAGGTTATATTCTTACTGCAATGTTTGCTCCGGATGCTGCTATTAATACCTGGCAGCTGACGCTGCTCGATCTTGGCATGCTGAAAGAAGGCCTGACTCTGCGGATCAATGCAACTTTCATTATCGGTTCTGCATTGCTGCTGCTGGTTTACATGATTCAGAACGGCGGTATTCTACGCTCTGCCAAGACTACCATGGTGCTAGGCCTTGCTGCATTGATTCCTTTAATACTGATCGGCCTGGTACCTCTGGTTACCGGTGATATGCCTGTCGCACATTTTTTCCCGCTGTCACCTTTGGCTTACGATAGTGTAGGTAATGTTATAGATGGTTTATGGAACCTTAATGGATGGGTGCTGATGGCTGGCGGTTTGTTTATTGCAGCCTGGTCTACTTATGGTTTTGAAACTGCAGTTTGCTACACACGTGAATTCAAAGATCCTAAAAAAGATACTTTTAAAGCGATTTTTTACTCTGGATTGCTTTGTGTAGCAGTATTCACTTTGGTGCCATTAGCATTCCAGGGTCATCTCGGCCTGGGTCAGATGGTGACTCCGGCCGTGGCTGATGCTGCCGGTGCGGTAACTAGCCCGGCTGTGTACGATGGCATGCTGGCGCCTGATATTTACAGTGGCATGGGTGTTGCAAAAGCATTGTCAGACATTCTCGGCAGCAGTGCATTTATTGCAAATCTGGTAGTGGTGATGCTGGTTCTGGCGTTGCTGCTGGCTATCATGACAACAATGTCAGGTGCTTCACGCACGCTTTACCAAGGTTCAGCGGATGGTTTGCTGCCTAAGTTCTTGTCTAAAGTGAATGATAACGGTGCGCCTACCAGTGCAATGTGGGCCAATATGTTATTCAACTTCATCCTGTTGATGATGTCTGATTACATGTTCCTGCTTGCAGCGGCTAACGTCAGTTACATTATTTTTAACTTCCTCAACCTGAACGCCGGCTGGATTCACCGTATGGATCGCCCTAACTGGGAAAGACCATACAAGGCGCCGACAATCTTAATCGTACTTGGCACTATTTTGGCATTCGTCAATATTACCGTCATGGGTCTGGGTGCTAACATCTGGGGTGCAGGTACCTTAATGAGCGGCCTGGTGATGGCAGGTGTAGTGATTCCGGTATTCATGTGGCGTCATTACGTGGTTGATAAAGGCGTGTTCCCAAAAGAGATGCAGGAAGATATGCACTTGGCTACTGATGCAAATGGTGAGTCATCGAGAGCTGGTGTATTGCCTTATGTGGCATTGGGTGCTGCTGTGGTAATTGTATACATTACCAGCCATTTAGCCTCATAAGGGTGATTTGGATGTTCTGAGGTCAATTACCCTTGACCTGCAGCGCGGTAGGTTTGGGTGGCTAATCAGCCACCCATTTCTATTTTGGATTTCGCACACCCTGTTAGATGCCGTTATAGTTTAATTAAACGAAACAAAGCCAGGTATCTGCCAAACCGCAGTCAGTTATAATAGCTGCTACGGATTGTCATCCCATTGTTGTAAAACGGATCATCAGGCTTAAATGGAGGTGTTCTCATATACACATACACACTTCCTGCATAGGATTTCTGCTTACGCTGCTTCTCCGCAGTACGGCACATATGACGTCGTTATTGCTTAGCACTACAACAGGCTTGCCATTGAGTCTGGGATTAAACACATGTTCACAGCTAACGTAAAAGTTATTCATATCAATCATGGCGATATTACTGATTGGCGGGTGAGTGAATGATCTCCACATCACTATCACTAGTTGTTCATGATTTTACTGATACTGTATTCATGAACAGCAATAGTGCTGGTTTTTGTTGGCGGCGTAAAATACACGCATTAACAAACAACCCGTTGAGTTTAATTAAAGGAGATTATTATGTGGACAAAACCAGCAGCTACTGAAATGCGTTTCGGTTTCGAAGTTACAATGTACGTAATGAACAAATAATTTGTTACGTGTCTTGTGAAAGGGTGCCTAGGCACCCTTTTTTATTTGCCTTGTTCCGTCCTGAAATAGCTTGACACTTTTTGAATTAAATCAAGGAGCGTCAAATGAATACAAGCATTAAAAGGACATGTAAAGATTACACACTAGCTTTTAAATTAGCAGTTGTTGAACAGGTGGAACGTGGAGAACTGA
>JALRGX010000059.1 GCA_023259635.1 Methylotenera sp. | reverse complement strand
ATTGCCACTTTTGAAGGGTTAAGTTCTGAGCTTTTGTAAGATACGCCATTAAAACAATCTAGATATTCGCCTAACGCTACAAACTCCCAATCCTCTTGCGCTTCTTCTATAAACCACTGTCTAAACAGCGTTTCGGCCATGCGTTCCAGGGTGGTGTTTTGGCGGTGGAGCAGGTCGATTTTGTCATCTAAACTGCTGAGGGTAGAGGCGATGACTTGTTGCTCTTCTGGATTATCCGTGACTTCAATGTCTAATGAATTTAGTAAGGTTTGAGTTACGAGAGGATGACTTGAACCACCAGCATGCTGATTCAAATCCATATTTTTTAAAAAATAGTAAAGAAACTTAGCGTTATTTTTCCCTTTGGGTTTTGCAGATAATGCGTTATCCGATACCCAAATTGGCTGGTTTTCATAGTATGTAGCCCCACAGTATGCACCGACCCTGCCAATAACAATAGTTTCACCATCATAGTTCTTATCAGCACAATATCCCAAAACTCCATTTCCACCATAAATTGGGACGTTACCTTCAGTCGATGGACGTGCTTTCCCATTGCCAAAGCTAACAACATCATCAAGTTTGCATAGCTTTAATTCACTCACAGCTTAACCCTCGCCAAGTTCTCTGTAATGGCTTTGTTGAGTTTTTCTTCCTCCACCAACTGTGCTTCAAACTCTGCTTTTAAGGCGCTAAAGCGCTCGGCAAAGTTAAAGTCGTCTTCGTCATCGGGCAGGCCTACATAGCGGCCGGGGGTGAGTACGTAATCCAGCTCTTTTACACGTTCTAAACTGACAGAGGCACAGAAGCCGGGGATGTCTTGATAGGTTTTGGGTTGAGTTTCACTCAACGCTTGTTGGTTTTCGCTGGATTCCGCATCAAGTGCGGAATGACGGGGAAGGTTGCGCCATGCATGGTAGGTGTCGGCAATGAGTTTAATATCCTCATGGCTCAGTTCTTTAGTGCGGCGGTTGATGAGGTGGCCGAGGTTGCGGGCATCAATAAACAATATCTCGTTGCTGCGGTTTCTGAATTTGCCAGCGCTTTGATTATTAGAGCCTCGGTTGCGGCTCATAAACCACAACGCAGCGGGAATTTGCGTGTTGAGAAACAGCTTTGCCGGCAGGTTGACGATGCAGTCAATCACGTTGCCTTGCTCAATCAGAGCTTTGCGGATTTCGCCTTCGCCGCTGGTTTTGCTGGTGAGTGCGCCTTTAGCCAGCACCACGCCGGCTTGGCCGGTGGGGGAGAGGTGGTAAATAAAGTGCTGCAGCCAGGCAAAGTTGGCATTGCCTGCCGGCGGCGCGCCATATTGCCAGCGGCCATCGTTGCGCAGCAGCTCACCAGACCAGTCACTCACATTGAATGGAGGATTCGCGATAATGTAATCGGCTTTCAAATCTTTATGCGCGTCGTTTAAAAAGCTGCCTTCGTTGTTCCATTTCACCTGGCTGGCTTCAATACCGCGAATGGCCAGGTTCATTTTAGCCAGGCGCCAGGTAGTTTGGTTGCTCTCTTGGCCGTAGATGGAAATATCGTTGACGCGGCCTTGGTGGTCTTCTACAAACTTTTCAGATTGCACGAACATGCCACCGGAACCGCAGCAGGGGTCGAACACACGACCGTTATATGGCTCCAGCATTTCTACCAGCAGTTCAACCACTGAGCGCGGGGTATAGAACTGACCGCCTTGTTTGCCTTCTGCCAGCGCAAATTCACCGAGGAAATACTCAAACACATGGCCGAGCACATCAGCACTGCGTGATTTAGCATCGCCCAGCGCAATGTTGCCAACCAGGTCAATGAGCTGGCCTAAGCTTGCTGGGTCAAGATTATCCCGCGCAAAAACTTTAGGCAGCACGCCTTTAAGAGAGGTGTTTTCGGCTTCAATTGCATCCATGGCGGCATCAACCAGTTTACCGATGTCTGGTTGCTTGGCTTGTGATTGCAGGTATGACCAGCGTGCATCTTGCGGAACGAAGAATATGTTCTCAGCTGCGTATTCGTCTTTATCTTCGGGGTCGGCGCCAATGTACTCGCCTTTACCCTCGGATAGTTTTGCAAAGTGTTGCTCGAAGGAATCTGAAATGTATTTTAGAAAGATTAAACCTAAAACGATATGTTTGTATTCTGCTGCATCAATATTTTTACGCAGTTTATCAGCGGCTTTCCAAAGTTGTTTTTCTAAAGGTTCTGGAGCTGATTGTTTTTTGTTTTGTACAGCCATTTATTTCCCTGAATTGTTTTTTTCAATTATTGCATCATAGCTATTGGCAGCGCTTGCCAACTGTACACTGTTTATAAGCGTTTTTAATGTGTTATTTAGATGCCTTGATTAGTGTGATGGCCGCATTCCTGGCGCGTTTGGCTGCGCCGGATCCTGGGCTCAGTCTTTCTATCAAAGCGCCGCCTTCAAAAATAATTGTTAACTGTTGGCCTAATGTCTGGGCATCTTTGATGCCTGCTATTTCAGCCAGTTTTGATAGGTATTGCTGCAGGTGGTTTGATAGTTCAACTGAATAATGGTGCACTGGATGTGCCGGGTCTGGAAACTCGATAGAGCCGATGTGGAAGGGCAGGCCGTTAAACTCGGGGGTGGTAATCCATTGTTCATATAGGTCGCATAATTCAAATAATACTTCTATCGAATTACGTTTTTTATCTGTGAGTTTTTCATTGATCCAGGCATAAAATTTATTGGATTTTTCTTTCAAGTATTCAATGATTAATTCATTTTTACTCGGAAAGTATTTATAGAGGGTGGCTTTAGCCACACCTGACTCCGCAATAATGGCATCTACGCCGGATGCGTGAATGCCGCGAGTGTCAAATAGCAGCGTTGCTACAGTTAAAATCTTTTCGCGCATGTTTTTCATTTTAATTCCTTTGTTAATT
>JALRGX010000029.1 GCA_023259635.1 Methylotenera sp. | reverse complement strand
GATTTTTAATTAAAATTTCGCGCAACGCAGTAATGCGCCCAAAATATGTATTTATAGAAGTGCCCTGAAAATATTAGGATAATTATGCAGGACATACTCAACCACTCATTCTTTAACAATACGGTCTTTCATTATCTATCGGCACTGGGCATGTTTCTCGGTGGAGCAACCGCTGTTTATGTGTTTAAGAAATATATTCTAAACCAATTAAAAAAATGGGCCGCCACAACAGATACCTCAATAGATGATTTCCTGATCATCACCATGGAGAAATCATTACTCCCCATGGTTTATTTCGGCGTTTTTTATATTGTGCTGCATACGCTAAATCTTTCAGAAGATTTTAAGCATGGTTTAAAAATAGCTGCTGTCGTATTCATTACCATACTCGTAGTCAGGGCCATTACATCCCTAGTTAATTTCGGCTTGCAGTTATACATAGTAGATTCTGTTGACTCAACAAGCGGAGAAAAGCAGCTTAAGGGGATACGCGGCCTTGCCACTTTTGTCATCTGGATGGTCGCGCTCGCCTTCCTCCTGGACAATCTTGGCATAAAAATATCAGCAGTTGTAGCAGGGCTTGGCATCGGCGGTATAGCCGTTGCATTGGCAGCCCAAGCCGTACTCGGCGACTTATTCAGCTACTTCGTCATCTTCTTTGACAAACCTTTTACAATCGGTGATTTCATAATTGTCGGCGACAAAATGGGGGTCGTTGAATATATTGGCGTCAAGACCACCAGAATACGTGCCCTAGGCGGCGAACAGCTGGTTTTTTCCAACACTGACTTAACCAATTCCCGCCTGCATAATTTCAAAAGAATGGAGCAGAGAAGAGTTGTTTTTAAACTCGGCTTAACCTATCAAACCCCTGCAGAGAAATTAAGAAGAATTCCTGGCATCGTTAAAGACGCAATTGAAACACAAAAAGATGCCACTTTTGACAGAGGCCATTTTGCATCGTATGGTGATTTCAGCCTGAACTTTGAATTTGTTTATTACGTGACAGGTGCCGACTATAACAAATACATGGATATCCAGCAGGCTATCAACCTCACAATTTTTGAATCATTTGAGAAAGAAGGTGTGGAATTTGCGTACCCTACACAGACGCTTTTTATGGCTAAAAATAACTAGAAGAAGTAGGCGTAGGCAAAAATCACTAGCATCGCCATTGTAAGTACAATTTTTACCACTAATGCCACAATAAAGCCAAAACCGGCAGCCAAACCTACTGTTGTTGCACGACCAGTGTCTTTGTGCGCGATAAGCTCACCTACGATTGCACCTAGTGCTGGTCCGATTATCAAGCCAGGAATACCGCCCAGTATTCCCACTAATGCCCCGATACCTGCACCCCATAACGCATAACTGCTAGCACCTGCTTTTTTTGCTGTCATGATGGAAGCTAGAAAATCCACCACAAAAGCCAAAACAGCAAGCACGCCGATAATATACATTGTCAGAACGCTGACTTTCACGAAACCATCCACCCAGGCGGCAAGCAGCAATCCAGCGAACACCAGTGGCACGCCGGGCAGCATGGGCAACAACGTGCCCAAGATACCGATCATGACCAGAAAAATTGCAATTATCCAAACCCATTCCATCAATGAACCTCATGAAAGCAAAATAAAGGGCACGCAACACAGCAAGCACCTGAATGGTTGAAACTTGCACTGAATAAAGCGGTGACTCTCGAAAATGTATTTACAGAAGCGCCCTGTAATTATTTAGGTACGCTCACCATATACATCCTTGCCTGTATGATCGCGGTGCGGCGGTTCAGATAGCGCGTGTATTGGTGTGCATCATAGAAGCGCGGATTAGGAATCATCGCAGCCAGCCGTGCTGACTGGGCTGCACTAAGCTTCGATGCACTGGTTTTATAGTAATGCCTTGCAGCAGCTTCGGCACCAAATACCCCATTACCCCATTCGATCACATTCAGGTAAATTTCCAGAATACGACGTTTACTAAGAATTTTCTCCAGCATTAATGTAATCACGGCTTCCTGCGCTTTGCGCCATGGCGTACGCCTGGTTGATAAAAACAGGTTTTTTGCCAGCTGCTGGCTGATAGTTGACCCCCCGGCAACAATCTTTCCCTTTTTCAGGTTTTTCTCGTATGCCTTCTGTATACCTTCCCAATCAAAGCCTTCATGATCAAGAAACTTGGAATCCTCAGCTGCAACCACAGCACGTTTTAGATGGATAGAAATTTTTCCATAATCAACCCATTTATATTGTAGCTTTGCATCAGGCTTCTTTTCCTGAATGATTTCCAGGCGATCTTCCATAAATGCAGTGGATGATGGATTAAATTTAATCCACCAACATATATGCAGGAATATCCAGATTTGATACAGCAGGATAAATGCAAACAGCAACACCAGGCAGCGTTTGATATATCCACTTATCGTCAAGGGTTGCGCACCTGTACGCTCATTAAAAAACCAGGCAAGCATTTATAGAGCTCTTACCATTTCAATTACTGGCAGCGTTTCTGTCCGGATACCGCGCCACAAATAAAAAGCCTCGGCGGCCTGCTCAACCAGCATACCAAGCCCATCGGCCACACGCGCACCGTTAGCACGCGCCTGCGCCATAAATGGCGTTTCACGCCCATACATCATGTCATAAGCCAGACAGTCACTGGCAAAAACAGAATCGGGTATTGGCAAGGCTGCATCTGTTAAACCAGCTGATGTTGCATTGATCAGCACATCGAACTCCTGATCTTGCAGCTCACTAAATGTACAAGCTGAAACAGTAGTGATCAAATGACCTTGCTCCAATTCCACCTTGTTTTTCATTGCGAGCGCTTTATCCAAGGTACGGTTGGCAATTACCAGCAAGTCAGGTCCAGATTCCAATAATGGACCCAATACCCCTTCAGCAGCGCCACCGGCACCAAGCAATAGAATCCTTTTTCCGGTAAGCGGCTGATGCAGGTTTTTTGTAATATCGTTCACCAGACCGACACCATCAGTATTATCGGCGATGACGCCATCCGCATTAAAAATAAGTGTATTGGCAGCGCCCGCCTCTAACGCACGCACTGTAGATCCTTTCGCCACTTTAAAAGCCTCAAACTTGAACGGCACTGTGACATTTACACCTTTATAGCCTTTTGTGATCAAGTCCTGAATTGTCGCTGCAAAACCATCCAGCGGCGCCAGAATCCGCTCATAGGTCATATTCTGATGCGTCTGTCTGGCAAAGGCCTCATGAATCAAAGGGGACTTACTATGTGCTACAGGGTTGCCAATCACAGCATATTTATCAACCATTATCTGAACGACCCTTAATTAGTCCAAGGCAAACCGGCATGCTTCCAGCCATTGATCATGGTGCGTTGCTTGTCAGCATTTGCCTCACCTTCGAAACCTTCAAGGGTATTATAAACTTGCGCAAAACCCAGCGATGCAGCTACCGTTGCCGCATTATTTGATCGCCCGCCAGTGCGGCATAAAAATATCAATACTGAATCTTTATCAAAATGACGCTGTTCAAGCTCGGCTTTTAACTGCGCGGCAAAACTTTCATTCGCCACCATACCAGGATAAAAAGCCCATTCCACATTAAGCGCGCCGGGAATACGTCCAACCAAATCCAGCTCGGCTTTTGTGCGCACGTCCACCAATAATGCCTTGGCGTCAGCCTGCAACACTTCAAATGCTTCTTGCGGCGTCAGTGCGCCGGCATAAGGTAAATTCTTATCAATAGCACGTTTTTGTGCCATTTCTATTATCTTGGCTTGTTCTTTCATTTAATCTCACCTCTACTGAAATTTATTATTCTCGATCTAATTCTAGATATAGTGCTTAAGTATAAACGCTTAAGTATATCCTTAAATTCCTCTCAACTCATTCGAGAACAAACGCACAACACAAATACGCATTAATATGGTGCATAATAATTTGATATGCCCCAAATTGGTGCACTCATCATTAAACTATTGTTATCTTTTAATAAATTTGCAGTATTTTGCCCATTTTAAATTGGCACATTTCCTGCTAATCTACTATGTTGAATTTATATATATTATTTTGTAGTTTTACTAATTTATTCTAACCCACACCATCACAGGAGATTCTAATGTCAGTGGAAAATGTCATGAAATTGGTAGTCGATAACGACATTAAATTTGTCGATTTTCGTTTTACCGATACGCGCGGTAAAGAACAGCACGTTACAGTGCCTATCTCACACTTTAATGAAGATAAATTTACAGAAGGTCACGCATTTGATGGCTCTTCTATCGCCGGCTGGAAAGGCATTCAAGCATCAGACATGCAATTGATGCCAGACCCATCAACAGCAAACATCGATCCATTTATGGACGAACCAACACTGATTCTGACCTGCGATGTAGTTGATCCAACCGATGGCAAGGGTTACGAACGTGACCCACGCTCTTTGGCTAAACGCGCTGAAGCTTACCTGAAATCAACCGGTTTAGGCGATACAGCTTACTTCGGTCCAGAGCCAGAGTTCTTCATTTTTGACAGCATTCAATGGGATGTTTCAATGAGTGGCAGCTCAGTACGCATCAACTCAGAGGAAGGTGCATGGGCAACCGGTGAAAAATTCGAAGGCGGCAACACTGGTCACCGTCCTGGCGTAAAAGGCGGTTATTTCCCAGTACCACCAGTAGATTCATTGCACGACATCCGTTCAGCAATGTGTACTACTTTAGAAGCAATGGGCGTGCCTGTTGAAGTGCACCACCACGAAGTTGCAACTGCAGGCCAATGTGAAATCGGTACCAAATTCAGCACCTTGACACAACGCGCTGACTGGACACAAATCCAGAAATACGTAATCCTGAACACAGCGCATGCTTATGGCAAAACTGCCACATTCATGCCAAAACCATTTGCCGGCGACAACGGCAGCGGTATGCACGTACACCAATCAGTATGGAAAGATGGCAAAAACCTGTTTGCAGGTAACGGCTACGCTGGTTTGAGTGAATTTGCGCTTTACTACATTGGCGGCATCATCAAACACGCCCGTGCATTGAATGCGATTACAAACCCAGGCACCAACTCATATAAACGCCTGGTTCCACACTTCGAAGCACCGGTTAAATTGGCTTACTCAGCTAAAAACCGTTCAGCTTCAATCCGTATCCCATTTGTGCATTCAGACAAAGCACGCCGTGTTGAAGCACGCTTCCCGGATCCAATTGCCAACCCATACCTGGCATTCTCAGCATTACTGATGGCCGGCCTGGATGGCGTACAAAACAAGATTCACCCAGGTGAGCCTGCAACTAAAGACCTGTACCATCTTCCACCAGAAGAAGATGCACAGATCCCAACTGTATGCTCTTCATTAGAGCAAGCACTGGAAGCTTTAGACAAAGATCGCGAGTTCCTGACACGCGGCGGCGTATTCACTGACGAGTGGATTGATGCTTACATCGACCTGAAAATGGAAGAAGTTAACAAAGTTCGTATCACACCACACCCAGCTGAGTTTAGCCTGTACTACTCATGCTAATTTGCATTAACTAGCAGCAAATAAAGGGGCGAGTTTCTCGCCCCTTTTTTATTGTCTTGCAATTTGAAGTGTCAACCGATAAAAATAGCAATCGTTCCAATAAGTTAAGATAATACTAATTGTCATTGTGTACTAAGTGGAGCAATCCAAGAGTTAACACAATCAACATATTATGGATTGCCGCGTTGCGTTGCTCCTCGCAATGACAAGGTAAATCAGCATTCAGTAATATCAACTGGTTTTTCATTCGTATCGTAATACCTGCTACGCCTAACTTTGTTGCCTAATTTGTTTAACTCTAATAAACTAAGCCCATGAAAAAACACTTATTTTTGATGTTACTTGCCCTCACTGTTTCAACCTCCGCACTTGCCGAAATTTATAAACACGTAGATGCTGACGGTCGCGTAACTTACTCCAACATCAAATCCAAGGGTGCCATCCGTCTTGAAATAGACCCCGATGCAAATAACATCAGCAACAACCGCGCTAAAACCAGAAGCAGCAGTTCAACTAATAAGCGCACCGCAACACCAGACAACTTCCCTCGTGTTGATAAAGATACACAGAATCAACGTGATAGTAAACGCAGAAGCATCTTGCAAAACGAACTGGAAGCTGAAAAAGCTGCACTGGAAGAAGCCAAGAAAGCCTACGCTGAAGGTGAATCCAACCCCGAAGTTTACAGAACTGCTGAAGGCCAGACTTTTCGCAATGTGCCAAAATTTCAGGAAAAGATGAAGAACCTGCAAGAGAATGTAGATAATCACCAGAAAAATATCGAGCTATTACAGAAAGAGTTGGATTCACTGCATTAAATACTCGATTCAGCTAACCCATTAAAGATGTGCAGCCACCGACATCTTCCCTCATTCACCATTGCGAGCGGAGCGAAGCAATCCATGCCTCCGGACGCACCAACAGATTCTGTATTGCTGCGTCGATTCCCACCTCGTAATGACAGTACTGTAATAGTTCCAGAATTATTTTATATACACAAAACTGGCCTATCTTTTGCTTTATTCATAGTATGATTACTGAAACCTTGAGCGCATCAATACTATGGTTCAAAAAACACCAGACCATTTTGCCGGGCTAGAGCATTTAGCCACTGCCATTATCTTGCTTGATGACGAACGCCGTGTGGTTTATGTGAATCCAGGCGCAGAGATTACTTTTGCTTTCAGTGCCACTCAAATTATCGGGCAGCACATCAGCGAAGTTTTTCCTAACTGTGACATTCTAATGCTGGCTGTTAACAATGCTATTCAGCAGCAAAGCCCGTTCCGCGAACATGAATTCACGATTAGTACGCACCGCCATAATTCTTTTGCTGTTACCTGCACTGTAACACCAATTGAATCACCGGTTGCCAGCCTGATTCTGGAGTTTCAGCAAATGGATGCGCAGTTGCGCATCGCACGCGAAGAGCGCATGCTGATTCAACAGCAGGCGAATGCCGAGTTACTGCGCAACCTGGCTCATGAGATACGCAACCCGCTTGGCGGTCTGCGCGGCGCAGCTCAGCTACTGGAATACGAACTGCCTTCACCAAATCTGCGTGAGTATACGCAGGTTATTATTAAAGAAGCAGATCGCCTGCAAGCCTTGATGGACAGGCTACTGATTCCACATCGCGTGCCGAAATACCAACCGACCAACATCCATGAGGTACTTGAACGTGTAAGAAGCCTGTTACTTGCAGAGTCTCCCCAATCCGTTGTTATCCAGCGTGATTATGATCTTAGCCTGCCTGAACTGATTGGCGACCGGGAAAAACTAATTCAGGCCGTACTGAATATCGCACGCAATGCAGTACAAGCAATGCAGGCACACAAAACGCCTGCAGGCCAGATTACGTTCAGAACAAGGGCCGAGCGCCAGGTAACGCTTGCAAGAAAACGTTACCGTGTTGCGATTAAACTGGAAATTATAGATAACGGCCCTGGTATTCCTGCTGATATACGCGACCGCATTTTTTACCCGCTGGTTTCAGGCAGTGAAGGCGGGTCTGGCTTAGGCTTAACATTGGCGCAAACCTTTATTACACAACATCATGGCATGATTGAATGCACCAGTGAACCGGGCAACACCTGCTTTACTATTTTGCTACCGATAGAAACGAGTATGGTTAAACCAGCTTCAAATCAACAATAGCAACAATAATTACACTTATATATACATTGACCAAGAGAATTATATGAAACCAATCTGGATTATTGACGACGACAAATCAATACGCTGGGTGTTTGAAAAAGCGCTGGCACGTTCCGAGTTAGAATTTAAAACTTTCTCTTCTGTGCCTGAAGCAATGAGCGCTTTAGAAAAAGAAACACCGCA
>JALRGX010000003.1 GCA_023259635.1 Methylotenera sp. | reverse complement strand
CGTGGGCGGTAATTTCTGCAAGGCAAGATCCAGCATGATAGCTAGGGCGCTGTGGTCTGGGTGGCTGTCACTTATGGTTGGCAGAACCAAATGTGTTGGCTGCCAGTTGATAAGTTCTTTCGTTAAAGCATTGATAGCACTCTCATCATTAGTGTTTAGCAGGTTAGTGATCCCTTGGTCTGGTAATCCAAGAAACACTGTATGTAAATGGCCTAAGCCCAGGACAGATAACGCGGAAATGGCTTCTTGTTTTCTACGCAGCCCCCATCGTTCTTGGGCTGTTGGTGAGATATTGATACGGTGTTCCATTATGCGCTGTGGCCATGGATTATTATCACCATTCGTAGCAAACACTATACGAATTTCTGCACCGGCGGCAATAGCATGCTGGATGAGTATTCCAGCGCCCAATGTTTCATCATCCGGGTGAACTGCCAGTACCATTAGCCGGTCTTGTTTGGTTAAGGTTAATAGGTTATTCATGATGGATGTAGAACCTTAAATGGAGAGAAGCCACGTTTGATGGCAGGAGCCCAAACAACGGCGAGCATGCTGCCATCAGGCATGGATGGACGGAAGGTATGGCTGCCTACACTGAGTTGACGTGCGCCATTGTAGGGTGTTCCATCTAGCCAGCCATTGACCATTGCGTGATCAGATGTAATGGCATAACTGGCAGGAATGTTAATATCGAAGGCAATATCATTGCTACGAGTATTATTTACAGTAGGCAGAAATTTACCAGCCACACGTAATTTTCCGATTGGTAAAAAGTTAAGGTTAAGAAATTCCCTCCCGCGCGGGGGGAGGCGCCCGTTATCGGGAATAGCTACATAAGTCTTTTCTCTGACAATATCTTCAGGAATGGTGTCATTCATCAAGCCAAGTTCAATCCGCTTGCGGGTAACACTTTCAAGTACATAAAAGAAACCTCGTTTTCTAAATATTGTTTCGCCTTTCATGTCCATAATGGTTTCGCCAGAACGGGTAAGCTGGAGGACTTCAGTCAGCAAATCACTTTCTCTGAAAGCCCTATCTTGATATAGACGGCCATTTGTGACCAGGTAAGCAAGCTCAAGAACAATGACTGCTATTGGGATGATTGTCACCCGGTGATATGAGAGAGATTTTGCGAAGTCATACTTAACAGCAAAACTTTCCGTAAAAATACCCGTAACGCTAATAATCAACAGCGGTGTCAGGGGTAGAAAATCCTGACTGGTAATTAATGGCCAGAAGCCATAGAGTCCAAGCATAGATAGGCCATATGTCATGAAAATGATTAGGCGTCGTTGTCGAAAACTAGCATCAGCGCCGGATTTCCCGATAAAGTAGATGCCAACTATTGTTAAAATTATTATTAACAAAACTTTGCCAGTACGAAGTGCATGGTTCATGCCAGGAACAACATTGTGTTGAATTACTGAGTAGTACATCTGCCCGAGCGCACCTTTGGAAGCAAAATATAATATAAGAATGGTTGGAATTAACACTAGGCCGGCTAGTAATGAAAGTCCATTAGATACGTAACTTTTGAGATGTGTTGGTGTGCGAACGAGTAGGTGCGCTCCCAAGACAGATAAACCTAGTGCCATAAGTAATAATATGGTTTTCATCGAAGTGCTTACGGCCGCTCCTAACAGTAAGCCAGCAACAAAAGTACATGAAATTTTTAAAGGTTTATGAACTAGAACGGCTAATGCCATTAGCCAAAGTAACATCCAGAGAACATCAGTGCGGAATTCTAGTGAGACGAGGAAAAAATGGGCGGATATGCCTGTGATGATAGCAGCTAAAGTGCCAACTTGATTGGAATAGAGGGATTTTCCTATTAAGTAAATTGCCCACAGGGAAAGAAAATATAAAGGAATTTCCGTAAGACGCATTATTACAATGATGTCAGAACGCTCACCGAAAAAATTGTAAATTGGAGCAAAGATTATGTGAAACAGCGGGGTGTGGTTGTCAAACAGGTCTTTATATTGCAACAGTCCATTTGCCCATGCCCAAACCACGTGCAAATGTTGAGGCTCATCACTGTTAACGCGATATGTGTACGCAAACATTACCCGTAATATTAGGATGAGGCCGAAGAGCAAAAGATAAAATTTTAAGAAATGCTTCTTTTCTAGCTTGGAATTCTTTGAATTAATTGGATTCATCTATTTGAAATGCGATTTATTTTTTAAATTAAACATGGGTAATTATCCCATAAAAAGTGCCGGGTAAAAGTAAATAACTGCTGCAAATTTATGTGGGTGCCTTTTTAAGGGATTCTTTGTGGCGAGCAATGTTGATGCCAACCCCCGAAATGGGCGCAAACGATTAATAAAGTTATGGCTAACTACTTGTTTTAGCAGTATTTAGTTCTGCAGAAATTCCTGGGTATAAGAAATGGCCAAGAATCATTGCCTTCTTTATATGGAAAACCCTGCAAAATTGAGTGATTGCATGCGAAATAACATGCATTTTTTGCAGGGTTTAAGCTTCAATGGGGTGGTCAGGTGGAGGTGATTAGAATAATTCCGCCAAGAATGAACAGTACACCACTCCATCGACGTGGGCTGATGTGCTCATGCAGCAGGAATTTTGATGCCAAAAGAATTGTAACGTTGCTAATGCTGCTTAAGGGGAAAGCAAAACTTAGTGCTACATGGGAAATAAATGCCAGCCAGCCAATAAACGCGAAAATTTGCATTAGCAAGCCGGCAATAACATTTCTGCTGGATATCATATGCCCGGCAAAAGTGATTAATTGTTTGATTTTACTGAGATTGCCGCCAGTTTTTTGTATGCTTGCGCCCTTTTTAAGCATCACAGATCCGAAAGCATTAAAAAAAAGGATGAGTGAGAATAGCGTTAAAGCTTCAAAAGATTGCATGGGTTAACATTCTTATGTGATCGATTTTTCTGTTATGCAAAGCGGGCTAAATTGTCTTAGTGGAGATTACTAAAAGACCATAGCCCAGCGCGGAGGTTGACTTACTATAAACTGAAACAGGATCTAATAAGTAAACTTTTTGTTACGCTGGTTTTACAGGTGCTTTAAGTATTCTGAATCACGATGTTCGGGAACTTGTTGCTGTAATTCAGGCCTGAATTGGCAATTTTAATTGCGGTTTTACGCGCAATTTCTTTGTAGATACCGGCGATTTTGCTGTCCGGTTCTGCAATTACGGTTGGTTTTCCGCTGTCTGCTTGCGTGCGAATGCCAATATCCAATGGCAATGAACCCAGTAAGTCGACGTTGTAATCCTTTGCCATTAATTCGCCGCCACCTGCACCAAAGATATGCTCTTCGTGTCCGCATTGGCTGCAAATATGCGTGCTCATGTTTTCTACAATGCCTAAAATCGGAATGTTCACTTTCTCGAACATTTTTAATCCTTTGCGCGCATCGAGCAGTGCGATATCCTGAGGCGTGGTCACAATAATGGCGCCGGTAACCGGAATTTTTTGTGCCAGGGTCAGTTGAATGTCGCCGGTGCCTGGTGGTAAATCAATCACCAGGTAATCCAGGTCATGCCAATTCGTTTCGCGCAGTAATTGTTCCAGTGCACCGGTTACCATCGGGCCGCGCCAGACCATGGGGGTGTCGGTATCAATTAAAAAGCCGATGGACATGGTTTGTATGCCATGTGCCTGCATGGGTTCCATGCTTTTGCCGTCTATGCTTTCCGGACGCCCGCTAATGCCAAGCATTTGCGGCTGGCTTGGGCCATAGATGTCTGCATCCAGCAAGCCGACGGTTGCGCCTTCTGCTGCCAATGCCAGGGCGAGGTTGACCGAAGTCGTTGATTTGCCAACGCCGCCTTTGCCTGAGGCAACTGCAATAATATTTTTTACATTAGGCAATAAATTCACGCCTTGCTGTGCTTTATGTGCCACGATTTTACTGCTGACATTGACTGTAACCCTGCCGATACCATCAAGCCCCATCAATGCTTCTGCGACCAGTTTCTGTATGTCTGGCATCACAGATTTTGCAGGGTAGCCAAGAACGATATCCACGCTGACATCGTTACCGTTAATCTTGATATTTCTTGCGGACTTTCCACTCACAAAGTCTTTGCCGGTATTAGGGTCTATGCATACTTTCAGCGTGCTTTGAATGAGTAATTCTGTAATTGCCATTGCCTGAATTCCTGATTGATATAATTTAAGTTTTGTTAACTTGAGTAAAAAGATAGGGTATTTTAACTGATTGTGTGGTTGATTGCATAAGTGGCTTGGGCATATTTCAAAAAAATGCGCACATTGATAGCCAGAGCCCGGTTAATATTTATAAAAGCAGCAATCATCGCTGTGTGAACCATGCAGCATTTGCTAGAATAGCGTTTTAGCTTAATAGATCCATTTATCTCATGGCAACTCCAAATTCCCCCCGCAAAATTCTTGTTACTTCTGCACTCCCTTACGCTAACGGCAGCATTCATTTAGGACATCTGGTTGAATATATCCAGACAGATATCTGGGTACGTTTCCAGAAAATGCAGGGCCATACTGTACATTATGTATGTGCTGATGATACGCATGGCACGCCTATCATGTTGCGTGCTGAAAAAGAGGGTATTACGCCTGAAACCCTGATTGCCAACGTGCATAAGGAACATAGTGCGGATTTTTCAGGATTCCTGATTGGATTTGATAATTACTATTCAACCAATGCGCCGGAGAATAAGGCGCTTTCACAAGGTATTTACAACAAGTTAAAAGCGGCCGGCAAAATTGCCACCAAAACAATCGAGCAGTTTTATGACCCGGTTAAAAATATGTTTCTGCCGGACCGTTTTATTAAAGGCGAGTGCCCCAAGTGCCATGCCAAAGACCAGTATGGCGATTCATGCGAGGTTTGTGGCGCAACTTACAATCCAACTGAGCTTATTAATGCGTACTCTGCAGTTTCCGGTGCTGCGCCTGTACGTAAGGAAACCGAGCATTACTTTTTCAAACTGTCTGATTGTGAAGATTTTCTTAAAGCCTGGACACGCTCCGGCACATTGCAAGGCGAAGCCGCTAATAAGATGGGTGAGTGGTTTGAGAATGGCCTCAATGACTGGGACATTTCCCGTGATGCGCCATATTTCGGTTTTGAAATCCCGGATGCGCCGGGTAAATACTTTTATGTATGGCTGGATGCGCCGATCGGCTATATGGCAAGCTTTAAGAAGCTGTGTGCTATGAGTCAGCAAGGGGCTGACGGCAATCAAAAAGTTGGGCTCGATTTTGACGAATACTGGAAGCAGGACTCTGCAACAGAGCTTTATCACTTTATCGGTAAGGATATCTTATATTTCCATGCGCTGTTCTGGCCGGCAACCCTTGAGTTTTCCGGGCATCGTAAACCGACACAGATTTTTGCGCACGGTTTCCTGACAGTAAACGGTGAAAAAATGAGTAAATCACGCGGCACGTTTATTACTGCCCGCAGCTATCTGGATCACATCAAGAATCCAGAATATTTACGTTATTACTATGCCGCCAAGTTGAACAGCACGATGGAAGATATCGACCTGAACCTGGAAGATTTTGTCGCACGTGTGAATAGTGACCTGGTAGGTAAATACATCAATATTGCCAGCCGAACAGCTGGATTCATCAACAAGCGTTTTGATGGCAAGTTAAATCCATCTGCCAATAATGCGGTTATTGCTGAAATTAAAGCAGCCGCACCATTGCTGGCTGATAGTTATGCCGAGCGCGAGTATGGCAAAGCTTTACGTGAAATCATGCGTCTGGCAGACCTGGCAAATGGCTTTGTGGCAGATAAAGCACCTTGGGTACTTGCAAAACAGGAAGGCCAGGATGCATTGCTGCAGGAAGTCTGCTCGGATGCGCTCGAAATGTTCCGTTTGCTGACCTTGTACTTGAAACCTGTGCTGCCTAAGCTGGCTGGTGAAGTTGAGCAGTTCTTGAATGTTGCCCCGCTGACTTGGGCGGTGGTTGATGCTTCTTTATCGGCACAGCATAGTATTAATGCCTACGCACATCTGATTACACGCATTGAGCCTAAACAGATTGAAGCCCTGACTGAGGCGAACAAGGAAAGCCTGCAAGCTACACCAGTGCCGCCCGCGCATTCTGAGCAACGCCATGCGCAGCATCAGCAGAATGAAGCGAACGCCAGTGCTGAAGAGCCTGCATATATTTCAATCGAGGATTTCACCAAAGTTGATTTGCGGATTGCCAAAATCGTGAATGCCGAGCATGTAGAGGGTGCAGAGAAGTTGCTTAAATTAAGCCTGGATATCGGAGAAGAAAAACCGCGTCAGGTTTTTGCCGGCATCAAGTCTGCCTACGACCCTGCTACTTTGATTGGGCGTTTGACAGTAATGGTCGCTAACCTGGCACCGCGTAAAATGAAGTTCGGCATGAGTGAGGGCATGGTTCTTGCTGCTAGCGATGAGCGCGGTGGACCATACATTCTTTCTCCAGACAATGGGGCTCAACCAGGCATGCGCGTTAAATAATCATTCTGTTGTTTTTTACTGTTTAAGTTAGATAAGTTAAATTAGTATGATGCAAGTAGAAAAGCCCCTTAGAGGGGCTTTTCTACCTGGAGATGCAGACTTATTGCCAGACGTGCTGGCTGTAATCATTTACCAATTTTAATTTTTGGGCTTTTCTTTCGCTAATTTATTATCAGCAGTTTTTCCATTTGATGCGGCTTTATCATTGCCTACGGTTTTAGCTCCCTTTGCCGGTTTGGTAGGTTTCGCAGCTTTGGGTGTTACAACAGTCGGGCCAGTGACAGATACATTTTTACGCAGGTTTTCGAGTGTCGCATTGCCGATGCCTTCTACTTGTTTCAGGTCATCGACTGATTTAAAGCCACCATTCTTTTTGCGGTAGTTAATAATAGACTGCGCTTTAACTGGGCCAATGCCTTCCAGACTTTCAAGTTCTGCTTGTGTTGCTGTATTGATATTAACCCCTGCTATTGCGCTTAGGCTAAGACTTAAAAAAATGACGAGTGCGAGTACAACTTTTTTCATTTGCTTTCCCCTGGATTAAATATTGATGATATGACAAGTGATTGTCTGGAACTTCAAACAATCGCTTGTTATCATATATTAAACGGGAAAATTTCCCAAATATAATTTAGTGGTAAAAATGATTAAAGGTTATTGCATTCGGCATGAATCACTTGCAATGCCGCCAAAGGATTCTCGGCTTTAGTGATTGGGCGGCCAATCACAAGGTAGCTTGAGCCCAAGGCTAATGCTTCAGCAGGGGTCACAATACGCGACTGGTCGTCTTTGTTTGCGTTAGCTGGACGAATGCCTGGTGTAACCAGGCAAAATTCACGACCTAAATTTTCACGTAGCATTTGCGCTTCTAGTGCGGAGCAGACCACGCCGTCCAAGCCAGCCTGATGGGTAAGTTTTGCAAGGTTTAGTACATGCGTAGATAAGTCGGTATGAATGCCAATCTGGTTCAAGGTGGCTTGATTCATGCTGGTTAAAACTGTTACCGCAATCAGCAGTGGTTTTTTATTGCTGTTATTTACAGCTTGCTTGGCTGCCTGCATCATTTCCAGTCCGCCGCTGGCATGCACGTTTAGCATCCATACGCCCAGATTGCTTGCGGCGCTGCAGGCTTTGGCAACGGTATTGGGAATATCATGAAATTTTAAATCCAGGAAAACACCGAAATTTGAGTATGTCAGTTTTTCAACAAACTGTGGTCCGGCAGCTGTGAATAACTCTTTGCCTACTTTCAGGCGGCACAGGGCCGGGTCAAGCTGGTTAACCAGCCTCATGGCGCTATCAGCATCAGCGTAGTCTAGCGCAACAATAATCTTTGGGTCAGTGGCTTGGCTTGAATTTTTTTGCATATTAAATAGTCTTTGTCGTGACAGTGTATGGATTAAAGCGTTGTCGGCTCGGCAGGCAATGCTTCCCAGGCATTACAAGCTGGACATTGCCAATGATGATACTTGGCTTTGAAACCGCATAGTTCGCAATGATAGGCAGTTTTGTTGCCGATAGCATGACGTACCGCCTGCTGCATGAGCTGGGTATCCTGTAGATTGTCATTTTGTGGCTGGCTGGTTTCGAGAATAGCACGTGCCTGTAACAGTAAATCTAATGTATTCAGGCC
>JALRGX010000158.1 GCA_023259635.1 Methylotenera sp. | reverse complement strand
TTAATAGCCTCACCCGCACGGCGCACATCATTTTCACTGGCACGCGCAAGTGAACACACTGTTGAATTCTTAATGATTTTTGCAATTTCATGAATCGCATCAAAATCACCAGGGCTTGCTGCTGCAAAGCCAGCTTCAATCACATCAACACCCAATTTCTCAAGCTGGCGTGCAATACGAATTTTTTCTTCCTTGGTCATTGCTGCGCCCGGGCTCTGTTCACCATCGCGCAATGTGGTATCAAAAATAATAATCTGGTCTTGTTTTTTAGTGGTTTGGTTCATATACGGTTACCTAACTTTTTTATTCAGTTTTTAGCTAAATATCACTTGAATTATTCAGCTCAAAATAGCACCAGGTTACTAACATCAGGTGCAACGGGCTTTAATACTAGAATGGGGGGGGGATATAGTCTGCGCACTAGCGCAGTAACGCACGCAGGCGTAACGCAAACATTTTGCGTAATAACAGAGCACTAGCTAACAAGCCAAGTGCGAAAGAAGCATAGATGATATTTGAGTTCAACATGATGGTAGAAATATAATGTTTTTCAGACGGTTACGCAAGTGTTTAACTATTTGAATTTATTTATCATAGTGATAAATAAATTCAAAGGTTAACCTGCCCTGATTATTTACTCGCTTTAAGCTTTTGCCGCAACCACATTACGTATCCGGAAAGTGCATATACCACCATCACCAGAAACAGCACTTCTGGCGGACTATAGGAAATGAGCACTAATGCCAGTACAACACCCAGAATCACAAAAAACGGCACACTGGCTTTTAAATTAATATCCTTGCCGCTGTAATAACGTAAATCGCTCACCATAGACGCGCCTGCAAACACAGTAATTGCCCACGCCATCCATTTCCACTTCAGTACCCCAAAGAACACATCACGCCCACTCACGCCATATTCATAAGACACCCAAACAAAACCTGCGAGCAGCGCCGCTGCCGCCGGGCTAGGCAACCCTTGAAAATAACGCTTATCCTGATATTCATCATCCAGCTTCGTATTAAAACGTGCCAAACGCAGCGCCGCACAGGCACAATAGATAAAAGCAGCAATCCAGCCCAGCTTACCCAGAGGCTTCAATGCCCACACATAAAGAATCAACGCTGGCGCCACACCGAACGAAACCATGTCTGACAGACTGTCATATTCAGCACCGAAAGCGCTTTGCGTATTGGTCATGCGCGCAACACGGCCATCCAGCCCATCCAGCACCATCGCTATAAAAACAGCAATGGCCGCATATTCAAAATTACCGTTCATAGCCTGCACAATGGCATAAAACCCTGAAAATAATGCCGCTGACGTAAACAGATTGGGCAGCAGATAGATGCCGCGTGTTCGTAATGAACTGCCTTCAGCGTTACGACGGGATAGTTTTTGTTTAGGTTCGATCATAGCAATACCATACAGTTTGTATGTGCTAAGTATAAATCATGAATAATCGCGGAGTGAAGAAATTGTATCCTGCCAACAAAAAAACCGACATTAATGTCGGTTTTTTTGTTGGCAAATTACTTTGAATTAATTTAATGTGCGGCTGGTGCCGGTTCCGCTACAAAAATTTCTACACGGCGATTTTTAGCCCGGTTGGCGACAGTGTCATTCGGTGCAATCGGTTCGTGAGAACCTTTGCCATCTATACCAATACGGCTGGAGGCGACTCCCTTTGCTACCAAATAGTCGCGGACACTTGCAGCACGGTTTACTGATAACGGGTTATTAATCGCATCCGTCCCGGAGCTGTCTGTATGACCGATAATTGTTACGGTAGTCGCAGGATTACTTAACAGGCTTTTGGCAAAGGTATCAAGAATAGGCCTGAAATTCTGCCTAACATCTGCGCGACCAATATCAAATGAAATATCGCTAGGAATATCCAGTTTCAACTGGTTATCCGCAGTTTGTGTCACTGCAACACCAGTACCTGCTGTAGCCTGCTCCATTTGTGCTTTTTGTTCCTGCATGCGTTTGGACCAAATATTACCAGCCACACCACCGGCTGCAGCACCTACCGCCGCACCAATCACAGCGCCCTTGCCGCCACCGGCAACCGCGCCCACGACAGCACCGGCACCTGCACCAATTGCTGCGCCTTTAGCGGTGCCCTGCTGGGTCTCTGTCATATTAGCGCAGCCACTAAATATAAAAGTCGCTGTCATAGCACTTACTATAATTTTTTTGTTCATGATTATTCTCCTAATTATTAACTTCAATAGGATGCTATCCCCACACATATAAAATACGCTCTTTTCACTAAATGTAAAAACCTAGTAACCACATTAACGCCGATTATGGAAAAAAGTTCACATGACCTATCTTAAAAGTGATTAAGATTCGACAACATACAACACGCTACAGTTACAGAAACAGCCTGCAAAACGACAGGAACATACAGGATTATGTTAGTATCGCGGCTTCAAAATATTAATGCTTCACCATGCAATTTACCTTACACAAACAAGATGGCCTTGCACGCCGAGGCACACTGAGCCTGGCTCACGGCAACGTTGAAACACCGGCTTTTATGCCAGTTGGCACTTACGGCACCGTCAAGGCAATGTCGCCACTTGAACTTGAAGAAATCAATGCACACATCGTGCTGGGCAATACATTTCATTTATGGCTACGTCCGGGGCTGGAAGTAATTGCAGCACATGGCGGCTTGCATAAATTCATGGGATGGAACAAACCCATCCTGACCGACTCTGGCGGCTTTCAGGTCTGGAGCCTGGGTGACTTGCGTAAAATTTCAGAAGAAGGCGTCAAATTCCGCTCCCCGATCAACGGCGACTCCTGCTTTCTAACACCGGAAGAATCCATGCGCATTCAGCGCGTATTGAATTCAGACATTGTCATGATCTTTGATGAATGTACGCCCTACCCTGCCACACATAAACAAGCTAACGATTCAATGCAGCTTTCACTCAGGTGGGCAAAGCGCAGCAAACAGGCACATGAAGGCAACCCCAACGCCCTCTTTGGCATTATCCAAGGCGGGATGTATGAAGACCTGCGCGACATATCGCGTAATGGCCTGGAGGAAATAGGCTTTGATGGCTACGCCATCGGCGGCCTGTCTGTCGGGGAACCCAAAGAAGATATGCTGCGTATTCTGGCGCACACTGCACCAAAAATGCCGCAAGATAAACCGCGTTACCTGATGGGCGTGGGCACACCAGAAGACTTGGTTGCCGCCGTATCACAAGGCGTGGATATGTTCGACTGCGTGATGCCAACCCGCAATGCACGCAACGGCTGGCTATTTACACAATATGGTGATGTAAAAATTAAAAATGCCACCTATAAAAACGATACGCAGCCATTAGATGCGGACTGCACCTGTTACACCTGCCGGAACTTTACGCGCTCATACCTGCACCACTTGCACAGAATTGGCGAGATCCTGGGCTCGCGTCTCAACACCATTCATAACCTGCATTATTACCAGCGGTTAATGGCGGGCATGCGCAGTGCAATTGAGGCAGGTACATTCGAGGCATTTAAACTGGAGTTTGCAGCCAAACGTAAGGTTTTATCGTAATCTTCATGGGGCTGATTTACAGTATCCTGCAATCGTCTTGAACTATGTGCTAGAATTTGAAGCTGATTTTTATAGAAGCACCCTAAAGTTTTTGTTTATTTTAAGAGAGTTATATCGTGTTTATTTCAAATGCTTATGCAGCAACAGCAGCAACAACTGATTTCGCAAGCTTTTTGCCGCTGATCGTAATTTTTGTTTTATTCTTCTTCATGATTATTCGTCCGCAAATGAAGCAGGCGAAAGAACAACGCAACATGATTGCCGCCTTGCAAAAAGGTGACGAGGTAGTTACATCCGGCGGCATCGTCGGCAGAGTGAGTAAAGTAACAGAGGCATTTGTAGTACTTGAAATCGCCCCGGAAACTGAAATTACTGTACAAAAACACGCTATCCAGAGTGCCCTGCCAAAAGGCACCATCAAAAGCATCTAAAAATACTCACGGCTAAATTTAAAGTTAAATTTAGCCGTATTTATTTCAAATCCGTATTAAAACTGCAACGAATTGACTAGAGCCTGACTATGAACCGCTACCCAATGTGGAAAAACATTTTTATTGCCATCGTAATTTTGATTGGCTTTATTTACACGATTCCAAACTTCTTTGGCGAATCTCCGGCAGTGCAGATTACTCCGGCCAAGAGCACAACCAAACTTGATCCGGCATTACTGGGCCAGGTTGAAGATATTTTCAAAAAAGAAGCGATCCAGTTCGATGGCATCTATCTGGATGCCCGCGGGGTTAAAGCACGCTTTAAAGACACCGACACGCAAATCAAGGCAAAAGATATTCTGCAGGCAAATCTAGGCAGCGATTACACTGTTGCCCTTAATTTACTATCCCGCTCACCTGACTGGCTGCGCAGCCTGGGCGCCAAACCGATGTACCTGGGCCTGGACTTACGCGGCGGCGTACATTTCCTGCTGCAAGTTGATATGAAAGCTGCGCTGGACAAAGCAGCCGAGCGTTTCATCGGCGATTTCAGAACCGCATTGCGTAAAGAGCGTATCTCCTACGCCGGCGTTAGCCGTGAAGGGCAGGCGGTACAAATTCGCTTCACCAACACGACTGAACTCGAAAAAGCCAGGCTGATCCTCAGCAAGGAATATCCGAACCTGACACTTAAAGAGTCAGCCAATGGTGAATACAAACTGCTGATTGCTTCTTTGAATGCCGTTGAACAAAAACGTATTCAGGATTTCGCACTGAAACAGAACATTCAAACCCTGCATAATCGTATTAATGAATTAGGTGTAGCCGAACCGATCATTCAACAACAAGGCATTGACCGCGTTGTAGTTCAACTGCCAGGCGTACAGGATACCGCCAAGGCAAAAGAAATCCTGGGGCGCACCGCGACCTTGGAAATACGTCTGGTTGATGAAGAAAAATCCGACTACGCTACGCTTGAAAAAGCCGACAAAGGTCAGGCACCTGTTGGTGATGAAGTATTCAAGGACCGTGAAGGCCGTCCGATTTTAGTGAAAAAGAACGTGGTACTGACCGGTGATTACATCACTGATGCAGGTCCAGGCATTAACAGCCAAACCGGCCAGTCTGTAGTTAACGTAACACTTGATGGCCGCGGTGCACGTGTATTCCAACAAGTTACACGTGAAAACGTAGGCAAACGCATGGCAATATTGCTGATCGAAAAAGGCAATACTGAAGTCATCACTGCACCTGTGATTAATGAAGAAATCGGCGGCGGCCGTGTGCAAATTTCCGGCATGGCCAACACACAAGAGGCTACCGACATTTCACTGCTGCTACGAGCCGGTGCACTGGCTGCACCTATGGACATTGTTGAAGAGCGTACCGTAGGCCCAAGCATGGGTGTAGAGAATATCAATCGCGGTGTTCATTCTACATTATGGGGTTTTGCAGCCATTGCAGTGATGATGATCATTTACTACGTGGTATTCGGCACCGTATCTGTCATTGCGCTGGCTACCAACCTGCTACTTTTGGTGGCTATTTTATCCATGCTGCAAGCAACACTCACTTTACCGGGTTTAGCTGCGATTGCGCTGGCACTAGGTATGGCGATTGATGCCAACGTACTGATCAACGAACGCGTACGTGAAGAGATGCGCAACGGAAATACACCACAGGCAAGTATCCATGCCGGTTATGACCGTGCATTCGATACGATCCTGGACTCCAACATCACCACCATGATTGCAGGTTTAGCGCTATTCATGTTTGGTACTGGTCCGATCAAAGGTTTTGCGGTTGTACACGTACTGGGGATATTAACCTCGATGTTCAGTGCTGTTGTTGTATCACGCGCACTTGTGAATGCTATTTATGGCTACCGTCGTAAAAAACTGACCAAAATCTCAATCGGCCAGATTTATAAAGCCTAATCTTAAATACAGAATACCAGAGTAAAAATTATGGAATTATTCAGAATCAAAAAAGACATCCCGTTTATGAGTTATGGCCGCATTACCACGACCATCTCATTGTTGACATTCATACTGGCGGTTTTCTTTTTAGCCACACGCGGTCTAAATTTCGGCGTGGACTTCACAGGTGGCACCGTGATGGAAGTCAACTATCCGCAAGCCGCAAATCTGGAAAGCGTGCGTAAGGCGGTTGACAGCATAGGCCTGAAAGAAGCTACGGTTCAAAATTTCGGTTCCAGCCGTGATGTATTAATCCGCCTGCCGGTAAAACCTGAACTTTCTGTGTCGCAATTATCCGAGCAGGTAAAACAAGCGCTGGTGGCTGCGGATGCAAATGCGGAAGTACGTCGCGTAGAATCAGTTGGGGCCCAAGTAGGTGACGAACTTTATGAGAACGGCGGCCTGGCCCTGTTTTTTGTATGTATTGGCATTATGCTTTACCTGTGGCTGCGCTTTGAATGGCGTTTTGCGGTTGCTGCAATTATCGCCAACATGCATGACGTAGTGATCATCCTGGGCTTTTTTGCATTCTTCCAATGGGAATTCAACCTGACCGTACTCGCCGCGGTACTTGCTGTTCTGGGTTACTCAGTGAATGAGTCTGTAGTTGTGTTTGACCGGGTGCGCGAGAACTTCCGCAAGATGCGTAAAGCAACCGTAACACAGGTCATTGACAATGCAATTACCCGTACAATGTCCCGCACCATTATCACGCACATGATGACGCAAACAATGGTAGGCTCAATGCTGCTGTTCGGTGGCGAAGTACTGCATAACTTTGCCCTTGCACTAACCATCGGTATTTTGTTCGGTATCTACTCTTCCGTACTGGTTGCCAGCCCGATCGCTATGTGGCTGGGCGTTAACCGCGCCAACCTGATTGGTAACACCGAAAAGAAAGAGGGCGAGAGCAAAGAAAAAGTAATCGAGCCTGACCCCTCAGAATTTGCCTGAAGGCATATACCCAACAATCACTTGCTGTGTTGAAAACCACAGTAAGTGATTAACCTTACTTGCCTTGCATCATCCCTCACGTATAAACTCTTAACTTCATCAACAGCTTAACCACACCCCTTGGATAATATTCCTATTTCATGGCAATTAGGCGGCCTTGCCCTACTGCTGCTTATTTCAGGTTTCTTCTCAATTGCCGAAACCAGCCTGATGTCGCTCAACCGCTACCGATTGCGCCATTTAGTTAAAGAAGGCCATCGCGGCGCACGCCTGGCCAGTGCATTGCTTGCTAAAACCGATAAACTGCTCAGTGTCATCCTGCTTTGTAATAACTTCGCAAATGCAGCTTCAGCCACACTCGTCACCGTGATCATTGTAGAACTGTTTGGTGAGGGGCAATGGATACTGATGTCCGGCACACTAGCTGTAACATTCGCCATTCTGGTATTCAGCGAGATCTCGCCTAAAGTAATCGCTGCCGCCCATCCGGAAAAACTGGGCATATTCTGTAGTTATATACTCTATCCGTTACTTAAGGTTTTATATCCTGCAGTATGGTTTATAAATCTGTTTGTAGGTGCCCTGTTACGGTTATTGCGCGTGAGAATCAATTTTGAGCAGACAACACAATCACTCACTATGGAAGAGCTGCGCAGCATTGTGACCGATGCCGGGCATTTTATGCCACAGAAGCATCGCGCAATCCTGCTCAACTTGTTCGAACTGGAGAAGATCACGGTAGATGATGTCATGACTGCGCATACCATGGTTGAAAGTATCAATTTTGACCTGCCGATTGAAGACATACTAAAACACATTTCCAACAGCCCGCACACTAGGCTGCCGGTACGCCAGGGCGAACATGAGGAAATTATCGGCATACTGCATGTACGTAACGTAATTAGCCACCTGCGTGAACATTTGCACGGAGATGAACTTGATAAAGATGCACTGCTTGAAGTGATTTCAGAGCCTTATTTCATTCCTTCAGGCACACCGCTTTTTACACAAATCCAGCAATTTCAGGAAAAACAGCAACGTGTCGCGCTAGTTGTTGACGAGTATGGTGAATTTAAAGGCCTGGTTACCCTGGAGGACATCCTGGAAGAGGTCATAGGCGACTTCACTACACAATCTCCCTCCCGCGCCGGTAGTTACCACAAGGAAGAAGACGGTGGCTGGTTTGTAGATGGCAGCAGTTCCTTGCGCGATCTCAATAAGAAATTAAACCTGAGCTTACCCCTGGATGGCCCACGCACGCTCAATGGATTAATACTGGAGCATTTTGAAGACATTCCGGAGCCCAATACCAGTTTCAAAATTGGTACGCACCGACTTGAAATCATTCAAACGCAAGACAGAATTGTAAAAAGCGTCAAAATATTCCCTTGATACTATTTCACACCTAAAGACATTTCTCTAAATACAGAGTTTGGGTGCAATACATCCGTAATGAACGTTTCCGTAGAATATATGTTCCAAAGGAATGTATTTATGGAAGCTCCCCTAAATTAATCTTGAATTTTTTGCTATTTAGCTCAAAATAGATTCAACAAAAATAAATTTTAATTATGGCTAATCCTGCTCATGAAAGTAATACCGTACTTAAGCCTGAGGTTGCAAAACCCAAACTGCCCCCCATGTTTAAAGTATTGTTATTAAATGACGATTTCACCCCAATGGAATTCGTGGTTGAAACTATTGAACGTTTTTTTAATAAAAGCCGTGAACAAGCCACACAAATTATGCTCAAAGTGCATATTGAAGGTGTTGGGGTCTGCGGTATTTACCCGCAAGATATTGCAGAAACGAAAATGAGTCAGGTAATGAACCACGCAAGGGAAGCGCAACATCCCCTGCAATGCATTATTGAAATGGTATAAATCCAAGAGAAAGTCAGGTAACAAAATGATAGCGCAAGAATTAGAAGTAAGTTTGCATATGGCCTTTATGGATGCGAGGCAGAAGCGCCATGAGCTCATCACGGTTGAGCATTTGCTGCTCGCCATGATCGACAACCCTACAGCAGCTGAAGTCTTGCGCGCATGCGGTGCAAAACTGGAAGTACTGCGTACCGAGCTGAGTCAATACATTGAAGAACACACGCCAACCGTTATAGGCCAGGATGAAGTAGATACGCAGCCTACGCTAGGCTTTCAGCGTGTGATTCAGCGCGCCATGCTGCATGTGCAATCATCCGGCAAAAAAGAGGTTACCGGTGCCAATATTCTTGTCGCGATTTATGGCGAAAAAGATTCACATGCTGTTTTTTTCCTGCATCAACAGGGCGTCACCCGTCTGGATGTAGTGAATTACATTTCCCATGGCGTTTCAAAGGTAGGCGAGACGGCAAAACCTGAGGGCGGTGAAACTGAGGCTGATGTAGAAGCTGCCCCGAGCGGCGCTCTGGAAAGCTACACAATCAACCTGAACGCTCAGGTAGCCGCAGGGAAAATTGACCCGCTCATTGGCCGCGCATCTGAGCTTGAGCGTGTTGTGCAGACATTATGCCGCCGCCGTAAGAATAACCCATTGCTGGTAGGTGAAGCAGGCGTAGGCAAAACAGCAATTGCCGAAGGTTTGGCACGCCGTATTGTTGAGAAAGATATACCGGATGTACTTGCCAATGCAGTGGTTTACTCACTCGACATGGGCGCCCTACTCGCAGGCACTAAATACCGTGGCGATTTTGAGCAGCGCCTGAAAGCTGTGATGAAACAGCTGGAAGAAAAACCGGATACAATTCTCTTTATCGATGAAATCCACACGCTGATTGGTGCGGGTTCTGCCAGCGGTGGCACTCTGGACGCCAGCAACCTGCTAAAACCAGCCCTTTCAAATGGTTCACTCCGCTGCATAGGCGCGACTACCTACCAGGAGTACCGCGGCATCTTTGAAAAAGATCATGCATTGTCACGCCGCTTCCAGAAAATAGACGTCGTTGAGCCTAGTGTTGCCGAAACGATAGAAATACTGAAAGGACTTAAATCACGTTTTGAATCACATCACAGTGTGAAATACACAGCGAATGCACTTACTACCGCTGCGGAGCTTTCAGCTAAATATATTAACGACCGCCACCTGCCAGACAAAGCTATTGATGTGATTGATGAGGCTGGTGCAGCCCAGCGCATATTGCCAAAATCCAGGCAGAAAAAAGTAATTGGCAACAAAGAGATTGAAGACATTATTGCCAAGATTGCACGTATCCCGCCGAAAAACATCTCCAGCGATGACCGTAATGCACTTAAAACATTAGAACGTGATTTAAAAGCTGTCGTATTTGGTCAGGACAAAGCGATCGAAGCCTTGTCTTCCGCCGTAAAAATGGCACGCAGCGGACTGGGGCAGAACAACAAGCCAATCGGCAGCTTCCTGTTCAGCGGCCCGACCGGTGTCGGCAAAACTGAAGTAGCAAAACAATTGGCTTATATTATGGGCATTGAACTGATTCGCTTTGACATGAGTGAATACATGGAACGCCATGCCGTGTCACGCTTGATTGGTGCGCCTCCTGGCTATGTAGGCTTTGAACAGGGCGGCCTGATGACCGAGGCCATCACCAAACATCCTTACTGCGTATTACTGCTGGATGAAATTGAAAAAGCGCACCCGGATATCTTCAATATCCTGCTGCAGGTGATGGATAATGGTACGCTCACAGACAATAACGGGCGCAAAGCTGATTTCAGAAACGTCACTATCATCATGACCACCAATGCCGGCGCTGAAAGCCTGTCTAAATCCAGCATGGGCTTTACCGCCTCGAAACAGGCCGGCGATGAGCAGGCGGACATCAAACGCTTATTCTCACCTGAATTCCGTAACCGTCTGGATGCAATCGTTTCATTCTCTGCGTTATCACCGGACATTATCCTCCGTGTCGTTGATAAATTCCTGATTCAGCTGGAAGACCAGTTGCATGAGAAGAAAGTCGAAGCAACCTTCAGTGATAAGTTAAAAGCTTATCTTGGCAAGAAGGGCTTTGATCCGCACATGGGCGCACGTCCGATGGCAAGATTGATCCAGGACACCATACGCAAGGCATTGGCTGATGAACTGTTATTCGGTAGATTAGCCAGCGGCGGCAGTGTACATGTTGATCTTGATGATAAAGACGAAGTTAAACTCGTATTCTCATCAAATGCATCGAGCGAAAATATCGGTACAGTAGCAACGGCAGATTAAAGCAACGTCTGATTTTTCTTAGGCGTAGATTATCAAACCTGGGTTTCACTCATTCCATGGAATGGAGTATGTGCCTATGACCTCAGTAACCGCTTCAACATTTCAGGTGCCCATTGAGGTCTGCGCCACCCTTGCTTTTGCCCTTTCTGGTTTAATCGCTGGGGCGAGAAAAAAACTGGATGCATTCGGCGTGTTTGTCGTAACTGGCGTCGCGGCTTTTGGCGGTGGTACCCTGCGTGACATACTGCTTGATAGGCGTCCGTTCTTTTGGGTTGATCACTCACATTGGCTCTGGCTCATGCTGTTTCTCTGCCTGTTCGCAATGATATTTATGCGCAGCAGACATATCCAGCTGACAGAACGAGCGATCCTGATTCCTGATGCGCTTGGTTTAGGGCTGTACGCTGCATTGGGCACCCAGACTGCACTGATGCTGCAAATGCCCGTGATTATCTGCGCACTGATGGGCGTCATGACAGCGGTTTTCGGGGGAGTATTGCGTGATATCTTATGCAACGAAATCCCCAAAGCCTTCAACGACCATCAGCCATATGCGGTGATTGCATTTGCCGGCAGCCTGCTGGTCGTAGCATTCAATGAATTCCAGATACCACAATGGCTCTGTATTTTCATCCCCGCCGGTTTAATCTTCATATTCAGAATAGCTGCCATCTATCTTGTCTGGCGCCTACCCAGCTGGAAAATAGAGTCGGAATAGACGTAATACTGCATCACGATTAAAAGCGCCTATACGTTTAAGCTGTATAGACGGGGTACTTAACCATTATCCGCTCAAACAACGCAGACTTAACCAGATGCTGCAGCCAGGATTGAAGCTTGATGTAATTTGTATACTCAAACCAGCTACTATCCACTGCTGCAAATTGACGTATGAATGGAAAAATTGCAATATCGGCCAGGCTAATAGTGTTACCTAACAAAAAAGAATCTTGTTGCAGGCGCTGTTCTAATTTGCTCAGAAATACTTCCCCTTGCGCTCTATAATGCTCAACTGGATGCTCGGGGAAACGAATTGCATATTTATACCGATCCAGACTCTGTTTAAACACACCATCATTTTCTGCGATTAGCAACCCGGCCACTTCTGGATCTGCATTGAGCCAACCATCGACATCATGCTGCTGCAATGCCCAGTACATAATATCCAGGCTTTGGTCAATCACTTTGCCGTCAGGAAGCACCAGCACCGGCACCGTGCCTTTAGCTGACACTCGCAACAGATGCGCAGGTTTCTCCTTAAGTGAAATTTCTCGGGTTTCAACAGAGATTCCCGCATAACTCAACGCCATGCGCGCCCGCATCGCATAAGGGCAGCGGCGATAGGAGTATAGAATCGGCAATGCCATTTCCACAGCCAAAAACCGGGGCTAACCCAATGATTTGCAAATGTCGTGTATCAGCTTGGGGCCTTTGTAAATCAACCCACTGTATACCTGCACCAGGCTTGCACCCGCAGCAATTTTTTCAACTGCATCGGCACCGCTTAATATGCCGCCAACACCGATAATTGGCACTGCACCTTGCAAACGCTGCGATAACTGCTGAATCACCAGTGTAGATTTCTCGCGTACCGGAGCGCCAGACAAACCACCGGTTTCATCTGCATGTTTCAAGCCTTGCACCATATCCCTGGCTAGTGTGGTATTAGTTGCAATCACCGCATCAATGTTATGTGCAACCAGCAGATCAGCAATCTCGTTCACTTGTTCACATTCCAGGTCTGGTGCAATTTTCAATGCAATCGGCACATAACGTCCGTGCGTCTGCGCCAGCTTTAACTGCTCCTGTTTCAAGGTTGCCAGCAGTCCTGATAACGCTTCTTTTTCCTGCAACGCACGCAAGTTCTTGGTGTTTGGTGAGGATATATTGACCGTAATATAACTGGCGTACGCATATACTTTACGCATACAGATCAAGTAATCCTCCACCGCGTTTTCATTCGGCGTATCAAAATTCTTGCCAATATTAATACCCAATACCCCCTTGAATTTGGCAGCTTTTACATTTTCAATCAGATTATCAACACCCAGGTTATTGAAACCAAAACGGTTCACAATACCCTGCGCCTCTTTAACCCTGAACAGACGAGGCTTAGGATTACCAGGCTGCGGCCGTGGCGTAACGGTGCCTATCTCGATAAAACCGAAACCCAATGCTGCCATCCCATCGATTACAGCCCCGTTTTTATCCAGACCAGCAGCCAGTCCAACCGGACTAGGGAAAGTTATCCCCATCACCTGCCGCGACTGGCAGACTGGTGCTGCAGGGTAAAGTTTTAGCAGTCCGAATTTCTCGGCATACTTCAGGCTTTTCAGGGTCAGGTTGTGAGTAGTTTCAGCATCAAACTGAAAGATCAGTGGCTTAATTAGTGAGTAAGTATTCATGGTGTAATTTTACTTTAAAAACATGCCATCATGATTACCAGCTCGTATATCACATACAAATAGGCAATTTGGCTTTACAGGGCACTCGCTGATAGTCACCTCTGCATGGCAGTGGCATAATGTTCATCTGACTAATCAGCGATACCTGAATCTACTTATGGCAAAAAACGAAGCATTACAATTACTCGGCGGCCTTACACCTGCACAATTCTTAGCCGAATACTGGCATAAAAAACCCCTGCTGATTAAGAATGCCATGCCGGATTTTGAAGGGCTGCTCAGCCCGGAAGAACTGGCAGGATTAGCATGTGAAGATGAGGTTCAATCACGCATTGTTGAAGAAATTAATGGGCAATGGTCTGCCAGCCACGGCCCTTTTGATGATGAAGATTTTGCCAGATTGCCTGACGAACCTGACCCTAAGCATCGCTGGACTTTGTTAGTGCAGAGTGTAAATCACTTCCTGCCCGAAGCCAGCCAATTACTGCAGCAATTCAGCTTCATTCCACACGCCAGGTTAGATGATCTGATGGTCAGTTACGCTCCAGATGGCGGCGGTGTTGGGCCACATTTTGACAGTTATGATGTATTCTTGTTACAGGGTCAAGGCAAACGACTGTGGCGTGTCAGTGAGCAGACAGACCTCACCCTGGTAGAGGGTGCGCCTTTACGCATACTGAAAAACTTCGATACTGCACAGGAATGGCTGCTGGAAGCAGGTGACATGCTCTACCTGCCGCCGCAGCTTGCACACTGGGGTATCGCTGTCAGCGATGGCAAGATAGATTGCATGACTTATTCTATTGGTTTCCGCGCGCCCAAGAATCAAGAACTGGCAACAGAGTTTCTTGGTTATATGCAGGACAAATTAAATCAGGGACAACTGAGCATAGCGGGAATGTACGAAGATGCTGATCTATGCCTACAGGAACATGCGGCCGAAATCAGCGGCACCATGGTGAATAAAGTAACTGAAATATTAAAAAGCATTCAATGGTCAAATCACGATGTAGCTGATTTTTTAGGTACTTATCTTTCAGAGCCAAAACCTGATGTAGTGTTCGACCCGAACAAAAAAATCAGCCTGAGTAATTTTAATAAACACCTTGCAACCCATGGCATCATGCTCGACCTGAAAAGCCAGATGTTATTTACCGGCAATACGTTTTACTTAAACGGAGAAGCTGCATTATTTACCGGAGAATCAGCGATGATTCTTGCCAAGCTTGCCGATGTACGTGCGCTTAATACAGAAGATATCAGCCAACACCCTACAGCCGATAAAATGCTATTACAGCAATTACATGAATGGTATCTGGCGGGATTTCTTCATTTCAACGAATAGCCACTGCCGCCATGATAAATAATGCTGCCGACCTTGTACCCGACAAGATTATTACAGGCGAAGAACTATATAGCACAGCAATCAACCTTGTTTTGGAAAGTGCACATAACGAACTGTTAATTTTTGACCAGGATCTTAGCCATGGTCACTTTACAAGTTTGGATAAATTTAATTTATTGGAGAACTTCCTGACTGCCAATATCGCAAGCCAGATCACGATTATTCTGCAGGATACCGATTTCTTCCAGAATAAATGCCCGCGCCTTTTAAAACTTCTGGAAGTTTACGGACATAAAATGCATGTACATGTCACCAATACGTCAGTCAAGCATGCCAAAGACTGCTTTATATTAGCCGACGGGGCACATTATGTTAAACGTATTCATATAGATCAGGCGCGGTTCAAATATGCATTGAATGATACACAGAATGTAGCGGTACTCAATAATAGATTTACGGAACTCATGGAAGCAACCGAGGATGCAATTACCCTAAGACCACTTGGACTATGAACGAAGCTCAGCACAAGACATCAACATTCATCAAGTCCTGCCTGGTTTTCATTTCCGGACTCTGTCTCGCTTGGCATACTATCGCAGCAACAGAATTTAAAATTCTCACACTGCAGCACCGCTTTGCTGAAGAAATCTTACCGGCAATCCTGCCTCTTGTTGGCAATCAGGGCTCGGCTAGCGCTATAAAAAACAACCTGATTATACGTACCAGTCCTGAAAACATGGCAGAAATTGAGCAAGTAATCAACGCACTGGATACAGAACCCCAGAATCTTATAATAACAATAAGTCGCAGCCAGAACCAAGGTTCCGAAATAAGCAACAATGAAGTGAGTGGTCGCATACATATGGGCAATGTTGTTGCCAGAACCGGTAATAACCGCCAAATAACCAGGAATGGTGCAACATTAAATATTAAAAAGCAGAAACATATAAATAACTTCAGCGGCAATCAGTTCGTTCAGGTAGTTAACGGTGGGACCGCTTTTATTAGCGTCGGGCAATTCATACCTTACACTCAAGAATGGATTAACCTGACACACCGTTATGCCAACGCACAGGGCACGACCGATTTTTTTACCTTCGATAGTGGATTTGCAATCCACCCGAGAATTATCGGCAACCAGGTTGAATTGGAAGTTACTCCCCGGTTTTCACAATTGAGTCAGAACAGGATGATTGATTTTGAAACGCTTACCACTGTGATGCGTACCGAGCGTGGAAAATGGATGGATTAAGCCGGAATAATGCTGCAAAAAGATGCTGTTAGCCGCACAATACTCAATTGGAAAACCGATAATCAGTCTTCAAATACCCGACTTTTAATCAAGGTTGAATAGCCAATCTAAAAAAAATGATTAAAGTGAGAACTTTTTTCAAAAAACACCTATTAATATTCCAAATAAGCTGTTTTTTTTTATAATTACTGGTAGAATTTGCGCCACTCGGTATAGCTAATTAAGTAAAATTTTTAAGCAGTTATCGAAAAAAAGTTTTTCAACTAGTAAAACCTTTAAGGAAATTAAAAATGACACGTTCTATTCTACTTGCTGCATTGTTAGCTCTTGCTGTTACTGCTTGTGGCGAAAAAGCTGCTGAAGCTCCTGCTGCTGAAGCTCCTGCTGTTGAGGCACCTGCTGCTGAAGCTGCACCTGCTGAAGCTGCACCTGCTGAAGCTGCACCTGCTGAAGCTGCTCCTGCTGAAGCTGCTCCTGCTGCTGCTGAGTAATTAGCTAGCAACAACTGCAAAAAGCCGACTTCCAGTCGGCTTTTTTATTTCCATCACTTCCACCAGCCCTGATTTATCGGGCAATACTCATCAACGAATTAGAAAATCATACCAGATGCTATAGCAGCAAGCCTTTGCTAGATGATCGCTCTCCAGTCGAATCCTTGCAATTGATCCGCAATGCCAATCCAGTCCAGTTCACACCCCAATACTTGGGCGAGTGCAGTTTTTGCCAGTAACGGTGTATTATTTTTGGCGCTCAGGTGTGCGGCTACAATATGCTGCAGCCTGCTGTTATCCAACTTAGATAATAAATTTGCAGAGTCACTATTTTCCAGATGCCCCAGGTCTCCACCGACGCGTTTCTTCAGCGGCCAGCTATAAGGACCGTTCTGCAGCATCGTTGCATCATGGTTGCACTCAAGTACCAGCGCATGGCAGCCACTCAACTTTTCTTCTATATGCGGCGTTGCACGGCCGACATCAGTAAGCACACCCAGGCTTCTATGCCCATCTGAAAATACATATTGAACGGGCTCACGCGCATCATGCGGCACCGGATAAGGCTGCACCTCCATATCCTTGACGGTAAATGCAGTATGGGAATCTACTACATTTAGCTGCAGCACATGCTGACTGGGAAAGTAGCGCGTCACCATCTTGAGGGTGCCATAGGTCAGCCACACCGGAATGTTATATTTAGCGGCAAACTTGAACGCCCCGCCCGCATGATCATCGTGCTCATGAGTAATAACGATGCCATTAATATCAGAAGGGGCCAGATCTAGACGTGCCAATCTGGCCAGAGCATCTTTAACACTAAACCCGCAGTCCAGCATTAGACGCGTTTGCTGAACTTCTACAACCAGCGCATTGCCTGCACTACCGCTACCTAATGAGGCAAAACGCATCGGCTGACCCCTGCTTTACACTACAAGGCAAAACTATTTTAACTGCTCATACATTAAAGCAATAATGCGGTTTGCAGTAGTAGTGCGAACACGAACTCCATTAGTATCAATCACTGTAACTACCGCTTTATCTGCATCGCCATCTGCGACCTTAATACGGTACTGTTTATCAGGATCAGTTTTCTTCTTGTCATCAGTACCCCAGAATTTCAAGCTATCAACGATGCTCTTCTGTTCTTTATCGGCCGGGGTCTGCACATCTTCCTTCTTATCATCATCACCCCAGAATTTCAGGCTTTCAAACAAGCCTTTCTTTTTCTTGGTTGTGTTATCAATATCAATGTCTGCATAACGCACAAAGAACAGGCCGTTAGAACGGTCTTTATCCTCAATCACAAAACCGATTCTATCCAGCGCGAGACCAACACGGCGCCAAGCACGGTCAAACTTATCATTCAACAGCAATCGGGCACTGCCATCAGACTCCTTAACTACCTCCGCACGCTTAACTACCACGGCTTCAGCAAGAATAGTCTTAGATTTCTGCTCTTCGATACCGAGTTTTACCATTAAGCGGCGCAACAATTCGGCATCCAGTTCCGCATCGTTGGCATCGCCTTTAGGGGCGTCATTGGCATTGGCCTTGTAACCCGTCTCAATCTCACCCAACTGGGTCTGGATACGATTTTTACCGTCATCAGGCGCACCTGAAACCGAACGATGCGTCATATAAATCTCGGTAGTACCTGCCTCATCCCCACGATCAAGCCGAGTACGGAATTTTTTCCTGTCAGCAAACCCTGATAATTTATCCAGCCATTTATCAAATTTATCCAGAGCATTACCTGATGTATCGGCTTTAATCGCATCAGACTCAACCCATTCGGTTTCCATCACGCCAAGTTGCGGATTCTCTACACGTACAGCAAACCCCATATCAATCCAGAATTCACGTATTAACGGCCAGATTTTTTCAGCAGGCGCATCAACCACTAGCCAGCTTTGCGCACCGGCCCTTTCAAGACGAACACCTTCCGGAGTTTGCAGAACCTTCTCAACACCGGCTTCCTGCCCTTCCTGTGCTTGAGTGTAGCTTGAATAGCTGGTACTGCCTGGAACCGAGTAAGTATCACTTGCTGAACTCGCCGTCAGATCAGGAGGAACTTCCAATGGGCGCGCACGACCGGCACCTTTATAATCTGAGGAGTTATCTATAAAAGGGATAGAATCGCAGGCAGTTAAGTTAGCTAACAGCAATAATGGTAATAGCAATGATAATTTGCCAAGCTTAACGTTTTTAATGTTAGCGTTTTTAATATCAGTGCCAGTTGACCTGATCTTCACTTGTTTCATTCAAACCTCTTTGTTTAAATCTTTAGTATTACGTTAAAGAATATTGGCTGCCTTGCATGCTGAGCGCAACACATCATGGTACTGGGTAGACAAATTTACTAACGGCAGGCGAATGCCGGTCTTGATCAAACCCATCTGCTGCAACACCCATTTCACCGGAATTGGGTTCGCCTCTACAAATAGCTTCTGGTGTAATGCAAACAGTCTGGCATTAATTTCGCGCGCCTGTTTCACATCACCTGCCATGGCAGAAACGCACATATCATGCATCAATTTTGGCGCCACATTGGCCGTTACGGAAATTACACCACGCGCACCCAGCAACATAAGTGCCATGGCTGTGGCATCATCTCCGCTAAATACTGCAAAATCCTTAGGTGCCCGCAGCAGTAAATCGGTTCCACGCTCAATGCCAGCGGTAGCATCTTTAATACCTACTATATTCGGATGTGCCGCCAGGCGCAGCGTTGTGTCATTGAGGATGTCGCAGCCAGTACGGCCAGGTACGTTATATAAGATTTGCGGGATTTCCACTGCATCAGCCACTGCTTTAAAATGCTGATACAAGCCCTCTTGTGTTGGCTTGTTGTAGTATGGTGCAACCAGCAAACAAGCATCCACGCCTAACTCCTTGGCTTTTCTTGTAAGCTCAATTGCCTCTTTTGTTGAATTGGCTCCGGTCCCGGCAATGACTGGCACACGCTTATTCACCTGGCTTACCGCAGTTTCGATTAGCAAACAATGCTCATCGAAATCCACCGTAGGTGATTCACCGGTAGTACCAACAATTACGATACCATCTGTACCCTGATCAATATGAAAATCAATCAAGGTTCTTAATGACGGAATATCTAAACGCCCATCTTCAAACATGGGCGTGACAATAGCAACTAAACTGCCTTGCAACATAGCAAACCTAAAACAATTTATAATCTTACATTCTAACTTAAAAGCTGAATAAATAAACCCACCCTATTGGTAAACTTATAAGCTATTTACAAGCTCTAAATTTATTTACACATCTTAATGCTTTTATCAGGCTTTATTAAATCAGCTTAATGACAAAAACGGTATAATTCTGATTCACATATGCTGTCTGTAGCAAAAAATTCTATATGACTTTTGATTTGCATCACTACATCATGATTTTACTTGGCACGGTACTTGTAAATAACATCGTGCTGGTAAAAATTCTTGGACTGTGCCCATTCATGGGAGTTTCCAAAAAACTGGAAGCCTCTATCGGGATGGCGGGCGCCACTGCGTTTGTACTAAGTATCGGCTCCATGACCAGCTGGGGAATCAATCATTACCTGCTCGAACCTAACGGCCTGGAATACCTGCGCACACTGTCTTTTATTGTAATCATTGCCGGTGTTGTGCAATTTACCGAAATGGTCATGGAAAAGAATTTCCCGCCACTCCATCAGGCATTAGGTATATTTTTACCGCTCATCACCACCAATTGTGCAGTATTAGGCATTCCGCTGCTCAACGCACAATCCAGCCATAGCTTCCTGGAATCATTGCTATTTGGCATGGGTGGTGCTGTTGGCTTTTCAATGGTATTGATTTTATTTGCATCCATGCGCGAAAGACTGGAGGCCGCTGACGTCCCGGTAGCATTTAAAGGTTCTGCAATTGCAATGGTTACCGCCTCCCTCATGAGCCTGGCGTTCATGGGCTTTGCCGGGCTTGATAAATATTAGCTTTTAAACAACTTTAGTGATATGTTAACCGCCCTCTATATTATGCTTGGCTTGGCCCTGCTGCTCGGGATTATGCTCGGCATCTCCGCGCTACTATTCAAAGTGGAGGGAGATCCGCTAGTAGCTCGCATCGATGCGATCCTGCCACAAACACAATGCGGACAATGCGGTTATCCTGGCTGCAAACCTTACGCAATAGCTATTGCCAAAGGGGAGGCAGACATTAACCAATGCCCGCCTGGCGGTGATGCCGGCGCGCGCGCACTGGCTGACCTGATGGGGGTGGAATACAAGCCTCTCAATGCCGAGCACGGCTTGCCAAAACCAAAATCTGTCGCATTTATTGATGAAAATATCTGTATAGGTTGCACGCTATGCATACAAGCCTGTCCGGTAGATGCCATTCTTGGGGCAGCAAAACACATGCACACCATTATTGCTTCCGAATGTACCGGTTGCGAATTGTGCGTGGCGCCCTGTCCGGTAGATTGCATTACCATGCACCCTATTGCTGAAACGCCTGACAACTGGAAGTGGAAGTATCCTGTGATCCCGATCAAAGCCGTGCCTGCAGATGAGGGGCATGCCTCATGATGAATTCAATCATTCAATTTGCCAGCAAACTGGTCCGTGGCCAAACCGGCGAAACTGCTGATATCTATAAATTCCATGGCGGCGTTCACCCGGACGGTCATAAGCAGGAATCCACAACGCGCCCCATTACCAAACTTTCTATTCCAGAAAAACTGGTTCTGCCTCTACGCCAGCATGTAGGGCATATCCCGAAAGTAAAAGTACAGGTTGGAGACCGCGTACTGAAAGGGCAAATGCTGGCAGAAGCTGAAGGCACTGTATCGGCTGCCATACACGCACCAACTTCCGGCACGATCACCGCCATCAGCGAACAAGTTATCCCGCACCCATCCGGCTTGCCAGATATGTGCGTCACCTTAACGCCTGACGGTAAAGATGAATGGATACCATTACAAACTACAGATTGGCGCAACACCGACAAAAATACATTAATTGCGAGTTTACGTTCTTCCGGCATTGTAGGCATGGGCGGCGCCACTTTTCCGACCCAGATTAAAGTACGCGCCGATGGAAAATCACACATTCATACCTTGGTCATTAACGCGGCAGAATGTGAGCCTTACATTACCTGCGACGACATGCTGATACGCGAACGTGCGGATGAAATTGTTAAAGGCATGGAAATCGTAAAATTCCTGCTGGGAGCAGAACATTGTATTGTCGGCATTGAAGACAATAAGCCAGAAGCCACCATCGCCATGACCGCGGCCTGCAAAGCTTTAACGAATACTACTGTCAAAGTAGTGCCTACACTTTACCCCAGCGGCGATGCACGCCGCCTGATTCATTTAGTGCTTGGCATTGAGATCCCACATGACAGACGCTCAACCGATGTCGGGGTACAGGTATTTAACATTGCCACAGTACTGGCGATTTATCGCTATTTTACTTTTGGCGAACCGGCTACTAGCCGTATTGTCACCATGACAGGCAGCGTGAACTCGCCACAAAATTTTGAAGTGCTATTTGGCACGCCGCTACAAACATTAATCGATGCGGCAGGCGGTGCAAAATCAGGGACTACGCATTTTATTATGGGTGGACCTATGATGGGGTTTGATCTACCCACCATTAACGTACCGGTCACTAAAGCTGCAAACTGCATTATTGCAGCAACACCTGACCTGTTTGCACCGCCACCGCCGGCAATGCCATGCATCCGCTGCGCCCGCTGTGCCGATGCCTGCCCGGTAAACCTGCAGCCACAGGAACTTTACTGGTTTTCAAAATCAGATAATTTTGAAAAGGCGTATGATTACAAGCTGTTTGACTGTATCGAATGCGGCTGCTGCTCTTATGTATGCCCTAGCAACATTCCGCTGGTGCAATATTACCGTTATGCGAAAAGTGAAATTATCGCTGCAGACAAAGCCAAGGAAGCCGCTGACCTTGCACGTGAGCGCAATGAATTCAGGCTGGCGCGAATTGAACGAGAGAAACTGGAGCGCGCACAGAAACATGCCGAGCGCGCTGCCAGCGGCAAAGCTGAAGCCACAAAAGCAGGAGAGGCCAAAACCGCACCGGCAAAAACAGAAACAGATAAACCAGCTGCCGCCGCAACTACAGATGATGCCAAAAAAGCCGCGATTGCTGCAGCCATTGAGCGTGCAAAAGCTTTAAAAGCCGCCGCCGCGCAAGCAGATGATACACCGGAAAAAACAGAAACTGAGACTACTAGTACAGCCCACACAAGCAGCGAAACCGCACCGGCTGAAGCAGACCAAGATGCGCAAGCCAAGGCCGAACAGGCTAAAAAAGACAAGCAGGCGCTGATTGCCGCAGCGATCGAACGTGCAAAAGCACAGAAACTGGCAGCAGCCCAGGCAGGCATTAGCCCAAAAAATGTCGAAGATGCGAGCCCTGCGGTACAAGCCGAGATTAACGAAATAGATGCTATCCGTGAAAAAGCCTTGCAAACAGGCAAAGCGAAAGCATCGGATTCAGAAGATTAAATTTTAGAGCCAATAACAACACTTGTTACCGGGATAAAACTTGAACCGTTCACCTTATATTACTAACGCCCCTGCTGTCAGCAGCATCATGCTCAAAGTGCTGCTGGCGCTTGTGCCTGGCATTTTTGCCTACGCATGGATCTATGGCGGCGGCATTCTGGTCACCATATCCCTGGCGACCACCACTGCATTAGCCGCCGAAGCTGCTTTACTTAAAATCCGCCAACGCCCGATTCGTCCCTACCTGTCTGATCTAAGCGCAGTGGTTACCGCATGGATACTGGCGCTGGCACTCCCACCACTGGCTCCCTGGTGGTTAGTGGTTGTTGGCACATTCTTCGCTATCGTAATTGCCAAGCAGCTATACGGTGGACTTGGTTACAATCCATTCAACCCAGCCATGGTAGGTTATGCGGTATTGCTGATTTCATTCCCGCTCATCATGACCAAATGGCCTGCACCGTTGATCTTGGCGCAAACCAAGCTCAGCTTCATGGATCAACTGCACTTCATTTTCAGCAACACACTACCGGCTGGGATAAAAATAGATGCGGTCACTTCGGCGACACCGCTTGATTACTTAAAAACACAGCTTATGCTCAAGCATGAGATTACTGCCATCATGCAGGCACCGATTTTTGGCATATTTGGTGCCAAAGGCGGCGAATTTGTGACTGCAGCCTACCTGCTTGGCGGCCTATACCTGATTCAACAACGCATCATCAGCTGGCACTTGCCTACTGCATTCTTAGGTGCACTGGCAGCAATATCGTTGGCATTTTACGCAGTAAACCCGGCTCATTTTGCCGACCCGCTATTCCACCTGATGAGTGGCGCCTCCATGCTCTGTGCTTTCTTTATCATTACCGATCCGGTAAGTGGTCCTACTACTCCACGCGGTAAACTCTACTTTGCGGCGGGCGCTGCCGTCCTTACCTATCTAATCCGCACTTATGGCGGTTACCCGGATGGCGTAGCTTTTGCCGTACTGCTGATGAATATGTGCGTGCCGCTGATTGATGCGCACACCCAGCCCCGTGTTTTTGGTCACCCGAAAGATTAGGCCGACCATGTCAGATACAATTGTAAAACACACTTCTGTCACTGCTGCTACCATGGTAGCTTTTGCCTTGATCGGCACGGCACTGCTTGCTTATATATTCAACATTACACGCGAACCTATCGAAAAAAATGAAGCCGAGGCACGGCTGGCTTTATTTAAACAGATACTTCCGGATGAGCGTTACTATGGCGATGCCAAACACCAGCACGATAAAAAACATCCGGATGATCAGGATAACAATATATTAAATAATGTAATTGAAATCGAACCTAACGCACTGCTCGGCAACAAAACCCCAAGTAAAGCCTACATTGCGAAACTTGATCATAAATTTGCAGGCGTCATACTGGAAGCGATTGCACATGACGGATACGGCGGTGACATTAAACTGCTGATTGCGATCCGCGCAGACGGCACGATAAGTGGTGTGCGTGTACTTGCATACAAAGAGACTCCAGGACTGGGCGATTATATCGATATCACGCGCGGTAACTGGATAAAACTATTTGATAATGAATCTGTCGAAAAAACACCGGCCGAACAGTGGAAAGTCAAAAAAGACGGCGGCAAATTTGATTATATGGTCGGTGCAACAATTACGCCGCGTGCAGTTGTAAAAGCGGTAGCAAAAACATTACAGTTTTATGCGCAAAACCAGCATACACTGGAACAAAAATCAGAACATCTGTCCGAATCAGCACATGAGTCCGGACATTAGGATTAAGCATGAGTATCTACAAAGAAATTACTGTTAATGGACTATGGAAGCAGAATCCCGGTGTTGTGCAGTTACTGGGACTCTGCCCTACGCTTGCCGTCACGACAACTGCGGTAAACGGCATCAGTCTGGGCCTGGCTACCGCCCTGGTAATGGCCGCATCAAACGGCACCATTTCACCGGTGCGTAAACTTGTGCCCAGCGAAATTCGTGTTCCGGTATTTATTCTCGTCATCGCGGCGCTGGTAAGCATTATTGATATGTCCATCAACGCGTTTGCCCATCCCCTGCATAAAGTATTAGGCATTTTTATTCCACTCATTGTCGTAAATTGTATTGTATTGGCGCGCGTTGAATCTTTTGCGGCTAAAAATACTTTTGCACCATCGGTGCTGGATGGCTTCATGATGGGACTGGGATTAACATTGGTATTAGGTTTTCTAGGCGGTATCCGTGAAGTAGTAGGCAAGGGTACATTATTCTCCGGCATGGATCTGGTATTTGGGCCCGCAGCCAAAAATATCGTACTGACCGTCATTCCCGATTACCATGGCTTTTTGTTTGCCGTACTACCTCCGGGCGCGTTTTTAGGCTTGGGCGCACTGATTGCGTTACGCAACTGGGCCGAGGTCAGGAATAGCAAAAAAACAGACATGCCGCAAAGCAACCTTAAACCAGCACTTAATCACTGATCAAGTGTGCAGGACGACCGTTGATTCATGAACGCCCAGCAACGCTTAGAGATTTTCAAACGCTTAAGCATTGCTATCCCCAATCCGACGACAGAACTCAGGCACAGCAGTACTTTTGAGTTATTGATCGCAGTGATTCTGTCGGCACAGGCTACAGATAAGGGCGTTAACATCGCCACTGAACAACTGTTCACTGTTGCCAACACTCCAGAAACTATTCTTGCGCTCGGGCTGCACGGCCTGGAAAGCTATATCAAATCAATTGGTTTATATCACTCTAAAGCAAAAAATATACTTGCTACCTGCCAGAAACTAATCACTGCGCATCAATCGCAGGTACCGGACAGCCGTGCCGCACTGGAGGCCCTGCCTGGCGTTGGCCGTAAAACAGCCAATGTTATTCTGAATACAGCCTTTGGCGAACCGACAATAGCCGTGGATACACATTTATTCAGATTAGGTAACCGGATTAATCTTGCACCCGGTAAAACCGTACTCGAGGTTGAAAAGAAATACCTTAAAACAATTCCAAAAGAATTTATAAAAGATGCACATCACCTGTTAATCCTGCATGGCCGCTATACCTGTACTGCACGCAAACCAAAATGCGGCCAATGCTGCATTGCAGACCTGTGCGAGTATAAGGCGAAAGAATTCAACCTAATACCGGACCAAGCGCCGCGGAATTAAAAATGAAAGTTGCAAGCAGTATCGTATTAGGCAGTCAACCTTCTCCAGATTTAGTGAGTGAAGCTGTGGCCAATGCCATGCGTAAAGCTGACATCAGCATTGCAAACAGCGTACTGCTTTTACTGACCTCAGAATTTGCCGATAACCCACAAGCCGCTATTAAAACAGCGGCAAAAGCCGCAAATTGTACACAGGTAATGGGTTGCTCCACGACAGGAATTTTTACTGAGGAGGACTGGGTGCTGGATGCACCAGCTGCGGCTGTGATGGTATTTGGTGACAATGTCACACTGGAATTACCCAGAAAGAACATCAACAACCAAGCATTACTGACACTCACAGCGCCGAATGCCATCAATAGCACCTGGTTAAATAATGGCGATCAACGTTATGGGGGAGTATCTGGTGACGCGATCGGGCAAGGCCCATTTTCAGTGTGGCAAAATGCCAGGGGCGATGTCTCTGGGCATGTAGAAGCTTTTTTCTCAGGCACAAACGTTGCTACGGGCACTTCACATGGCGTGCAGTTACTGACACAACCTCAGCAGATTCATCTGACCCGCCTGTTCGACCTGATGCAAATCAATGACCAAGCCCCGTTAGGCGCACTACAAAAAGCATGGAGATCCTACAGTAAAAGTGATACCGATGTACCATTGCACTTAGTAACGGTTTTATATGCCGACAGTGCAGAAGCAGTCATGCAAGGTAATTTCAATCAAACCACAATCATTAGCTGTGATGAAGATAATGGCAGCATCACCTTGGCACAGCCACTCAGACCCGGCCAATTTCTGAGCTGGTCATTACGCACCCCAAGCGCAGCTGAAGCGGATATTACAATAATGACACACCGCCTAACCGAACAACTCGGATGTATGCCAGATTTTGGACTCATGTTTTCCTGTCTTGGAAGAGGGCCATACTTTTACAATGGTGTTGACCGTGATTTAAAAGTCATCACACAAACTTTTCCTAACATGCCATTATTAGGTTTTTACGGCAACGGTGAAATTACCTACATTAACGGCAGCAATCAGCTACTGCCTTATTCGGCAGTACTTTCCTTATTTTCAGCAATATAAATAACCCGTATTCAATACACAACATGAGCTTATACAATCCTAGCCGCGATCAGGCACGCCAATTTCTATTTGATGCATGGGCCAAATTCAAACAACACGCCGTGCTGACGGATCTGGAGAAAATTGCGGTTGAAGTCATCCAGATGCATCCGGAATATCATGCAATATTAAACGTACCGGAACGCTACATGCAGCAACAGTATTTTCCTGAAATGGGAGAAACCAACCCATTCCTGCATATCAGCCTGCACCTCTCGGTGATTGAGCAGGTTAGCATCAACCAGCCTATCGGCATCAGTAAAGTTTATGCTACATTACTCGAAAAGCATGGCGACAAACACCTCGCACAGCATGACTTGCTGGAATGCCTGGCGGAAACCATCTGGCATTCCCAGCATAACAATGTGCCTTTAGATTCCGCCCACTACCTTGAACTGCTGAATGAACGAGCCGCAAAAGCATAATGGCAAATAAAAATATCAATGACTGGCTCAATGCACATGGCGATTACCTGTATCGCTTTGCCCTGGCAAGATTAAAAGACCCTCATCTTGCAGAAGACGCCATGCAGGAGACAATGCTGGCTGCCATTAAAAACAACAGCTTTGAAGGTGAATCGTCAGCCAGAACCTGGCTTACTGGCATTCTTAAACATAAAATAATCGACTTACAGCGCAAACAATTACGCGAACAACCAGTTTCCGACTTCATAGACCTGGATGCATCAGAACTTAGCATGGATGACTTTTTTGACAAGTCCGGTCACTGGCTGGATAAACCTCAGGCCATGGATATACCGGATAATTCACTGGAACAAAAACAGTTTCTCGCTGTATTGGATGAATGCCTGAGCAAATTACCTAAAAAATTAAAAGCAATTTTCATGCTGCGCGATGTGCATGAGCTCGAAAATGAAAATATTTGTAAGGAACTTGATATCACTGCGACCAATGCCTGGGTAATGTTATATAGAGCCCGGATGGGATTGAGAAAATGTTTAGAGTTAAATTGGATTTAGGTAAGTGAAATATTATGCTCACCTGTAAACAAGCCAGCCAACTCCTTTCACAATCTTTAGACCGTCCATTGACGTGGTCAGAAAGATTGCTGTTAAAACTGCATCTTTTTATATGCAATCCATGCAGCCAGTTTAAGCGTCAACTATTTATGTTGCGCACTGCCTTGCAGCGGATCAGAAATAGTATAGAACACGACAGCACTATAAAACTCCCGTTAGAAGTAAAAAACAGGATTTTGCATGCGGTTGAGTCCAATCAGTAAGTGCCGAAACTGTTTAATGAGAACCACATTATTTTTTAATATTTATTCAAGGAATCTAAAATGAACAAGACACAAAAAACCATCTCACTCGCTATCGGCGGCGCATTTGCACTTTCTATCGCAGCAAGCACTGTCAATGCAGCAGAAAATCCATTTGCATTAAAGTCACTATCCAGCGGCTATCAAGTAGCAGATAACCAAACCAAAGCGAAGGATGGAAAATGCGGCACTGGCAAATGCGGTGCAAACATGAAAAAATCTGAAAAAGTAGCAGAAGGTAACTGCAGCGCCGAAAAAGCCCATGAAGGCAAATGCGGCGGTGAGAAAACCGTTGAAGGAAAATGCAGTGCTGACAAAGCCCATGAAGGTAAATGCAGCGCTGATAAAGCAGCCGAGGGAAAATGCAGTGCCGAAAAAGCCAAAGAAGGTAAATGCAGTAGTGAAATGAAATAACGAATACACTTTGTTATTCCGGAAAATCACTTATGGCAATCACCAGCCAGATACAAGGTACCGGTCTGGGGCTAAAGCGAGAGCTGATACCCCAGATTCAATCACTTTACGGACAAGAGCAATTAGCCAATATCAGCTTCGTAGAAATCGCCCCTGAAAACTGGATCAATGCCGGCGGAAAATCCGTGAAGCAGCTTGACTGGTTTGTTGAGCGCTATCCTATCGTCTGCCATGGCTTGTGCCTGTCGCTGGGAGGTCCCAGCCCACTCAATGTGCCTTTCCTGCAGCAGGTTAAAACATTCCTGCACCAATACCAGATACCGGTTTATACCGAGCATCTCAGTTATTGCACTGATGGCTTCAAAGGCAAGCACGGCTATCTCTACGACCTGCTGCCAATACCGTTTACCGAGGAAGCCGTACATTACGTAGCCCAGCGCATACGCCAGACACAGGATATTCTTGGCCAGCGTATCGGCGTTGAAAATGCTTCATTCTATGTTGCAGCGCCAATCTCGGAAATGAGTGAATTGGATTTCATTAATGCAGTCATCAGCGAGGCTGATTGCCTGCTGCATCTGGACATCAATAATATTTACGTCAACAGTGTCAATTTCGGCTTTGACCCGCATGAATTCCTGCGCAGCATTCCTGGTGACCGCATTATTTACAGCCATATGGCTGGTCATTACCAGCAAACACCCAGTTTATTGGTGGATACACATGGTGAAGATGTCATTGACCCAGTGTGGGCATTGCTTGAAGATGCCTACCGCTTATTCGGCACATTCCCCACATTATTGGAGCGGGACAATAACATACCGCCACTCCCGGTATTAATGCATGAGATCAATAGGATTGCTGCCTGCCAGAACAAGGCCATGTCCAACTTCGCATCAAGGCCTGAATCAGCGTCTAAGGCTTCAGGATAATCAAGGCCATGACTACAGAGCTGCCAAGCTTCCAACGTTATCAACTGGCCTTTACCGCCCGCCTGCGTGACCCGCAGAACAACCCGGTAATGAAAGGCGTTCCACATGAGCGCATGGCCGTATATGAAGAAATTGTATTTAACAATTTATTTGAATCCGTTTCCGCTTGCTTCCCGGTTGCACGCAAACTGCTGGGCAAGCGTAAATGGCTGAAATTAAATCAGGCCTTTATGCGGGACTATTCTGCTAACAACCCTTTGTTCCGTAAAATTCCGGAACAGTTTTTACAGTTTTTGGACACGGCCAGTCCCACATTACAAGAACTGCTGCCTCCTTACTTCACCAGCCTTTGTCACTACGAGTGGATAGAATTATTGGTAGCCTCTATCCCTGGAACCGCCGATCTGAAAAATATACAGCCGGATGGTGATTTGAGCAAAAGCAAACCGGTTTTCTCACCGACGATGCAGCTGCTCAATTACGACTATGCGGTGCATAAAATTTCTCCTCGTAACAAACCGAAAAAACCGGAGGGCACCCAGCTTCTGGTCTACCGCGATACTGGGGACAATGTAAAATTTATCGAGTTGAACGCTATCACCTATAGACTGATCTCGCTTCTGCAAAACAAAACCATTACCGGTAAGCAAGCACTCACTCTAGTTGCAAAAGAGTTACAACATCCTCAACCTGAGAGTATTATTGAATTCGGGCTATCCATACTGGGAGACCTGAGGGACAAACGCGTTATTATCGGCACGCTTTAAAAATAATCAATATATAAAGGCTGTTACTGTGAGTTTAATTCAGGCACTACAAAACCCTGCAGCCTATCCGCATCCTGTAGATAAAATTGAACTGATTGAAACCCACATCTCCTGGATTCTGTTGACCGGGCAATATGCCTATAAGATTAAAAAGAATGTCCGGTTCAGTTTCCTTGATTTTTCCACGCTCGAAAAAAGGCATTTCTACTGCCTGGAAGAATTACGTTTTAATAGCCGCTTCGCCCCCGATCTTTATCTTGATGTTGTACCGGTTACCGGGTCGTTACAGGACCCGCATATTAACGGTAACGGTGAAGCTATTGAATACGCGGTGAAAATGAAGCAATTTGACGGAAACCTGCTATTAAGCCACATTGCTGACCGTGGCGAGCTTAGTGCCACCATTATTGATCAATTAGCAGTGCTGATTGCCGATTTCCACCTACATGCAGCAACCGATGTGTCCGACAGCAAGTTTGGCAGCCCGGAACAAACGCATTATTGGTTCAGGGGCAACTTTACCGACATTAAACCCTTAATCACAAATGATAGATTTTGCCGACAGATACTTCAATTAGAGCAATGGGGCGAACTGCAATTATCAAACAATACCCGATTAATGGCGCAGCGCAAACAAAACGGCTTCATTCGTATGTGCCATGGCGATTTACATCTGGGCAATATTGCACTGATCAATAACAGAGTCACCCCGTTTGATGGTATTGAATTTAATACGGAATTGCACTGGTTAGACGTGATTAACGAAATCGCATTCGTAGTCATGGATTTACAGCAGCGAGGCCTAAAACCCATGGCCTACCGTTTTCTTAATCATTACTTGAGACTTAGCGGTGATTATGAAGGCCTGACCTTACTGCCTTATTATCTGGTTTACCGCGCTTTGGTACGTTGTAAAGTAGCCCTGTTTCATTGGCAACAGTTTAAAGAAGCGCGATATCTGCAAGAAGCTGAAAGTTACGCGAATATGGCCGAGGGTTACAGCAAACCAACACCGCCAAAACTATTCATTACTCACGGCTACTCCGGTTCCGGCAAGTCAACCTACACTATGCAGATGGCAGAGAAGCTGGGAATGATTCACCTACGCACCGATATCGAGCGCAAACGCCTTATCGATGAATCACAAAAAGATGTAGGTAATGCAGTCAATCAAGGGCTCTATACGCCGAAAAATATCGCGCTGGTTTACCACAGGCTAGTTGAGCTCGCATCCTCAATTCTAAATGCCGGCTTTTCCGTAGTGATAGACGCCGCCTTCTTGCAATCAGAACAGCGGGATTTATTTGCAGAACTGGCCTTAGCCAAACAGATGGAATTTGTAATATTGGACTTTTATGCGCCTGAGCAAGAGTTAAAACGACGCATCATTACACGTCAGCAGTCCGGCAATGATGCATCCGAAGCGACATTAGCCGTGCTGGAGCACCAACTAAAAACGGCGCAGGCCTTATCGGCTACAGAGCAGAAAAAAGTCATTCAAATAGACACCTGCGCACCAGATGCCTTGAATAAGCTGTTGCAGCGCAACAGCTTATAAACCGCTAGTCAAAGCTGACTGCCTGCTGCTGGCGTTGTTCCAACTCGGCAACCAGTTTTTCCTGCTGCGGCTGGCTCATATTCCACCAACCTTTGATTTCTTCAATGGTGCGATAGCATCCCTGGCAGTAACCAGAGGCTTCATCAATACTACAAACACCGATACAGGGTGATTGCACTTCTTCTTGAACAATTTCAGTCATATTTTAAGAACCGCTTTTATCAAAAAACTATTTTCCATTAACTCAATACACCATGGCATTGCTTGTACTTTTTGCCAGAACCGCATGGGCATGGGTCATTACGGCCTACTTTCACCCCCTCACGCACCATAGGCTGTGCAGATAAAGTCGCGTCTGCACCCTCGTCAGCAGAACCTAAACCTAACGCCTCATCGTAATCGGCATGCTGATATTGTACGTTTTCAACTTCTACCGGTTTTTCTACCGCCTCAACATCTGCTTCTGTTTTCACCTGTACCAGCATTGTGACTTTTGTCACTTCAGTTTTAATGGTATTCAGCAAACCTTCAAACAGTTCAAACGCCTCACGTTTATATTCCTGTTTAGGATTTTTCTGTGCATAGGAGCGTAAATGAATGCCCTGGCGCAAATGATCCAATGCAGCCAGATGCTCACGCCAGTGGTTATCCAGGCTCTGCAACATGACTGAACGTTCGAACTGCCGCAGGATATCAGCACTAGCCAGCGCTTCTTTCTCGGCATAAGCTTTGTTAGCTTCTGTAATGATATGATCGCGCAGTGTTTCTTCGTGGATATCAGGATTTCCTTCCAGCATTTTTTGCAGAGGAATATCCAGGCCAGTTTCAGCTTTTAATTCGCGCTCAAGTGACGGCACGTCCCACAATTCCTCAACGCTATCAGGCGGGATATGTGTTGCAATCATGCTTCTTAATACATCTTCACGCATTGCAGCAATCGTCTCACCTACATCCGTTGCTTCCAGCAATTCGTTACGCTGCTCGTAAATAACCTTACGCTGGTCATTCGCAACATCATCATACTCAAGCAATTGTTTACGGATATCAAAGTTACGGCCTTCAACCTTGCGCTGTGCATTTTCAATCGCACGCGTTACCCATGGATGCTCAATCGCCTCACCATCCGGCATATTCAGCTTACCCATAATAGCTGATACTCGGTCAGATGCAAAAATACGCAACAACTGGTCCTCAAGTGACAGGTAGAATCGGCTGGAGCCAGCGTCACCCTGACGGCCGGAACGACCACGCAACTGATTATCCACACGGCGCGACTCGTGGCGCTCAGTGCCCACAATATGCAAACCACCGGCTGCCAATACACCATCATGGCGTTTTTGCCATTCCGCCTTGATTTGTGCCACACGCTCGGTTTTTTGCGCATCGGCTAAGTTAGTGTCCGCTTCAACCGCAGCGATATCAGACTCAGGATTGCCACCAAGCACAATATCCGTTCCACGGCCTGCCATATTGGTTGCAATCGTAATCACGCCTGGACGGCCAGCTTGCTCAATAATATGCGCTTCACGCTCATGCTGTTTCGCGTTCAATACCTGATGTTCCAGTTTTGCCTCTGTCAGCAACCTGGAAATCAGCTCGGAATTCTCAATTGAGGTTGTACCCACCAGCACTGGCTGGCCGCGGCTTTGGCAGTCTTTAATATCTAAAATAACAGCCTCGTATTTTTCACGCGCGGTTCTGTACACTTTATCCATTGCATCTTTACGCTGCATTGGGCGGTGCGTTGGAATCACAACCGTTTCCAGACCATAAATCTGGTTAAATTCATACGCTTCAGTATCTGCCGTACCGGTCATACCGGACAGTTTCGCATACATACGGAAGTAGTTCTGGAAAGTAATTGATGCCAGCGTCTGGTTCTCTTTCTGGATTTCTACACCTTCTTTAGCCTCAACCGCCTGATGTAAACCATCTGACCAACGGCGGCCAGCCATCATACGGCCGGTAAATTCATCCACAATCACAATTTCGCCGTCACGCACTACATAATGTTGGTCACGATGATAAAGATTACGTGCCCGCAACGACGCATATAAATGATGCACCAAGGTGATATTGGAAGCTTCATACAGACTTGAGCCTTCCGCCAGCAATCCGGCTTCTGCCAGCAAAGCCTCAGCATGCTCATGGCCCTGTTCAGACATCACTACATTCTGTGCTTTTTCGTCTACCCAGAAATCACCGGCACCCTCTTCTTCAGTTTGCGCCATCAGCTTTGCGGCTACGGCATCAATCTTGGTATATAGCTCAACGCTATCATCCGCCTGGCCTGAAATAATCAGTGGTGTGCGCGCCTCATCAATCAGAATCGAATCAACCTCATCAATCAGCGCATAATTCAAACCACGCTGTACGCGCTCCTCTGCGCTATAGACCATGTTATCGCGCAGGTAATCAAAGCCGTATTCATTATTGGTACCGTAGGTAATATCAGCGGCATAAGCCATACGTTTGGCTTCATTTGTCATTTGCGACAAGTTAATGCCAATTGATAAACCTAAAAAGTTATAAAGCTTGCCCATCCACTCCGCATCGCGCCTGGCCAGGTAGTCATTCACGGTAATAACGTGTACACCTTTGCCACTCAAGGCATTCAGGTAAGCCGGCAAGGTAGCCACCAAGGTTTTACCTTCACCGGTACGCATCTCCGCGATTTTCCCTGCATTAAGCACCATACCGCCAATCAGCTGCACATCAAAATGACGCATGCCTAAAGCACGGCGGCTGCCTTCACGCACTACGGCAAATGCTTCCGGCAAGAGTTTGTCCAGGCTTTCGCCTTTGGCATAACGCTGTTTGAATTCTTCCGTCTTTGCCCTAAGTGCGTCATCACTCAGCGCTTGCATTGCCGGCTCTAGCGCATTGATCTGCTGAACTTTCTGCGCATATTGTTTAACAAGCCTTTCATTGCGGCTACCGAATAATTTTTTGAACAACGTGGAGATCATGAAATAAGTGACTTTCCGTTAGAGGATGAAGCTTAATGGTTAGTGTGTGAATGAATATGGAATTGTAATCTTGGGATACTGAAGAATTAATTAAACCTGCTAAATTTAATGCGTACTACTTCTATTTTCTTGGTTACTTTACCCATAAGCTACTTTAATTGCTAATACAGTTAATTACTTGCTTTAAGATATTTTCTTGGATCCAGCGGGTTACCTGCCAATCTGATTTCATAATGCAGATGCGGCCCTGTTGATCGCCCGGTGCTACCTACTTCAGCAATTTTCTGGCCTTTTTCTACACGATCCCCCGCTCTCACCAAAAGCTTCGAAGCATGCGCGTAACGGGTTTCCAGACCTGACCCGTGATCGATCATTACAATTTTACCATAATCAGGCGACTGTCTGGCAGTCGTCACAATACCACCTGCCGCAGCATAGATAGGCGCACCTTCTGCCGCCATGAAATCCAGGCCTTCATGGAACGCTCTAACCCCTTTAAAAGGATCGATACGCCAGCCATAACTGGAAGAATTATACGCAGCCACTACAGGACTACTATTCGGCAAGGTATCTTTCAACACGCTTTGCTGCAACAGTTTGGCTTCAATACTACTTAAACGTTCCGTACTGAATTCAACCTTTTCCATTAACTTGGCAATTTCGGCCTGCAGCTCTGCCTCAGAAAATGGTGCACTCCGAACTAACGGGCCACCCTGGTAAACTCCACCAGTCAAGCTGGAAACCGGGCTAGCCAATTCTGGCTTGGGCAAAACCTGGAGTGCTTTTTTTGCATCTACAGGATTTTCACTCTCAGGGAGTTTCTCTCCTGCCAACTTTCCCAGCCGCTCACTTTGCGCATCCAGGCGCATCAAACGCGCCTGTAATTCACCTAACTGTAGCGCATAGGCATCAAGATGTTTTTGGGGATTATTAAAAGAAAACCGCAGGTGACCGGGTATTAATGATTTTGAACCCTGTTGCGCATCTTGCGGCTGTGGCACAATAAACAACATTGCGATCAAAACCGAAAGAAACACCAGCACTGCAAAAATCATACTCACTTGCAGCATAGAAAGCGTTCTCGCTTTCGCCATATTATTTGAGACTAAAATGATATTCATACTATCCCTGATCATTACCGGCGTGATATAAACAACCATGCAACGATTCAATACCTTGCTTAAAAACCCTGAGCTAAACGCGCTGTATACGCGTACGCAAGAAACTCAGGCCGCACAAAAAATCTGGGAGACAATCGCTCCGGATAACCTCGCTAAATTCAGCCATGCAGGTAGCATTAAAAACAAACAACTAAGTGTATATGCTGACAACAGTGTCGTTGCGGCAAAAATTAAGCTTTTGCTGCCTAGTCTATTGATTCAGCTGCAAAAGCAAGTCTGTGAAGTTACTGCAATTCGTGTAAAAGTGCAAGTAAAATCTAGCCCGCAACCCAGACATAAAACGCCGCGAAAACTCTCGCCGGCAGCCGCTAAAAGCTTAAAAGAACTGAGCACAAAGTTAACTGGCACCCCACTGGGCGATGCGTTGGACAAGCTTTACAAAGATGGCAGCTAAAACAATGTCCATCTGCATTCAACACAACTGGGTTATCTATTGTGAGTGCAGTTTAATAATGCAATAATGGCCTATCGTTACAATCTATTAACAACAAAAAACCAAAGGAGCGATCAACCGCCTCATCGTTTTACCGCATCAAACAAGCCTGATTCAGCTTTATTGGATTCTGTTTTAGCAGCAACAAATGTTTTGTTTAGTACCTGGTTTCACACGCTAGTTTTATTTTCACGTTTTACACAAAGTTTCTGAATAACGTAATTGATAAAAATTTAGATAGGGAGAAGTCATGTCAGTCGAACTAATGGTTGCCATCGGCGCCGCAATCCTGGCGGTGCTGTATGGAGCAGTAATGAGCAAATGGATTTCAGGCTTGCCTGCAGGTAATGCACGCATGCAGGAGATCGCCAGTGCAATTCAGCAAGGCGCCGCCGCCTACCTCGCCCGCCAATATAAAACCATCACTATCGTCGGTATTATCCTGGCAATCCTGATTGCCGTCTTTATTAACAAAACCACAGCTATTGGCTTTGTAATCGGCGCAGTACTTTCAGGCGCATGCGGTTTTATCGGTATGAATGTATCCGTTAAAGCCAATGTGCGCACTGCCCAGGCCGCAACTAAAGGCATAGGGCCAGCACTGGATGTAGCATTTAAAGGCGGCGCCATCACAGGTATGCTGGTGGTTGGTCTTGGTCTGCTCGGTGTTGCCGGCTTTTATGCATTTTTAGGCGGCGAAGCTGCGCCTGATTTAAATCCGCTCATTGGCCTGGCATTCGGCTCTTCTCTTATTTCCATCTTCGCCCGTTTAGGTGGCGGCATCTTCACCAAGGGCGCCGACGTAGGTGCTGACCTGGTCGGTAAAGTAGAAGCGGGCATCCCGGAAGATGATCCGCGCAACCCGGCTGTGATTGCAGATAACGTAGGCGACAACGTAGGCGACTGTGCAGGTATGGCAGCAGACTTATTTGAAACTTATGCAGTGACTTTGATTGCAACCATGGTGTTAGGGGGATTGCTCATTACCACAGCAGGTGCCAACGGTATACTCTATCCGTTACTGCTTGGCGCGGTATCTATCGTTGCCTCCATCATCGGCTGTTTCTTTGTGAAAGCATCACCCGGCATGAAAAACGTAATGCCCGCCCTGTATAAAGGTTTGGCTGTAGCCGGCCTGCTGTCATTGGGTGCATTCTATGTGGTCACAATGAAAATGTTTCCTGAAGGAGTAACAGCCGGTGAATTGGCAATTTCAGCCAATCAGCTTTTCGGCGCATGTGCAGTTGGCCTGATTCTGACAGCAGCCCTGGTATGGATCACAGAATACTATACCGGCACTGATTACGCACCGGTACGCCATGTTGCACAGGCTTCCACTACCGGCCATGCAACCAACATTATTGCGGGCATCGGCGTTTCAATGAAATCAACAGCATTACCAGTGCTCTCAGTGTGTATTGCCATCTGGTCGGCTTACCATTTAGGCGGTCTATATGGCATTGCAATTGCGGCAACCTCCATGCTGAGCATGGCTGGTATTGTCGTTGCATTGGATGCCTACGGCCCTATCACTGACAATGCAGGCGGCATTGCAGAAATGGCTGAACTGCCAAGCAGCGTACGTGACGTAACCGACCCGCTGGATGCGGTAGGCAATACCACCAAAGCCGTCACCAAAGGCTATGCAATTGGTTCAGCCGGTTTGGCTGCACTGGTATTATTTGCTGACTACACCCACAAGCTGGAGGGTGCCGGCATTGCAGTCAAATTTGACCTAAGTGACCCCATGGTCATTATCGGCCTGTTTATCGGCGGTCTGATCCCGTTCCTGTTTGCATCAATGGCCATGGAGGCGGTTGGCCGGGCTGCTGGTTCAGTGGTGGAAGAAGTCCGTCGCCAGTTCCGCGAGATCAAAGGCATTATGAAAGGCACTGCCAAACCTGAGTACGGCAAGGCAGTGGACATGTTGACTACGGCTGCAATCAAGGAAATGATGATTCCGTCGCTACTGCCAGTAGCGGTACCTGTTGCCGTCGGCCTGCTGTTAGGCCCTGTAGCACTTGGCGGCCTGCTCATGGGCACGATTGTTACCGGTCTGTTTGTCGCTATTTCCATGTGTACCGGTGGCGGTGCCTGGGATAACGCCAAAAAATACATTGAAGACGGCAATCACGGCGGCAAAGGCTCAGAAGCCCATAAAGCCGCTGTTACCGGTGACACTGTAGGTGACCCATACAAGGATACCGCAGGCCCAGCCGTTAACCCGCTGATTAAAATCATCAATATTGTGGCGTTGCTGATAGTGCCATTAATTTAAAACTGAACTACTGTCTCATCCTAAAATAGATTGACAGTTATTCACCTATTTTATGTTGATTAAGAAACGCTCGATGCACCGCATCGGGCGTTTTGTATTTTAGGCTTAAGTG
>JALRGX010000149.1 GCA_023259635.1 Methylotenera sp. | reverse complement strand
TGATTCATTCCTTGCGCAAGAAACTTGGTAACGAATCAATAAAAAATCTCAGGGGTGCCGGATGGATGGTTTCAAAAGCAAATTAAATCACTCAATCCAGTTTCGGCTATCGTTTTGGATTGCCTTAGTTATTTGTCTAATGGCTGTAGTCTCCGTAATGATTTCATATTTCAATGCACTTGGTGAAGCTAAAGAAATACAGGATGAGGGGCTTAAGCAAATCTCTTTGCTTGTCAAACAAGATCAAATTGAATTGCCATTAAATAAGACTTCAGGCAAAGCATCTAAAATTATTATTCAACCTATTCCAAACACGAAACAAAAAGGGGCTAGTACACCAACTGGCTATTTACCGTTACCAGATAACTTGCCTGATGGTTTCCATACATTAACTATTGGTAAGCTGAGTTACAGAGTATTTAAACTCACATTGCCTAATCAGAATAGTATTGCAATTTCTCAACCAACTGTTTTACGTGACGAGGCCGCAGTTACAGCCGCAATTTCTGCAGCGCTTCCCATGCTTTTATTACTGCCAATTTTAATTGCAGCAGCATATTTTTTAGTGCGGAACGCATTCAAGCCAATCGTGCTGTTATCAGATGAAATTCACCAGCGCACCGCGCAAGACTTGATGCCATTCACCAATGTAGCAGTACCTATTGAAATTAGGCCGCTTATTGCAGCAATTAATCAGCTATTTCACAAAGTATCTCTGTCGGTAGCGTCACAAAAACGATTTATTGCATATGCCGCACATGAACTACGCTCTCCGCTTACAGCATTATCATTACAGTCTGAACGTCTTGCAGCTACTAAAATGTCAGATGCTGCACATGAACGATTATTTAGTTTAAGAAAAGGTATTGAACGCATCTCAATGCTATTGGAACAGCTCCTCTCTTTTGCAAAATCACAGAAAGTAATTCAGCATGAAGAAAGTTATATATCTGTTCATCATACATTTGTAAATATCCTGGAAGATTTAATGCCTTTGGCAGAAGCCAAAAATATCAATATAGGCATCCAGTCAAAACAGGATGTCACCTTAAAAATAAATGAATCGGATTTAGTATCCATCATTAAGAATCTTGTCGACAATGCTATCCGTTATACACCTGAAGGTGGCCAGATTGATTTGTCTGTAATGAGCGTAGCTGACAATGTTATTTTAGAGATCGAAGATAGCGGTTATGGTATCCCGGAAAAAGAAAGAGAAAGAGTATTTGATGCGTTTTATCGCATATTAGGAAGTGAGTCCCAAGGTTCTGGGCTCGGCTTATCTATTATAGAAAACATTCTTAACCGAATAGGCGGCAGCATTATGCTTCTAGACTCAGATCACTTTCCTTCTGGACTAAAAGTTAGAGTTATTTTTAACATTAGGCTCTCATAACTGCAGAGCAAAACTTACTAATTCCGAAAATAGGCATTTTGCTCTTAATACAAAATACACACTTAATTCACATACAACTGATGATTTCTAATAGCGTTATTTATGTGTTAGTTCAGATGTTGACAGTCCGCTTGGCGGATTTTTCAGCCACTAATGAATAAAAAATAGTGAATTTTCCAATATAGAAACAAGTAGCATATTTGAAGTGATTTGAGATGGTGCATTAGAGCAGTAATATATGGGCATATCCTGTAATATTGGGTGGCACCTTTGGACAAGAATACTCACGCAGCTTTGGTTAAATTTTTGAAAGTATCTCGGCATTGGCAGCTGGAGCACAGTAATGCGAGTGGATAGTATCCGTATATTTTTCGCCTTGTGGCCTGAGCCAGCCATTCAACGTAAGCTGCATGCTGTAGCAAAGAAACACCGGGCAGAATGTGATGCACGCATGATGCGTGCCGAAACCCTGCACATGACGCTGCAATTCATCGGCAATATAAAGCGTACGCAATTGCCTGAATTGATAAAAGCTGCAGATAAAGTATCAGGTATAACACCGTTTCAGCTTGTACTGGATACGCTTGCGTTCTGGAAACATAATCGTATCGGTTATGCTACATCGGCCGCTGATGTGCCTGAGCTAAATGTATTAGTTGCCGAATTGCAGCAGGCACTGACAGATGAAGGCGTCGTACTGGATAGCACCAGGTTCAGTCCGCACGTTACATTATTTCGTAATGTTGAACTCATTTTGACATCCCGGAATTTCACGCCCATCACGTGGCAGGTTAATGCGTTCGTACTGGTAGAGTCGGTTACTGTTAACCAGAAGACGGAATACAGAATACTTAGGACATGGCCATTTTTTGCCTGAATAGCAAAGCAGCAATGATCAATCGACTCTAACAGTCAGAAGGTTATTTAAACCGGCTTTTCTTCCTGTCAGGATTGTCGTCACCCCAGCGCTAATATTGGATCACAGTATGCCAAACCATGCGCCGTAGCAACTGCCTGATTGGTAATCCTGCCTCCATGCACATTCAGGCCATTCAGCAAGTGTCGGTCTTCATGCAGTGCCAGCAAACCTTTGTTTGCGAGTGCCAGTACAAAAGGTAGCGTGGCATTATTGAGCGCATAAGTTGATGTACGTGGCACCGAACCCGGCATATTGGCTACGCAATAGTGAATCACGCCATCAAGTGTATAAACCGGGTTATCATGTGTAGTTGGCCTGGAGCTTTCACAGCAGCCGCCCTGGTCAATCGCCACGTCAGCAATCACACTGCCGGCTTTCATGCGTTTTACAATGTCGTGTGTAATCAGCTTGGGCGTTGCAGCGCCTGTCACCAGCACTGCGCCAACTATAAGGTCGGCAGTTGTACAGTGATGTTCTATTGCTTCTATTGTTGAATAGATGGTATTGAGATGCGGGCCAAATTGCCTTTTCAGCTGACGTAAAGTAGCTACATTGCGGTCCAGCACAGTCACTGCAGCACCCATGCCTAGCGCAACATCCACCGCATTCATGCCAACTACGCCACCGCCGACAACAGTGACTTTTGCTGACTCGACGCCTGCTACACCGCCTAATAGTATGCCGGAGCCACCATGTGCCTTTTCAAGAAAATAAGCGCCGGCCTGAATCGCCAGTCGGCCCGCTACCTCAGACATTGGTGCCAGCAGAGGCAGGCTGCCGTCATCTGCGGTAACCGTCTCATAGGCAATGCAGCTGGCCCCGGACTCAAGCAAATCACGCGCCTGTTCCAGGTCGGGAGCAAGGTGTAAATAAGTAAAGAGAATCTGGCCAGGTTTTAGCCACTTGCGCTCAATGGCCTGTGGTTCCTTGATTTTGACAATCAGCCCGGCACGTTCGAAAATTTCCTGTGGTGAATTAACAATAACGGCACCGGCAGCCCGGTATGCTGCATCATTGGCGCCAATTCCTCCACCCGCACCGGATTCAACAATTACCGCATGACCATGTGTCACCAGTTCACGTACATTGGCAGGCACCAGACCAACGCGGTATTCGCGCACCTTGATTTCTTTAGGAACCCCGATCAGCATGTTCTATAACTCCTCACACAATCATTGGCGCATCAATCAAAGAGCCGCAGGTTGCAAAAGTATGCAACCACTGACTGAATTTATTATAGCAGAGGCATTCTGCGTCGCGGTCTTAACTGTATGAACATGGCATATAAGATTATGCAGGTGTCTCATCCTAAAATAGATTGACAGTTATTCACCTATTTTATGTTGATTAAGAAACGCTCGATGCAC
>JALRGX010000121.1 GCA_023259635.1 Methylotenera sp. | reverse complement strand
CGGGGTGAGTGACTCCAGTACTTCGCTGGTTGCATCACGCAAGCTCGCGTAAACGGCAGCATCTACTGGCGCCAGCGTAGCACTATCTTCGATAAAATCGCCCAAATGTGAATCTTCGTCGTCACCAATCGGTGTTTCCATGGAAATCGGCTCTTTGCTGATTTTCAGGATTTTACGAATCTTGTCTTCAGGCATTTCCATTTTTTCTGCCAGTAAAGCTGGGTCAGGTTCTACGCCTGTTTCCTGCAGAATCTGGCGACTGATACGGTTCATTTTATTGATCGTTTCAATCATATGCACAGGAATACGGATGGTGCGTGCCTGGTCAGCGATAGAACGTGTAATCGCCTGGCGAATCCACCATGTTGCATAGGTTGAGAATTTGAAGCCGCGACGGTATTCAAATTTATCTACCGCTTTCATCAAACCGATATTACCTTCCTGAATCAGATCCAGGAATTGCAAACCGCGGTTAGTGTATTTTTTAGCAATTGAAATCACCAGACGCAGGTTAGCCTCGATCATTTCACGTTTGGCACGGCGGGCACGCGCCTCACCTGTGGTCATTTGCTTATTGATTTCTTTAAGCTCTTTAGTTGAAATGCCAACGTTGGTTTCCAGATCAATAATTTGTTGCTGCTGATCCAGAATCGCGTGGTTAAAACGCGCAAGTTTTTCTACATAAGGCTTATCTGCCTTAAGCTCTTCTTCCAGCCAATTCAAGTTGCTTTCATTGCCAGGGAAAGACTTAATAAAGTGCATTCTAGGCATGCCGGATTTCTCGACGCAGAAATCGAGTACCTTACGCTCATGTCCGCGCACTGCATCTACTAAACCACGAACCTGGTCACAAAGAGCTTCTACCTGCTTCGGCGAGAAACGGAATGCAGTGAGTTCTTCCAGAATTTCAGAAAGCAACGACTGATACTCAGAGTCCTGCGAGCCTCTGACCGGCAGGATTTCCATCATTTTTTGATGGGCAGCACGGACTACAGTAAAGCGTTTGAGCAATTCCTCCTTAAGCTTGGCTAAGGCTTCGGCTGAGATTGCTGCAGCTTTTGCACCATCAGCATCATCATCCTCATCATCTTCCTCGCTATCGTCTTCAACATCTTCATCAGTCTCGACTGTCATGCCGTCATCCAAACCGATATCTGCATCAATTAAACCATCCACCAAATCATCAACACTCAGCTCATCTTTTTCTACTTTATCAACCAGTTCAAGCAGGGCACTAACTGTGGTTGGGCATGCGGCAATCGCCTGCACCATGTGCTTCAGGCCATCTTCAATGCGGCGGGCAATCTCGATTTCGCTTTCACGTGTAAGCAAATCTACAGTACCCATCTCGCGCATATACATACGCACCGGGTCAGTTGTACGACCAAATTCAGAGTCGACCGTAGCCAATGCCTGCTCGGCTTCTTCTACTGCATCTTCATCTGTAACGGCTGGGGGAGCGTCAGACATTAACAACGCTTCAGCATCAGGAGTCTCTTCGTACACCTGAATTCCCATGTCATTAATCATGCCAATGATGCCGTCTATCTGTTCAGAACCCTGCACATCATCTGGCAGATGATCGTTAATTTCGGCATAGGTGAGGTAACCACGCTCTTTACCTAAAACGATTAAGCTTTTAAGACGGGTGCGGCGCTCTTCTGCACTCACCTCTGGCAAATCGTTGCCCACAAACTCTTCTGTTTCTTTCTCAGCTAGATGATCACTTTTCTTTGGTCTTGCCATGACTTACCTCTAAAATTTAGCTTCTATCATGCATTGCATTTAACCTGCACAACAGTAAGATTTTCGAACCGCGTATTATACCAGAATTAAGCCCTGTTTTGGCTGGGTTTATTACCCACAGATTTCAGCAAAGCAATCTCGTCTTCTGTCAGTTCACTTAATGGTTTTTCAGCGATTCTCGCCAATAAAATAGACGACTGCCGATGCGAATAAACATCCTGCAACTGCCGTCTTGCACCTGCCAACTCCCCATCCACCAACGTTTCATCCAGCAACGCTAATTCTCGCTTTAATTCATTGTGTACTTTGGCTTCAATTTTGCCTTCAAGGTCACGCATTAGCACTGCTGGTTTAGAATGGGGATGACGCAGACAAGTTTCAATAGTCAGCTTAAGTAAAATGTCTTCATCCGCCTGACCATGCACCCAAGTCAAATCAGACTCGTCTGCAAGCGAAGGGTTCATCAGCATCAGTAAACAGAAGCGGCGCTGCAACGACATAGTAGTGCGCAACAACTTGGGCCTGGCCTGCACTGGCGGCTTATTGACATTGGGCAACTTAAGCAGGCTCTGCATTTCATCGTCCGAGAGCTGGGCAAGTTCGGCAACTTTTTTACGTAAATACATCGCACTGCGCGGCGCATTAATCTGCTGCAGAATAGGCTCAGCGTCATTTAAAAACCGCACCCGATCTTCCTGACTCTGCAATGGGTTATTTTCACTCAGGTGCTGCAGAATATATTGCGACAATGGCATGGCAGCCTTCACTTCAGCCTCAAATTTTTCTTTACCGAACTCACGTACGTAAGAATCGGGGTCATGCTCTTTCGGCAAGAATAAAAATGACAACTTGAGGCCATCAGTGAGTGCCGGCAATGCATTCGTGGCCGCGCGCCATGCGGCCGTACGTCCGGCATTATCCCCATCAAAACAGAATACGATTTCATCCGCCTGCCGCATCAGTTTCGTAATATGGTACGGCGTAGTCGCCGTACCAAGCGCGGCAACCGCATACTCAATACCGTATTGCGTCAAGGCAACAACATCCATGTATCCCTCAACCACCAAGGCACGGCCCGCATCACGTATTGCGCGACGCGCTAAGAATAGCCCGTAAAGTTCGTGCCCCTTCTGAAATAACGGCGTTTCAGGAGAGTTATAGTATTTAGGTGTATCTTCCGGGTTAATTATACGACCACCAAAGCCGATTACCTGTCCTTTTTGATCGTGAATCGGGAACATGATGCGATCACGAAAACGGTCATAACGCCGGCCCTGATCATTCTCAACAACCAGACCAGCAGTGCTTAATACGTCACTTTCATAATGCGGAAAAATACTTTGCAGGTTCTGCCACCCTGCCGGCGCATAACCAATCTGGAATTTTGCTGCAACCTGGCCGCTCAGACCGCGGCTTTTCAGGTAATCAATCGCGCGCTTTGATTTTTTAAGTTCGGCTTTGTAGTAATTGGCAGCTTGCTGCAACGCCTCTTGCAAACCTACCACAACTTTTTGCTGTGGTTTTTCAGCATCGCGCGTTTCCTGCGGCACGATCATCCCGACACTTTTAGCCAGCTCATGAATAGCTTCCACAAAGCTAATGCCTTGGTACTCCATCAAAAACCCGATAGCCGTGCCATGCGCACCACAGCCAAAGCAGTGGTAGAACTGCTTGCTCGGGCTAACCGTAAAGGACGGTGTCTTTTCACCATGGAAAGGGCAGCAGGCTTGGTATTCCTTGCCT